>JAKAHJ010000129.1 GCA_021815055.1 Pseudomonadota bacterium | reverse complement strand
GCCGGCGTTCTGGCAAACGACATCATCACCAAGCTCGACGACGAGCAGGTGCAGGGCCTCACCCTGAACCAGGCGGTCGAAAAGATGCGCGGGCCGGTGAACACCAAGATCAAGCTCACCATCATGCGCAAGGGCCAGGACAAGCCGATCGAGGTGTCGATCACGCGCGATGTCATCCGCGTGCGCGCGGTGCGCTCGCAGGTGGAAGGCGACGACGTCGGCTATATCCGCATGACGCAATTCAACGAGCAGACGACCGACGGGCTGAAAAAGGCAATCGCGGACATCTCCGCCAAAGTGAGCCAGGACAAGCTCAAGGGCTACATTCTCGACCTGCGCAACAATCCGGGCGGCTTGCTGGATCAGGCGATCTCGGTCTCGGATGCCTTCCTCGATAAGGGCGAGATCGTCTCCACGCGCGGCCGCAACCCCGAAGAGACCCAGCGCTTCAACGCGCGGCCGGGCGATCTCACCAAGGGCAAGCCGCTGATCGTGCTGGTCAATGGCGGTTCGGCCTCGGCTTCCGAGATCGTCGCCGGCGCCCTGCAGGATCACAAGCGGGCGACGATCGTCGGCACCCGTTCGTTCGGCAAGGGCTCGGTGCAGACCATCATCCCGCTCGGCTCCGGCAACGGTGCGCTGCGGTTGACCACGGCGCGTTATTACACGCCGTCTGGCCGCTCGATCCAGGCCAAGGGCATTACGCCGGAGATCGAGGTCCTGCAGGACGTGCCGGACGATCTGAAGAACAAGACCGACACCAGGGGCGAGGCTTCGCTGCGCGGCCACCTCAAGGGCGATGCCGGCAAGGAGCAGACCGGTTCGCAGTCCTACGTGCCGCCGGATCCGAAGAACGACAAGGCCCTGCACATGGCCGAGGATCTTCTGCGCGGTACCCAGGTGAATTCGGCCTTCCCGCCGAATCCGAAGGCGCCGGTCCCGAACTGACGGCCGGCGGCATCCATGAATGCATGCGGGGCGGCGACGAGCCGTCCCGTTTTGTTCGGGCCGCGCGGCAAGCTCACCTTCGACCTTTCCTCGCAGACGGAGAGAGGTAACGGCATCGCGTGCTAGACTCCGCGATGATTCGCGAGGATCGGGCCCGTGCCACCGGATGACCTGAACACGCCGCTTGGCCGGGACAAACCCAAGAAACCGCGCAAGCTATCCGTTGCTGCGCCGCAGATATTGGCCGGCCTGCTGGGTCTTTGCGGTCTCGTCGTGGTGGGCTGGGCGGCCTTCGTGAACGATCCGCTCGGCGGCGAGCCGGTGGCGGTGGTCGCTACGGGGTTGCCGTCGGCCGGCCCGACCAAGCCCGCGGCGCAAAACGATGGCGCTCATCAGGCCCGGCACGACGGTTCCGAGAGCAAGCCCGCCGCCGCAAGCGCGGCCTCGCCGCCGCAGACGCCCGCGCCGCCGCCGGGCGCGAAGACCATCACCATCATCGACGGCTCGAGCGGCCAACGCCAGGAAGTCGTCGTGCCTGGCACCCGCGCGGGAGCGGCGGCGCCGAAGCTGCCGGTCGATCGCAAATTGCTGGAGACCACCCGGCACGGCGCCATCCCCAAGGTCGGCGCGGACGGGGCGCGCGCTGCGGTGCTTTATGCGCATCCACGCGTGCTGCCGGCGAACCGCAAGGATTTCCCGCGCATCGCGATCGTCGTCGCCGGGTTGGGCATCAGCGCCGCGGG
This sequence comes from Pseudomonadota bacterium, assembly GCA_021815055.1. Taxonomy (GTDB): domain Bacteria; phylum Pseudomonadota; class Alphaproteobacteria; order Rhizobiales; family Xanthobacteraceae; genus Pseudolabrys. Next base: position 6,073 of record JAKAHJ010000129.1, on the reverse strand, counting down.
CACCGCCGCCGCACTGTCCGACCTGCCGAAGCCGGTGACCTTGGCGCTCACGCCTTACGGCGCCGACCTGCCGAAGCTCGCCGACCGCGCGCGTGCCGAAGGCCACGAACTGCTGCTGCAGGTGCCCATGGAGCCGTTCGACTATCCCGACAACGATCCGGGCCCGCAGACTTTGCTGACCACGCTGTCGGCCGACCAGAATGTCGACCGCCTGCATTGGCTGATGAGCCGGTTCGGCGGCTATGTCGGGGTCGTGAGCTATATGGGCGCGCGTTTTTCCTCGGCCGAGCAGGCCATCGGCCCGATCCTGGCCGAGACCGCCAAGCGCGGACTGATCTATGTCGACGACGGCTCCTCGTCGCGCAGCGTTGCCGGCCAGATCGCGGGCGGCCGCAGCCTGCCTTTCGCCAAGGCCGATATCGTGCTCGATTCTGTGCCGACGCCCTCGGAGATCGATCGCGCGCTCGCGCGCCTCGAACTGACCGCGCGCGAAAACGGCAGCGCGGTCGGCCTCGCCGCCGCGCAGCCTGCCACGATCGCGCGCATCGCCGCGTGGGCGAAGGCGGTGGAAGACCGCGGCTTCGTGCTGGTGCCTATCACCATGGTGGCGATGCGGGCGAAGTCGAGCTGAGCCATGCCCCCCTTCGAATCCCTTCCCTATCGGCCCTGCGCCGGCATCATGGTGCTCGATGCACGCGGCCGCGTCTTCGTGGGCCGCCGCGCCGGCGGGCCCGAACACGTCGACGCCACGCATGTCTGGCAGATGCCGCAAGGCGGCATCGACGACAACGAGGATCCCTACCAGGCTGCGCTGCGCGAGCTTTACGAGGAAACCAACATTCGTTCGGTCGAGAAGCTCGGCGAGATCGCGGAATGGCTCTTTTACGACATTCCGCGCGAAATTGTCGGCGAGGCCTGGGGCGGCAAATATCGCGGGCAGAAGCAGAAATGGTTTGCGCTGCGGTTTACCGGCGAGGAACGCGAGATCAACATCACAGCTCCCGCCGGCGGCCATCATCCGCCGGAATTCATCGATTGGCGCTGGGTGGCGATGGCGGAGCTTCCCGATCTCGTGGTGCCGTTCAAGCGCGCGACCTATGAGCGCGTGGTGCGGGAGTTCGGAAAGTTCGCGGAACCGCAATAGCCGGCCAACGCATTTCCGTCCTATTCTCACGCTGTGATGAACGTCGCCATGGCGGTTTCGATGCAGCGTGCGATCGTCGCCCTGTTTCTGTTGGCGCTTCCATCCGGATTGGCGCAGGCGCAATTGCGCGGCCATGGCGGGCCGGTGCGCGCGCTTTCAATTTCGTCCGATGGCAAAGAGGCGGTGTCGGGCAGCTTCGACACGTCCGCGATCCGCTGGTCGCTCGCGCGCAATGCGGCCGAGCAGGTGATGCGCTTCCACGACGCGGCGGTGAACGCGGTGGTCTGGCTCAAAGACGGCCGCATCGCCACCGCCGGCGCCGATGGCCACATCGCGCTTTGGACGGCCGGGCGCGCTGTGCCCGATACGGTGCTCCACGGGCATAAAGGACCGATCGCCGCGCTCGCATTGTCGCCCGACGGCGCAACGCTTGCGTCGGCCGCCTGGGATCGCACTGTGCGGCTATGGCCGCTCGCGGGCGGTGCGCCGCGCGTGCTCGAAGGCCACACGCAGAATGTCAACGGCGTCGCCTTCGCACCCGACGGCAGGAACGTCGTGAGCGCGGGCTATGATGCGAGCTTACGCATCTGGCCGCTCGCAGGCGGATCGGACGTCGTGCGCAATCTGCCGACACCGTTGAATGCGGTGGCGATCGCGCCGGACGGTGAGATTCTCGCCGCCGGGGCCGACGGCAAAGTGTATTTTCTGTCGGGTACGGGCGAGGTGCGCGGCGAGGTGCAGGCGCAAGCGACGCCGATCATCGCGCTGGCATTGTCGGGAGACGGCAAGCGCGTCGCCGCGGCCGGCATTCGCGGCTCGGTCGCCGTGATCGAGCGTGCCGAGCGCAAGGTCACGCACACGCTGGTCGGGCCCGGCCTGCCGGTGTGGTCGGTGGCCTTTTTTCCCGACAACCGGACTCTGCTCACGGGCGGCACCGATCGCGCGATCCGGCGCTGGAATGCCGTCACCGGCGAACCGATCGATTCCGTCGTTGTCGGCGCGCCGTCCGATCCGCTCGCCGCCTATGTGGGCGATCACGGCGCCGAGGTGTTCCGTGCCTGCGTCGCCTGCCATACGCTCTCGCCCGACGAGGGCAACAGGGCCGGCCCGACTTTGGCGGGCGTGTTCGGCCGCAGGATCGCGACGCTGCCGGGCTACAACTTTTCGCCCGCGCTCAAGCGGCTCGACATCGTGTGGAGCCCGGAGACGATCTCGAAACTGTTCGAGATCGGCCCGGCGCATTACACACCCGGCACCAAGATGCCGGAGCAACGCATCACCTCGCCCGACGACCGCAAGGCGCTGGTGGAGTTTCTGAAGAAGGCGACGAAGTAGGGCCGTCATGCCCGCGAAAGCGGGCATCCAGTAACCCCTGCATCACTAAAATAGAAACGCGGTGAGTACTGGATCATCCGCCTTCGCGGATGATGACGGCAGAGCGAATGGCTCAGCCCTCGCCTTTTTCCCGCTCTCGCAGATAGTCGTCGCTGGTGCGCAGCTTGGGCCGCGCCTGCGCGGCGAACGGATCGAAGTTCTCCTCCATCATCGCGTTCACGCGGCAATCCTCGCACATGCGTATGACGTCGAGCCGCTTCTTCGAATCCTTGAACATCCAGTGCTTGCCTTCGAGCTTGGCGACCACGCGCTCGACGGTGCTTTTCACTCCGAAGGCCTTGCCGCAGCGGATGCATTCGGCCGGTTCTTCCTGCTTGATGATGCGGCTTAGGGCGGTGGCCGCGCGGAAGTCGATCTGCGGCTTGAGGCCGATCACCTTCTCCGGGCAGGTCGCCGTGCACAGCCCGCATTGCACGCAGGCGTCTTCCGAGAAACGCAGCATCGGCCGCTCGGGGTCGTCGCCGAGCGCGCCCGTGGGGCAGGCCGACACGCAGGACAGGCATAGCGTGCAGCCTTCGACATTCACCTCGATCGTACCGAACGGGGCGCCCTCCGGCAGCGGCACCAGGTCGACCGGCGCGGGCGCCGCCGCATGCAGTTCGCGCAAGGCAAGCCGCGCGAGCTCGCGCTTGTTGCCGACGGCGGCGAAGGCGGCGGGCTTGCTCGCGCCGTCCATCGGCGCGATGGCGCGCAGCGTGTCCCCGAGCGCATCGGGATCGTCGGTTTCTATGGTGGCGATGCGCGCGCCGTCGAAGCCGAGTCCGAAGAGGATCGGCTCGGCGAGCGCAATCGTCTTGTAAAGCCCGGCGATGTCGTGGCGCGGTTTTGCGCGCGTCAAAATACGCGCGGCGCTCGCACCGTAGGCGAACGCCGCTGCAATGGCTTCCAGGCCGATCTGCGTTACCTCGTTCACCTCGACCGGCAGCACATTGGCCGGCAGACCGTCGCCGAAGCGCGCCAAGGCGTCGACCATGTCGAGCCCGTGCGCGCCGTCATGGAACATGACGATCGGCTGTTTGCCCCCGGCCTGCGCATAGGCGTACAGCAGCGTGCGCAGCTTGCGCAGCAGGGCGTCGGACGGCGGCAGTGCGTAGGCGGCGGCGCCGGTCGGACAGGCGCTCGCACATTGGCCGCAGCCGGCGCAGATCTTCGCATCGATGGCGACATGGTCGCCGGCGGGCGTAATCGCGCCGGTCGGACAGAGGTCGAGACAGCGATGGCAGCCGACGATCTTCGAGCGCGCATGCGCGCACAGGTCGGCGCTGAAATTCACGTAGCGCGGCTTGTCGAAGGAGCCGGTGAGGTCGCGCGCTTTCAACGCCAGGCGCGCGGCCGCGGCCGGATCGCCCGGATCGGCACGCAGATAGCCGTCGCGCAGGTCGGCCGCCGGAAACAGCGGCGCGCCGCCGGAGAGATCGATCACGATGTCGCAGCGCGACACCGCATCGTTGCGCGCCGGCCCGAAGCGCAGCGCATCGCGCGATGAGGGCCGCGGCACGGCATAATCGTCGACGACCAGTTCGAAATTCCCGAGATACCCCTTGGCGGCACGAATGCTGCCTTGCACCACCGGGAAACCGGTCGCGCGCGGCGGGGTCACATCGGCCTCCGGCTTCAAGAGCACCGTGATGTCGAGATGATCCTTCAGAAGATCGGCGGCCTCGAAGGCGCGCTCGTCCTTGCCGTAGATGAGCGTGACGCCTTCGCTTTCCAAGCTGACATAGGGAACTTCCGGCGCGGCTTCGGCCGCCGCCGCGATCAGCGCCGCCATTTTGGGACCGGCGGCGTCCGCATCCTTCGACCAGCCGGCCGTCTCGCGAATATTGACGAAGGCGATCGGGCCGGCGCCGGCCGTTTCGCCGGCGACTTCCCGGAAAAGCGGGCTCTCCTGGATACAGGCGACCGTGACCGGCTCGCCAGTCGCGGCGACTTTGCGAAAGCGATCGAGTTCGGCCCGGCAGAACTGGCGGCCCTCCGCGACCTTCGCATCCGCACAAACACGGCGCACCGTCACCCCAGCGAGCGGCATAGTGTCCTCGCAGGAGCAGATCAGGATGTTGCGTGGCTTGTCCGCCATCGATCGGCCTTCTAGCGCCTCTGGCCTCGGGACGCCCCCAGGCTATAATTACAAGCTATAATTATTATCATTCGAACAGGAAAGGGTGAGCCAGGAGCCATGGCGATCGAGACGCCCCGTGCGCGGATGCGGAATCCGGCCGACATACGGCTGCCGCCGCCGTTCACCCCGGTGCGTCTGCGCGAGCTTGGCGACGCTTTTGAGCATGCCGTCGCCGTGGCGGCCGAGCAGGGCGCTGGAACCCTGGTCCATGTCGGCCGCTTCGATCTCGCCGAGTTCGCGCTGGTGCTGGAACCGGAAGAGCCGCTCGCGACGGCGCGGCGTGCCCTCTATGCCGGAATGACGGCCCTGACCGACGCGCTGATTGCGCATGCGCAGCCCGAAACCGCCGTCACCATAGACTGGCCGGATGCGATCAAGGTCAATGGCGGCTTGGTCGGCGGTGGGAGGCTGGCTTGGCCCGACAACGCCGAAGAAAACGAAGTTCCGGCCGGGCTCGTGTTCGGCGGGACGATCCGCACCGTATCGATGCTGGAGGAGCCGGGCCTCAATCCGCTCGTCACCGCGCTCGAGGAGGAGGGCTTCAGCGACGTGATGTCGGGCCAGCTCGTCGAGAGCTTCGCGCGCAATTTCATGGTCGCGCTCGATGCCTGGCACGAGAGCGGCTTCGCCGCTGTGGCGAAATCCTATCTGGAGCGGTTGCCGCGCGAACGGGGCCTCAGCCGCGCCCTCGATGACAATGGCGACCTGCTCGTGCGCCGAATGGACACAGCCGGCGCCGAACGCCTGCAACTTTTGCCGCGGCTGGCGCAGCCCTCGTGGTACGATCCGGCGGCCAGGGGGCCGCGTTCGTGAAACTGTTGCGCACCATAAGGCTGGATTCCTCGGACACTTTCGTGTTCGAGCGCGCGGCCGAGCCCGGCGAATGGGCGGTTTCCGGCGCTTTTGCGTTCTGGCCGGCCGATCCCGCGACGCTCGAAGGCAAGGTGCGCTCCGCATTTCGCGGCGGCTTTCTCGGCGTGCAATCGCTCGGCTGGTCGACGCTGGTGCAGATCGTGGAGGCGAGCGCGACCGACCGCGCGCGACTCGTGGATATGCTGTCGGAGCAGTTGCAGCGCCACTTCGGCGCGCCCGATGTCGCGGCGGCGCGCGCGGCGGCGGAAGAGGAGGTCGCCTTCGCGGAGTCGCTCTGCAGTCAGCCGCAGGATACGCTGATCGCCGTGCACCGCCGCTGCGAGGACGGCGACCTGCGCGAGACTTTCCGTACCTTACGTCCGCGCAATGGTCGCAAGCCCGCGCGCGCCTTTTCCTTCCTCGAAGTCGAGGGGGAGGACGATGCGCAGCCGGGCGAGCGAGTCGATCTCGTCGCCATGGCCGAACGAGAGCAAAAATGAACGACTTCTGGCTCTCCTGCGGCCATCATCTGCTCGACCGCGACGAAGGCGGCGGGCTGGTCG
>JAKAHJ010000128.1 GCA_021815055.1 Pseudomonadota bacterium | reverse complement strand
CTTCTGCTTGGCCCTGAGCTGCACGCCGAAGTCGGAGAGCTTGCCCTTGCGGCGCTGGCCGTGCTGGCCGGGGCCGTATTCGCGCCGGTTGACCGGGCTCTTCGGGCGACCCCAGATGTTCTCGCCCATCCGGCGGTCGATCTTGTACTTGGATTCCATGCGCTTGGTCATCGCGTCCTCGCGTTTGTCAGCGTTGATTGGTGAGGAACCGCGCCCTCCTCTGCGCCGGGTCACCCCGGCGCCGACAGGAAAAGCCTCGAAAGCGCAAGGCCTTGCCAGGGGTCGCGAAACGCCGCGCGGGCCGATCGAGGCCCGCGCAGTGCCGGGGTATCTAGGGTGAAACGCGGTTTCTGTCAAATACCCGCGGCGACCGGGAGGGGGCGACCTGCGGCAAAATGGACGTAATCGGGCCTTGCGGGGAGGCCTGCGGCGGGGCATATCCAGGCAGTCAGGCCGGGCCCCTCTGGCAGTCGTAGGACTGCGATGTCGGACTGATACCGATATCAGGATGGGCCCGATGCACCGACCGAATTTCCTCTCATCCCCTCAATCTCGCAGTCGTCGACCTGCGGCGGGCGAATCCGCCATCCCGATTCTTGCCTTTGTCGTAACCCTGCTGGCGGGGTTGGTCGTTATGCTTGCCCTGTTGCCTTGGCCAGTGGTGCTGCCGGCCTTCAGTCTCTGGTCGCTGGCGGCGGCGGCGGTTGTCGCCCTCGTCGCCTGTCTACGGCCTTGGGTGGGCGCGCCGCGCGGCGTTATGGCCTGGGACGTGGTCGGTGCTTTCACCTTGATCGGTTGCGCCGCGGCCATCCTCGGCGAGATCGAACCGGTGGTCGAATACGTCAGGCCAATGTCAACCCGGAACGAATCGCATGATTGACCTTGGCTATCTCATGTCGCCCGAGGTGCTGGCGGCCTTCGCCCAGGTGATCGTGATCGACCTGGTGCTGGCGGGCGACAATGCCGTGGTGATCGGGCTCGCCGCCGCCGGTCTGCCGAAAGAGCAGCGATCACGCGCCATTCTGGTCGGCATCGTTGCGGCGACGGTGCTTCGCGTCGCATTTGCCGGCGTCGCCGTCGAGCTTCTCGCCATTGTCGGACTGCTGTTTGCGGGCGGCATCCTGCTCTTGTGGGTGAGCTGGAAAATGTGGCGCGAATTGCGCGGGCCCGGCGTCGAGGATACCGAGGCTGCTCTCTTGCAGGACGAGCCCAATATGCCGCGCAAGACCTTCGCGCAGGCGGCGTGGCAGATCGTGGTGGCCGACGTCTCGATGTCGCTCGATAATGTGCTGGCGGTGGCCGGCGCCGCGCGCGAGCACCCGATCGCACTGGCGTTCGGCTTAGGGCTTTCGATCGTGCTGATGGGTGTCGCCGCGAGTTTCATTGCGCGGCTCCTGAACCGGCATCGCTGGATCGCTTACGTGGGTCTCGCCATCATCTTCTATGTGGCGGTCGACATGATCTGGCGCGGCGCGATCGAGATCCGCGCGCACGCTTTTGTTGGCTAGAATCCGAACTTCGCGAGCGCCGCGGCGAGCGCAGGCGAGGGAGCGCGGCCCGATGTGAACACGATCTGAGGCGGCGACGCCGGTTCCGGCGACGGCAGGCGCGCGCGCAACAGATCGGCTACGCGGCGCGCAATCGCCGGCGCCGGATCGAGCCAGTCGACCGGCCAGGCCGCATTGGCGCGGAAGCGCTCGACCAGCAGCGGATAATGCGTGCAGGCGAGCACCACGGTGTCGGTGCGTCGGCCATCGCCGTCCACGAAGCAGGCGGCGATTTGGGCTTTGATCTCGGCATCGGGCACCGGGCTGCCGGCCAATTCGGCTTCGGCGCAGCTCGCGAGCTTGGGCGAGCCGACCAGTTCCACGTCGCAGCCCGAGGCGAATTCGCGGATCAGCGCGCGGGTGTATTCGCGGCTGACGGTGGCTAAGGTGCCGAGCACGGCGATGCGCTTTGACTTCGATTGCGCGCAGGCGGGCTTGATCGCCGGCACGGTGCCGACGAAGGGCACGGAAAAGCGCGCGCGCAATTCGGCAAGCGCAATGGTCGAGGCCGTGTTGCAGGCGATCACCACGAGATCGGGCGCGTGTCGCGCGATGGTCTCGCCGATCACGTCGGTGACGCGCCGGATCAGCAGGTCTTCGGGCTGGGCGCCATAGGGGAAACAGGCGTCGTCGGCGACATAGACGTAGTTCGCGTCCGGCCGCGCCCGCCTGACCTCGCGGAAGACGGTGAGGCCGCCGACGCCGGAGTCGAAGACGACAATGGTCGGAGATTTCGCGGCGGCCATGCGGAAAGATCACGTATTCCCGAACACCCGGTGAAAGATCGTGTCGACATATTTGAAGTGATGATCGAGATCGAAATTGGCTTCGAGCTCTTGATCGGAAAGCCTGGCGCGCACATCTGGGTCGGCCTTGAGCAAAGCGAGGAAGTCCTTTTCGCCGCCCCACACTTTCATGGCGTTGCGCTGCACCAGCCGGTAGGCATCCTCGCGCGGTACGCCCTTCTGCGTTAGTGCGATGAGCACGCGCTGGGAGTGGACGAGCCCGCCGAGCCGGTCGAGATTCTTCTGCATGTTGCTCGGATAGACCACCAGTCTGTCGATGAGCCCGGTGAGGCGGGCGAGCGCGAAGTCGAGCGTGACGGTCGCGTCCGGCCCGATCATGCGCTCGACCGAGGAATGCGAGATATCGCGCTCGTGCCAGAGCGCCACGTTCTCCAGCGCCGGCGTGACATAGGCGCGCACCATGCGCGCGAGCCCGGTCAGGTTTTCCGACAGCACCGGATTGCGCTTGTGCGGCATCGCCGAGGAGCCCTTCTGCTTCTCGGAGAAGAACTCTTCCGCCTCCAGTACCTCGGTGCGCTGCAGATGGCGGATTTCGATTGCGAGCCGCTCGATCGAGGAGGCGATGACGCCGAGCGTGGCGAAATACATGGCGTGGCGGTCGCGCGGGATCACCTGGGTCGAGACCGGCTCGATCTTGAGCCCCATGGCCTTGGCGACATGGGCTTCGACGCGCGGATCGACCTGCGCGAAGGTGCCGACGGCGCCGGAAATGGCGCAGGTGGCGACCTCCTCGCGCGCGGCATGCAGCCGGCGGCGCGCGCGCGCGAACTCGGCGAAGGCCTGTGCGAGCTTGAGCCCGAACGTGGTCGGCTCGGCATGGATGCCGTGCGAGCGGCCGACGGTCGGCGTGAACTTGTGCTCGAAGGCGCGGCGCTTGAGTGCGGCGAGCAGCGCGTCGATATCGGCCAGCAAAATGTCGGCAGCGCGCACGAGCTGCACATTGAGGCAGGTGTCGAGCACGTCGGACGAGGTCATGCCCGAATGCATGTAACGCGCGTCTGGTCCGACGATTTCGGCGACATGGGTCAGGAAGGCGATGACGTCGTGCTTGACCTCGGCCTCGATCGCGTCGATGCGCGCGACGTCGAATGCAGCATCTTTGCCTTTGGCCCAGATGGTCTTCGCCGCTTCTTTCGGGATGACGCCGAGTTCGGCCATGGCGTCGGCGGCATGCGCCTCGATCTCGAACCAGATGCGGTATTTGGTCTCCGGCGACCAGATTGCGGTCATTTGCGGGCGGGAATAGCGGGGGATCATGTCGTGGTTCTCTACGTCAGTTCCTCATCCTGAGGAGCGCCCGCAGGGCGCGTCTCGAAGGAGAGGCCGAGGCTTTGCCGCGGTGATTCCGGGGCCTCATGGTTCGAGACGCCGCACAAGCCGCGCGGCTCCTCACCATGAGGAACGAACACTTCACGCCGTCTCTCCGCGCGCGAGCGCCGCGGCTGAGCGGATGGCGTCGATATTGGCCTTGTAATTTCCACCCTTGAACACGGCGGAGCCCGCGACCAGCACATTGGCGCCGGCGCGCACCACGTCGGCGGCGTTTTGCGCGGTCACGCCGCCGTCGACCTCGATGTCGATCGGCCTTCCGCCGACCAGCGCCCGCACCGCGGCGATCTTGTCGAGTTGCGAGCCGATGAAGACCTGCCCGCCGAAACCCGGATTGACCGACATCACCAGAACGAGATCGACCATGTCGATCACGTTCTCGAGCGTGGACACCGGGGTTCCGGGATTCAATGTGACGCCCGCCTTCTTGCCGAGTGCGCGGATCGCCTGCAGCGAGCGGTGGACGTGCGGCCCCGCCTCGACATGCACGGTGATGATGTCGGAACCGGCCTTGGCGAAGGCTTCGAGATAGGGATCGCAGGGCGCGATCATCAGATGCACGTCGAAGGTCTTTGGCGAATGCGGGCGCAGCGCCTGCACCACGCCAGGGCCGATGGAGATATTCGGCACGAAATGCCCGTCCATCACGTCGACATGGATCCAGTCGGCGCCGGCGGCGTCGATCGCGCGCACGTCCTCGCCCAGACGGGCGAAATCGGCGGACAGAATCGAGGGCGAGATGATGAGCGGACGCGGCATGTGGCGGGCCTCCAAAAGGTGTCAAGAGGCGTCAGGAGGCGTTCGGGTAACATGGCGCGGCCCGGTGGGCAATGTTCGGCCCGGGCAAACCATGGGGCTTCACCTTTTCTCGACCGTCGGCCGGTCGCTGGGCCCTGTGGCCGCCGGGTCATAGCGCCAAAGCCTTGGGCATTCCATATAAAAGCCCCGGCCGTAGGGCCGGATATGGGAGATAAGGCCAATATGGCACGCACCGACGCGATCGTGCTCGGCGCCGGCATTGTCGGCACCTCGGTCGCCCTGCATCTCGCCCGCCGGGGTATGAGCGTCGCGCTCGTCGACCGTGCCGGTGTGGGCGAACAGACCTCGTTCGGCAATGCCGGCATCATCGAGGCCAATACGGTATTCCCGCCCTCCTTCCCGTCGGATCCGGCCGCGCTCCTGCGCATTGCGCTCAAACGGGCGAGCGAAGCCAATTACGAGCTTTCTTTCCTGCCGCGGATCGCGCCCTGGCTCATGGCGTTCCGCGCCGCCTCGCGCCGCAGCCGGCTGATCGAGAACGCGCACCTCATTCGCCCGCTGTTCGGCAGCGCGGTTTCGGAACACGAGACCCTGATGGCGGAATCGGGCGCAACGCGTTACCTGCGCAAGACCGGCTGGCTCAAAGTCTACCGCACCGAATCGAGCTTTGCGGCTCTGCGCCGCGAGCTCGATCTCGCCGCCGGGTTCGGCCTGTCCTTCGAGACGCTGGACACGGCCGGGGCGCGCGCGCTCGAGCCCTCGCTAAACCCGATTTTTCCGCGCGCCGTGTTCTGGCCGCAGGCGGCGAGCATCAGCAATCCGCTCGGCCTGACGCGCGCCTATGCCGCCCGCTTTGGCGCGCTCGGCGGCGTCACGCTCACCGGCGACGCGCGTTCGCTGCATCGCGCCGGCCGGCGCTGGCGCGTGGAGACCGACGAAGGCGCGCTCGATGCGCGCGAGGTCGTGGTGGCGCTCGGTCCCTGGGCGCGCGACCTGCTCGATCCGCTCGGTTTGAAGCTGCCGCTTGCGGTCAAGCGCGGCTATCACCGTCACTTCAAGGCGCAGGGCGATGCCGCGCTGTCACGTCCGGTGCTCGACGCCGTGCCCGGCTATGTCATCACTCCGATGGAGATGGGGTTTCGCATCACCACCGGCGTCGAATTCGCCCCGCGCGATGCGGCCCCGACCCCGGTGCAGTTCGCGCGGGTCGTCCCGCGCGCGCGCGAACTGTTTCCGCTGGATGGGCGCGCCGACAACAAGACGTGGCTGGGCGCGCGGCCCTGCTTTCCGGATTCGCGCCCCGTCATCGGACCGGCGCCCGGGCTCCCGGGGCTCTGGCTCGCCATCGGCCACGCCCATTGGGGCCTGACGCTCGGTCCCGTCACCGGCCGCATGCTCGCGGAAATGATGGCGGGCGAAACGCCGTTCTGCGATCCGGCGCCGTACCGCGCGGAGCGGTTTCTTTAGCGCGCGAACTTTTGCTTCCAACTCGCGACCGCACCGGCGAAGGGCAGGGCGGTGGCCTCGTAAATTCCGCGCGCGACCGCGCGCGCCATGGTGTTGGCGGCAATCATGCCCAATTCGGCCATGCCGTAGTGCGGATCGGCGAGCGGCTTGTCGCCCATGGCGGCGGAGAACACCACGTCGCCGTCGAGCGGGGTGTGCACCGGATAGATCGCACGCGCGAGCCCATCCTGCGCCATGACGGCGAGGCGGTTGCACTGCGCCTTGGTCAATCGCGCATCGGTCGCGATCACCGCGATCGTGGTGTTTTCCTGCGGGCCGCCTTTGGCGCGGATGGTGAGATCGGCGGCCGAGATTTGAGGCGGCCAGCCGCGCCCGCCGAATTCGCCGTTCTGCTCGAACGGCGCCGCCCAGAAATGCGGGCCGTCACCGATCGTCGTGGTGCCGACCGCATTAACAACGACGAGCGCGCCGACGGTAATGCCGCCGTGCGTTTGCGCCGAGGCGGAGCCCACTCCGCCTTTGAGGGTGGCCGTCGTGGCACCCAGTCCGGCGCCGGCGCTGCCGAGCGCGAAATCGGCGCCCGCACCGGCCGCGGCCGCATAGCCGAAATCGCGATAGGGCGGATAGCGGCCCCAATTCTTGTCACCGCCATTGATGAGGTCGAACATGATCGCCGCCGGCACGATCGGCACCACCGCGTCGCGGATTCGGAAGCCGCGGCCCTGTTCGCGCAACCATGCCTGCACGCCGGAGGCGGCGTCGAGGCCGAAGGCCGAGCCGCCCGACAGCACAATGGCGTCGATCCCCTCCACCGTCTGCGCCGGGTCGAGCAGGGCGGTCTCGCGCGTGCCGGGGCCGCCGCCGCGCACGTCTACGCTGGCAGTTACTGGCGTGTCGAATACGACCACCGTGGTACCGGAGGCGAGCGCGGCGTCGGCCGCATGGCCGACGCGGATACCCGGGATGTCGGTGATGAGGTTTCGCGCGCGCAATCGGCTCTCCACGTCATTTCCGGACCGGTCAACTGCTTATCACATCTCCGCAAGCCCGGTCAGTGCGACCTTGCCATCGCCATATTGGCTGGCGCATGTAGATACCCATGAATGGCGATGTCACTTTCTTGGCGGCCCTGATCGCGGGCTTGGTTAGCTTCCTCTCACCCTGCGTGCTTCCTTTGGTGCCGCCCTATCTGGTGTACCTGGCGGGCACGTCGCTCGAACGGTTCGCCGACAAGGAGCCGGAGCCGCGCATCAAACGCGAGACCGTGCTCGCGGCCGCGCTGTTCGTGCTCGGCTTTGCCACCGTGTTCGTGGCGCTGGGCGCGAGCGCGAGCGTGATCGGCTCGCTGATCCGCGCCTATTCGGGGCCGCTGGCGACGGTCGCAGGCGTCGTTATCATCGTGATGGGGCTGCATTTCCTTGGGCTTACGCCGATCGCCTTCCTGCACCGCCAGAAGCGCCTGGATGTAGCCAAGCCGGTCGGCCTCTGGGGCGCCTATGTGATCGGGCTCGCCTTCGCTTTCGGCTGGACGCCCTGCATCGGGCCGATCCTGGCCGCCATTCTGGCGGTCGCGGCCTCCGAGCAGACGGTGGCGAGGGGCGCGGGCCTCTTGGCCGTCTATTCGCTGGGCTTGGGCATTCCCTTCATGATCGCGGCCTTTGCCGTCGAACCGTTCGCCGCCTTCCTCGCGCGCTTCAAGAAATATCTGCGCCGGGTGGAGCAGGTGATGGGCGGGCTTCTGGTGCTCACCGGCATCGCCTTCCTGACCGGAAGCGTCAACGAGGTGAGCGTGTGGCTTTTGGAGATGTTCCCGGGGCTGGGGAAGATCGGGTGATGGACCCCGTGTCCCGGGCGCAGCGCGGCATGAAATGACGCGCTGCAGACCCGGGCCCGTCACGAACTCCGGGCCC
>JAKAHJ010000005.1 GCA_021815055.1 Pseudomonadota bacterium | reverse complement strand
GTTCAAGGGCTCGCTGTTCGCCACGCGCCCGACGCTCAACCATTACGTAGCCAAGAACGAGGACCTGCAGGCGACCGCCAAGGATTTGTTCGACAAGGTCGGCTCGGGGGCGGTGAAGATCCCGGTCAACCAGAAGTATCCACTGAAGGACGCCGCCAAGGCGCATGCCGATCTGGAAAGCCGCGACACAACGGGATCGTCGATTTTGATTCCGTGACCGGCTGTCGTCCCCGCGAAAGGCGGGGACGACAACAAACGATGCTTTGCCAAGCACTGCCATGAACCCCTGGGGGCGCATCGCGACGCTCGGGCTCGGCCTCGTCGCCTTGCTGGCGGGGCAATTGACCGCGCTCGTCGTGCTGTCGGTTGTTTATGGTCCTCTCGGGCGCAACGCGGACATTGCCGGCAACGGTGCGGCGGTGGCGCTGATTATCGCGGTGTCGACACCGGTCGAAGTGGCGCTCCTGGTGCAGTTCGCGCGCCGCACCGGCGTCAGCGCGGCCGAGTATCTCGGCTGGGTCCGGCCACGCCGGGGCCAGGTCGTGTTCGGGCTCGTCGCACTGGTCGGCTTCATCGTCCTCGGCAATCTCGTCAGCGTGCTGACCGGCCGCAGCATTGTCACCGATTTCCAGGTCGAGATTTACCGCTCGGCGCGGGCACAGGGCCTGCTGCCGTTTCTGTGGCTCGCGGTCGCGGTGGTGACGCCGGTCGGCGAGGAGACGCTGTTTCGCGGCTTTCTGTTCCGCGGCTGGCTGCGCTCGCCGCGCGATGCCTGGCCGACTATCGTCGGCACCGCGCTTCTGTTCGCGCTCGTGCATGTGCAATATGACTGGTTCGTGATCGCGCAGGTGTTCGTCGCCGGGCTCCTGCTCGGTTGGATCCGCTGGGCTTCGGGCTCGACCATCCTCACAATGCTGCTGCACGGCATGATCAATATCGAGGCCATGCTGGAGACCGTGCTGCTCCACGGGTGACGCCGCAGTTTACAACAGCGCGGCGATGCGGGCGAAGGCGGGATGTTGATTGAGCCCGCGCGGCAGGCGCGGCAGCCCGATGACCTCTACCCCTTGCGCAAAGCGCGCGATGCTGTCGACCGTGTCCTCGAGCGGGACGGTGTCGCGCTCGCTCTCGCTCACCACGATCACGGCGATCGTAAGCCGGCGCTGCGCCAGCACATCGAGCGCGGTCAGGGTGTGCGAAATAGTGCCAAGATAGCCGCCGACCACAAGGATGACGGGAATTGCGAGCGCCGCCATCCAGTCGAGCACCGTGTGCGTCCCGTCGAGCGGGACCATGATGCCGCCGACGCCTTCGATGAACAATATGCCGGTTGTGCCGGCGATGGCGTCCCGGCTGAAGGCGGTCAATTCGTCGAAATCGACGCTGCGGCCTTCGCGTGCGGCGGCGAGATCCGGAGACAGCGGCGCGCGGAAACGCCACGGCGCCATGGCCGCGATTTCGTCCGCCGTGACCGGGCGGGCGAGCGCCCGCAACAGCACCGCCGGGTCGCTGGTCTCGACCACCGAGGAGTCGTAGCCGCTCACCACCGGCTTGAGCGCCTGCACCGCTTGGCCGGCTTCGCGCAGATAGCGGATCAGTCCGGCGGTGACGAAGGTCTTGCCGATATCGGTGCCGGTGGAGGTGACGAAATAAGCGGTCATGTGAATGACCGGTATTGCCACAAGCAGCTCGCGCTCCCTCCCCCGCAAGCGGGGGAGGTGAAGAGAGCTTGTGGCAAGGCTGCGGAAAACATCGTCATCAGGTCAAAATCTTCTCTCGCACCAGTTCCGCCAGCCGCTCGATTTCTTCGACCGGGTGCTGCGCGGTGAAGGTGAGGCGCAAGCGTGCGGTCCCGTCCGGCACGGTTGGCGGGCGAATGGCGGCGGCAAGGAAGCCTTCATCGAAAAGCAGGCGCGAGGCGAAAAGCGCGGCCTCCGCTTCGCCGAGCACGATCGGAACGATCGGGCTGACGGCGTCGGGCAGCCCGACCCGGCGCGTGAACAGCTTGGCTTTTTCGACCGGCAAGGCGGCATAGGCCGGCTCGCGCTCGATCACATCGAGCGCGGCGATGGCGGCTGCCACCGCCGACGGCGGCAAGCCCGTCGAATAGATGAACGTGCGCGCGCGGTTGCGCATGAGGTCGATCACCGGCGCCGATGCGCACAGATAACCGCCATAGGCGCCGATCGCCTTCGACAGCGTGCCCATCTGCAGCGGCACCGGCACATGCGTGTTGCCGATGAAACTCGAGCCGCGCCCGCCGCCGACCACGCCGATGCCGTGCGCGTCGTCGGACATCAGCCAGGCGTCGTGCGCGTCGGCAGCATCGAGCAGCGCAGCGAGCGGGGCGAGGTCGCCATCCATCGAAAACACGCCGTCGGTGACGACGAGCGCATGGTCGTGCGCGCGGCGCTGAGCGCTCAACAATTCGCGCAGGTGTCCGACGTCGTTGTGACGGAAGCTGAGCACCTTGCCGCGCGACAATTGCGCGCCGGCAAAGATGCAGGCATGGGCCAGTTCATCCACCAGCACCAGCCCGTCGCGCCCGATCAGCACCGGAATAATGCCGGAATTGGCGAGATAGCCGGAGCCGAACACGAGTGCCGCCTCCGCCTGCTTGAGGCGAGCCAGGCGGGCCTCCAGTTCGGCATAGAGCGGATGGTTTCCCGTCACCAGGCGCGAGGCACCGGAACCGGCGCCATAGCGTTGGACGGCGGCGATGGCCGCCTGTTTGACGGCCGGGTGCTGGGTCAGGTTGAGATAGTCGTTGCAGGAAAAGGACAAGAGCCTGCACCCCGCCCGCTCGACCCAGATGCCGTCCTCGCGCACGGTCTCGGTTAGAGCGCGGCGCAGATGCGCGTGCTCCAGGGCGTCGAGTTTGGCTTGCGCGAAGGCCTCAAGCGTGGGCATCAGAAGGTCCCAGGTTAGACGGACGGACTCAAGGAAGCGCCGAATGGCGAAGGATACCAGCAAAAAAGGGGCCGTGCCGGATTGGTATGCCGAAGGGCTCGGCCACGTCTGGCTGCCCTATGCCCAGATGATGACGGCGAGCCCGCCGCTGGCGGTCGCGCGCACGTACGGCGCGCGCATCGTGCTCGCCGACGGGCGCGAGTTGCTCGACGGCATCGCGAGCTGGTGGACCGCCTGTCACGGCTACAACCAGCCGCATATCAGGCAGGCGGTCGAGCGGCAGCTTGCGGACATGCCGCATGTGATGTTCGGCGGCCTCGCGCATGAGCAGGCCTTGCGGCTCGCGCGTCGGCTGGCGGGGCTTTTGCCGGGCGATCTTTCGCGTGTGTTCTTTTCGGATTCCGGATCGGTCGCGGTCGAGGTCGCCATGAAAATGGCGGTGCAATACTGGATAAATCGCGGCGTGAAAGGACGCACGCGATTCGTCGCCTTCAAGGGCGGCTATCACGGCGATACCACGGGTGCCATGTCGGTCTGCGACCCCAACGAAGGGATGCACGCGCTGTTTTCCGGCGTGCTGCCGCGGCAGATTGTCGTCGACCTGCCGCGCAGCGATGCCGATCTTGCCGCGCTGGACGAACTGCTCGCGCGCAAGGCCGACACGATTGCCGCAATCATCGTCGAGCCTTTAGTGCAGGGCGCCGGCGGCATGCTTTTTCATGAGCCGGTCGTGTTGCAGCGCCTGCGCGCGCTCGCCGACAATTACGATTTGCTGCTGATCTTCGACGAGATCTTCACCGGCTTCGGCCGCACCGGTACGATGTTCGCTTGCGAGGCGGCCGGTGTCATGCCCGATATCATTACGCTATCGAAAGCGCTCACCGGCGGCACGCTGCCGCTCGCCGCCACCGTCGCGACCCGCAAAGTGTTCGACGCCTTCTGGTCGGACGATCCCAAGAAGGCCTTGATGCACGGGCCGACCTTCATGGCCAATGCGCTCGCCTGCGCCGCCGCCAACGCCTCGCTCGACCTGTTCGAGCGCGAGCCGAGGCTGGCCCACGTCGCGCGGATCGCAGCATCGATGGAGCAGGGGCTCGCGCCCTGCCGCGATTTGCCGGGCGTGAAAGATGTCCGCGTAAAGGGCGCGATCGGCGTGGTGGAGCTCGACCGCATCGACGACCTTGCGGCGTTGCGCGCGCGCTTCGTGGAAGAGGGCGTGTTCGTGCGCCCGTTCGGCAATGTCGTCTATCTCGCGCCGGCGTTTACCATCGCGATCGAGGAGTTGAAGATATTGACCGATGCGGTGGTGAAGGTGGTGACGGCGGCGAACTAAAACCCCACCGCGGTCCCATGCAGGTCATATGCGTCCGCGCGCTCGATCTTCACCGTTGCGATCTCGCCGACGCGCAGCGGCCGGCGGCTCGCCACATAGACCGCGCCGTCGATTTCCGGCGCATCGGCCATCGAACGGCCCTTGGCCACGCTCGGCCCGACCTCGTCGATGATCACCTGCTGGCGCGTACCGACCTTGCGCTTCAGGCGGCGCGCGGAAATCTTCTGCTGCGCCTGCATGAAGCGGTGCCAGCGCTGTTCCTTCACCTCGTCGGGCACCGGCGCCGCCAGATCGTTGGCCGGTGCGCCCTTCACCGGCTCGTATTTGAAACAGCCGACGCGGTCGAGCGAGGCCTCGTCGAGCCATTGCAGCAGCAATTCGAAATCCTCATCGGTCTCGCCCGGGAAGCCGACGATGAAGGTCGAGCGCAGCGTGAGGTCGGGGCAGATCTCGCGCCAGCGCGCGATGCGTTCGAGTGTCCGTTCTTGCGAGGCCGGGCGGCGCATGCGCTTGAGCACGTCGGGAGCAGCGTGCTGCAGCGGCATGTCGAGATAGGGCAGCACCTTCTTGTTGGCCATCAGCGGGATGACCTCATCGACATGCGGGTAGGGGTAGACGTAATGCAGCCGCACCCACACGCCCAGTTCGCCGAGCGCTGAGGCAAGATCGAGGAATTTCGCGCGCACTTCCTTGTCGCGCCACCGGCTCGCGGCGTATTTGATATCGAGCCCGTAGGCCGACGTGTCCTGCGAAATTACCAGAAGCTCTTTCACACCGGCGGCGGTGAGTTTCTCCGCTTCGCGCAGCACGTCGGCGGCATCCCGCGAGACCAGGTCGCCGCGCAGCTTGGGAATGATGCAGAAAGTGCAGCGGTTGTTGCAGCCTTCGGAAATCTTCAAATAGGCGTAGTGGCGCGGCGTCAGCTTGATGCCTTCCGGCGGCACGAGATCGAGAAAGGGGTCGTGCCGCGGCGGCAGCGCGCGGTGGACCGCATCGAGCACGCTCTCGTATTGCTGCGGCCCCGTGATCGCCAGCACATCCGGATAGGCGGACGAGATGCTTTCGGGCTCTGCGCCCATGCAGCCGGTGACGATGACCTTGCCGTTCTCCTTGAGCGCGTTGCCGATGGCGGACAGCGATTCCGCTTTGGCGCTGTCGAGGAAGCCGCAGGTGTTGACGATGACGAGGTCGGAACCCTGGTGCTGGCGGGAAAGCTCGTAGCCTTCAGCGCGCAGGCGCGTGACGATGCGTTCCGAATCGACCAGCGCCTTGGGACAGCCGAGCGAGACGAAGCTCACCTTGGGCGCGGGAGTATCGGTTATGCGATCGTTCATTCTGCCACGCTCAAGGGCCCGGCCCGCGGCCGGGGTTGGGTCAATTCGGGTGTCGGGATTGTCGCCGCCGGTCAGCCGACCGCGGTCATATAGGTGCGCGACCGGCTGTCTGGCAACCGGCAGGGTTCCGGCGGGTGCGCGCGGCTCAGACCGTTGTTACCGTTTTGGTCGTGGTGACCTGCTGCGCTGGGAGGCAGCATTCGACGACCTCATTGAGCTGCCCTTGATCACCCAGAATCCCAGCGGCACGCGCAATGTATGATCGCGGGTGTCCCTGATAATCAATCGAAGGTTGCGCGCGGGGCTATTTGAGCTGCGTCGATATATTGGTGAAGACGGTGGCGAGCTGGCTGCCGAGCGTATTGACGACCGCGATAATCGCCACCGCGATACCGGCGGCGATCAGCCCGTATTCGATAGCCGTGGCGCCGGATTGGGCGCGTAGAAATCGCCGGATTGAGGTGCGCATGACGGAATGGCTTTCGTTTCGTTGCACTGCAAATGGAACAACCGAGCCCAGCTACGGTTTCGGGCCAACCGGATGCGTGGTTAGTGAAGAATTGACGGTGGCGTAAGGGTTGGCCACATCGGGAACGGCAACGGCACCCTTGCAGAGGGTACCCTATACGTGGTTACCGGCGCCTGCCGTCCGCATTCAATTTGAAGAACCCGGTATTGGGCTGCTATAATTACATAATTGGGTCGTGAGTGGGTGGGCGGGGATGCGTGGCGTCGTTCGGGTGCTGGTCCTATGCGCGGCATTGTCGAGCGGCGTGCTGACTGCCGCCGCGGAATCTCAGGTGCAATCTCGCTTCGGTATTTTCTCCGGCGCCGGTACCGTGCCCGGCACGTCGTTGCTCGAGGGGTCGTCAACGAATGCGACCGCCAACGCGCAGGACCCGACACGGCATCCCTACCAGCATCGTATTTTTTTGGATCAGAGCACGTGCAAGGCGGGCGCCCAATGCGTCCTGTTTTTCCCTTCGATTGACGCCGGGCGGATGCTGATCCGGCATGTCTCGTGCTGGGCCAATGTGACGAGCGGCACGGTTGTCCAGGCGATCTATCTGTCGAACATGATCGGGCAGAGCAAAGACCGCGCGATGCAACGCAATTACCTGCCGTTTTCGGTCGGCGGCGACGACGGGTCCAACGCCTATCTGGTCGTGAATGCCGATACCTATCTGTTGGTTGAGCAGGGCCGCCAGCCGACGATGACGTTTTATCTGACGGCCGCGGCCGCCGTGGATTGCACCATTTCCGGCTACTATTAGCCTCCGGGCCACCGCGGCGATCCCAGAGTCCGGGTCGGACAAGGGCTTGATTGGCGGAAGGGGTGGGATTCGAACCCACGAGGGAACTCGCGCCCCCTGCCGGTTTTCAAGACCGGTGCCTTAAACCACTCGGCCACCCTTCCAAGATTTTTAAAAAACAAGATAATCCTATTGCGCAAAATGCCCGAAGCCCGGCTTGCTGCATTGCCAGCCAACGGGTTTCGGTTGCCGATATGTGCCCTGTTCCGGCCGCAAATAAAAGGGGCGGCTGGCGCCATCGCCTCGACCGCGGGCGCGCGCCTTGCCGCCCCCAATAGGAGACGTGGGCCTACGGCACCTCGCAGATGCAGCGCAACCTGATCGCCAACCTCATGGAGGTAAAGGTGCGTTGAGCCGGGGAACGCCGCTCAGTCGCGGCAAAGCACCGCAACCGGCATCCGGTCAAAAAGCGCGGCGACATTTCCAGCGTCGGCCGCTGAATTCTCCGACAGCGCATCGCGATACCCCCCGCCGATATCCAGCTCGAAGCGGCAGTCCTTTGGCCAATGCCGGCCCCCGTTCGTCAAGGGCGCAAAATGGCGGCCCGCTGCAACGACCAGTTCCTGCCGCCGATATCTCCAGGCAAAGGCGATCACGTGGCCGGCATGACGCCCGGACACCGGGACCGGGACATAATTTCCGTGCTCGAAGAGAACGCGATGCTTGGTCCGGACCGCCAGCAATTTGCGAGTCAATTCGAGCTTGATCTGCCCGTCAGGCCAACGGCGCGCCAATTCGCCCAAATCGGCGGAAGCTGGCGCGAGCAGGCGAGAGCGGAGCGCGAAATCTACCGGGCGGCGATTGTCCGGATCGACCAGCGACAGGTCCCATAATTCCGTGCCCTGGTAGACATCCGGCACGCCCGGCAGCATCGTCTTCAGCGTCAATTGCGACAGGCTATTGAGAGCGCCGAGCAGTCTTGGCTGCTCGGCGAAGGCGGCGAAGGCACCGAGGAATGCCGAAGAAGCCGTGGGGTCCAGGAGGCTTCCGACGAATTTTTGCAAAGCCTGCTCATAAGCCTCATCCGGATTGCTCCAGCTCGTCTGTTCTTTGCCTTCGCGCGCGGCCTTGAGCGCATAGGCCTGCATGCGGGACGTAAAATCCGGCTCCAATTGCCCCGGCCAGGCGCCGATGAGGGCCTGGTAGAGCATGTATTCATGTCCCCTGCTCGGCATGAGCCGGCCGCCGCTCGTGCGCAGGTGTTCATTGAGCTGTGCCCATTGTTGAACGGCGGCGCTCCAATCGTCGGAGATTTCGGACAGTGCTAGAATACGGGTCCGCGCGTCCTCGCCACGCTTGGTGTCATGCGTGGCGGTGGCCGTGAGTCCGAAACGGGATTCGACGGCTCGCCGTTCTTGCACAAGATGGAATTGCTGGATGGTGAGGGCAGGGGCCACCGGATCGCTGCCGACCTCATTGAGCGCCAGCAGCCGGTGGTACCGGTAGAACGTGGTGTCCTCCAGCGCCTTGGCCATCAAAGGACCGGTGAATTGCTGGAGCTTGAGCGCGAAATTGCGCAGGCGCGGGGCGCTGTAACCGCTCTGCGTCATGAGTTCGAGCGTGACGGCGTCGCGCAGGAAATCGAAAATCTGGGGGTCCGGCCCCCGCCAGCGGGCGCGGGCGCGTACAATGGTGTCTTCGATGAGCTTGCGATCGTGCGCGTTCGCGCCCGCCGGCGTCACATAGGTGCGATAGACGGGAAACTCGCGCACATAGAGTTGCAGCGCGAGCCGCAGGCGGTCGATCGTATAGTCCCGCGTCGAGAAATGGCCGGCAGCAATGCGCGACAGCGCGCGCGACAAGACGGTGAATTCGCTCGCCAGCATGCTTTCGATCACGCGCAGCTTGGCGGCATCCAGCAGCTCGGCGAAGGAGCCCTGCTCGCCCGTGAACCGGCGCCAGGTCGCCTCCAGCGGCGCCACGCCTTTTTCCTCGACCAGCACGCGCGAAAGCGTATTGAGCCATTCATAGCCGGTGGTGCCGGCGACGCCGGGCAAATGCGGCATCGGCTCACCGTCGCCGAGGATTTTCTCGACGATGATATAGAAGGCCTGCGACAGGCCTGCTTCCCGCCTGATCTTGCGTATGAGCTGTATCAAGCGGCGGGTATATTGCGCCGGATCGCGCAGCCCATCGATATGATCGAGCCGCAGCCCCTGCAGCCGATCGTCCGCGATCAGCCGCCCGACCAGCGGATGGACGGCGCGGAAGGTTTTGGGATCCTCGACGCGGATGCCGGCGAGGTCGTTGATATCGAAAAAGCGGCGATAATTGACGGCCGAAAAAGCCACGCGCCAATAGGCTACGCGATAGTATTGGCGCTCGAGCAGGCGGTGCAGGGCGCCGGCGCCGGTCTCGCCGCGATAGGCCACGAGCCCGCGTCCGATCAACGCCGCCGCACCTTCGATACCGGCAAGGCGTTCCTTCAGCGCCGGCGCATCGCGATAAGAAGGCCTGTTCGGATCGCGGTAGTCATGGGCCAAGACGATCAATTGGTGACCCGCCGGTTCGTCCGCGGCGGCCGCGGCATTGACGAGCGTGCGCAGCATCTCACCGTAGCGCTGCGGGTTGATCGGAAGCTTGTGGGTGAAATACCAGGCCGCGAAGCTTCCCGTGTTCGCGTCATATTTGAGTTCGATCTCACCGGCCTGAAGTGCATCGCCATAGGGACGGCCGAGGATCGGCAGCAGCACGCCCGGATGGCGGCGGTGCGGCAGCGCATCCCAGTCGATGTCGAAACTTGCGGCATAGGGCGACTTCGGGCCCCATTCGAGCACGTCCAGCCACCAGGCATTGTCGGCCCGGCCCACGCCCATGTGGTTCGGAACGAAATCGAGGATGAGCCCGATATCGTGGTCGTTCAGCGCTTCGCTCATGCGCAGAAATGCCGCGTCGCCGCCGAGTTCCGGATTGAGCCGGTCGTGATCGACGATGTCGTAGCCATGCGTGCTGCCGGGCCGTGCCTTGAGGAACGGCGAGGCATAGAGATGCGAAATACCGAGCCGTTTCAGATAGGGGACGATGGCCGCGGCCTTGTCGAATCCGAAATCCTTCGTGAGCTGGAGCCGATAGGTCGCAAGCGGAATGCTCGGCGCCATCAGCGGTCCCCGATCGCGGCGTAGACCGACCAGGGTGGCAAGTGACCGGGCGGCCGATCGCGCCAGATCGGCCGGCCCCAGGCGATCTCCGGGCAAGTTTTGACGGAGCCGGACAGGTTGGCGAGCAGGAGCAGTGTCTTCTTGCCGGCCATCCAGCGCGCGCTGAGCACATCGTCGGTGAGAGCGGCCTCCCCTGGCCCGATCATGGACGGGAGGAGGGGCGCCACAGACTCCCGGCGCACCGACAACAGCGCCCGTGTGAGTGCCAGACGTTGCGCATGCTCTGGGCGCCTTAATGCGGTCCAGTCGAGACGGGCACTGTCGCGCGTCGCCGCCGCAAGCGGATCGGGAATTTCGTCGCCGTGCCTGGCATAGGCCTCGGCAAATTCGCGCTTGCGGCCGTTGCGCACCGCTTCCGCCAGGTCGCCTGTGAAGTCGCAGAAGAATGGAAAGGGTTCGGTCGCGCCCCACTCCTCGCCCATGAACAGAAGCGGCGGGGCAGGCTGCAACAGCAGCACCGCGAGCGCCGTTTCCACCGCATTGGGCGGGGCCAGCGCTGTCAAGCGTTCGCCGAGGGGACGATTGCCGATCTGATCGTGGTTCTGGATGAAATCGACGAACGCAGCCCGCGGCGAATCGCGGCTCGATTCGCCGCGGATCGCGCCCTTACGGTGCGGCGACGTCTCGCCCTGATACGCAAAACCTTCGGCGAGGGATCGCACGATGTGGCGGCCTGCGTCCTGGTAGTCGCGATAGTAGCCCTGGCTTTCTCCGGTCAAGAGCACGTGCCAGGCATGGTGATAGTCGTCGTTCCATTGCGCGCGATAACGGCCGGCCGGCGGCTCTTCCTGCGGCGCGAGCAGGCTGGCGCGGTTGCCGTCGTTCTCCAATACAAGATGGATATGACGCCCGGTGGCGGCGGCGAGCCGGCCGACGGCCACGCTGAGATCGTGCAGAATTTCCGGCTCGCCCGGCGTGACAATGGCGTGTACGGCGTCGAGCCGAAGCCCGTCGAAACGATAGCGGTCGAGCCAATGCAGCGCATTTTCGATGACGAAGGCGCGCACCTCCGGCTGCGTGAAATCGAGCGCACTGCCCCACGGCGTTCGTGCGTTGGAAAAGAAGGCGGGCGCGATGCGGTGAAGATAGTTTCCTTCGGGCCCGAAGTGGTTGTAGACCGCGTCGAGGAAGACCATCAGTCCGCGCGTATGGGCGGCATCGACCAAAGCCTTCAAGTCCTCCGGCCGCCCATAGGCCGAGTCCGGCGCGAACAGCAGCACGCCGTCATAGCCCCAGTTCCAGCGCCCGGGGAAATCCGCTAGCGGCATCAGCTCGAGGGCGGTAATGCCTGTCTGAACGAGATGATCGAGCTTCTCGATCGTCGCGCGAAATGTGCCTTGCGGCGTGTAGGTGCCGACATGCACCTCGGAAAAGATCGCGTCGTGCCAGCGCCGGCCTTTCCAATCGGCGCATTGCCAGTCGTAGTCATGGTCGATGACCTCGCTCGGGCCGTGCACATCGTCGGGCTGGAAATGCGAGGCGGGATCGGGAATCTCGATTTGTTCGTCGATCAAAAACCGGTATCGCGTGCCGGCGCCCGCGCCGTCGGCGTGCGCGATAAACCAACCGCCCTGACGCGCCATCTCGATGTCGCGATCTAGCCGCAGCTTCACCGACTGCGCCGCCGGCGCCCACAGCCGGAAAGTCGCGCCGCCGGCGTGCAACAGGGGACCGAATTTCGGTCCGGCCGTCATTGCAGGCCTGCAAAGGCCAACACGGTGCGCGCCTGTGCGCTCCAGCTTTCGCCCGGCTTGCCCGCAGGCGCGTTGGGATGACCGTTCGATGTATCGAGCACGCATTGCCATTGCCGGATGTCGGGCCATTCCGGAAAGGCGATCTCGACCGGCTCATCCGCGCCATTGAGCATGATGAAGAGCGGCTCGCCGTCTTTACCCGGGGCCGCCAGGATGTAGGAGAGGAAGCGGCCGTCTGGAAAATTCCAATCCTGTTCGGTCATCTCGCCGCCGCTTGGGGTCAGCCATTTCACGTCGTAACTGCCGTCCGCCTTTTTTCCTTCGACCCACCGGTGCGGCCGGAGTTGCGGAAAGCGCCGACGCATGCCGGTGAGGCGGCCGACCAGATCGGTCATATCGTCGTCGCTTCCGGTCTTCGACCAATCCACCCAGCCGATCTCATCGTCCTGGCAATAAGCGTTATTGTTGCCGCTCTGGCTGTTGCCGACTTCATCGCCCGCCAGCAGCAGCGGCACGCCCTGCGCCAGAAACAGCGTGGCGAGCTGATTGGCGCGCAGCCGCCGGCGCATAGCGAGGATGTTGGTGTCGTCGGTCGCTCCCTCGATACCGCAATTGGCGCTGACATTGTCGTCGGAGCCATCGCGGTTTTCTTCACCGTTGGCTTCGTTGTGCTTGGAGTCGTAGCTGTAGAGATCGAACAGCGTGAAGCCGTCATGCACGGTCACGTGGTTGATGCTGGCGCGCGGCCCGCGGCCGTCGTGCTGGAACTGCGCCGCCGAGGCGGTCATGGCATGGGCAAGATCGCCGATCAGATTGCCTTCGCCGCGCCAGAAGCGGCGCACCGTCTTGCGGTAGACGTCATTCCATTCCGACCAGCCGGTCGGGAAGCCGCCGACCTGATAGCCGCCCAGGCCGAGGTCCCACGGTTCGGCGATCATCTTGGCGTTGGCCAGGACCGGGTCCTGCTGGACCGCCGCGAAAAACGGCGCGTTGCGGTCGAAACTTGGTCCGCGGCCGAGCGTCGATGCGAGATCGAAGCGGAAGCCGTCGATGTGGTAGGTTTCCACCCAGTGGCGCAGCGAATCCATCGCCATCTGCAGCACGCGCGGATGCGCGAGCTTGAGCGAATTGCCGGTGCCGGTGAAGTCGTCGTAGTAGCGCGCGTCTTCCGGATGCAGCCAATAATAGGACGCGTTGTCGATCCCGCGATAGCACAGCGTCGGCCCCAACTGGTTGCCTTCGCAGGTGTGGTTATAGACCACGTCGAGGATGACCTCGATCCTGGCATCGTGCAGCACTGCCACGGTGCTGCGAAAATCGTTGACCACATCGCCCTGGGCATAACGCGCCTCCGGCGCGAAAAAG
This sequence comes from Pseudomonadota bacterium, assembly GCA_021815055.1. GTDB lineage: Bacteria > Pseudomonadota > Alphaproteobacteria > Rhizobiales > Xanthobacteraceae > Pseudolabrys. The sequence goes on along the minus strand of JAKAHJ010000005.1, from coordinate 22,004 downwards.
CTCAGCGTATTGTAACCCCAATAGTTGCGCAGGTTGCGGTCGAGCAGATAGCGGTCGTCGACAAAAGCGTGGATCGGCAACAGTTCGATCGCGGTCACGCCGAGGCGGCGCAGGTGCGCGACCATGCCCGGTTCGGAAAGGCCGCGGAAGGTGCCGCGAATGCCTTCCGGGATGTCGTCGCGCAGTTTGGTCAGCCCTTTGACATGGGCTTCGTAGATGATGGTCTCTTCCCACGATGTGCGGGGGCGGCGGCTGTGGCCCCAGCTATGAGCGGTGTCGACGACGACCGACTTGTACATGGAGCGGGCATTGTCGCGCTTATCGAAAGACAGATCGGCGTGCTTGCTGCCGGTTCGATATCCGAAATGGGCATCGTTCCAGACGAAATGACCCCCGAGGCGTTTGCTGTAAGGGTCGATCAGCAGCTTGTTGCAATTGAAGCGATGGCCGGCTTCCGGCGCGTAGGGGCCGTGCACCCGATAACCGTAGAGCTGTCCCGGCGAAACATGCGAGAGATAGACGTGCCAGACATCGTCGGTGCGCTCTGGCACGGTGACGCGCTGGCCCTCGCGCCGGCCGTCGGTATCGAACAGACAAAGCTCGACCTTGGTCGCGTTCGCGGAAAACAGCGCAAAATTGGTGCCGCGGCCGTCCCAGGTCGCGCCGAGCGGATGGGGCGATCCCGGCGCGATGTGTCCGTTAGACTTCAGGAACGAAATAGACGGCAGCAAGCGGTGGGATAACAATGTGCAGCTCCGGGCTATCGCGTGTCACAACTGCGGAAACGGATCCGGCGTTCCCGACATTGCCGCCGCCATAGATGCCTGCGTCGGAATTGAGTACTTCGCGCCAGGTACCGGAAAACGGCACGCGCACGCGGTAGTCGCACAGCACCTGCGGGGTAAAGTTCACGACCACGAGGCAGCGCTCGTTCGCGCTCTTGCCCTTGCGCAGCCAGGCAAAGGTCGAATTATTGGCGTCGTCCGCGACCAGCCATTCGAACCCTTCCGCCGCGCAATCGAGCGCGTGCAGCGCGGGCGTGTCGCGGTAGAGCCTGTTGAGGTCGCGCATCAGGCGCTGGACGCCGGCATGGAGCGGACGTTCGAGCAGATGCCAGGGCAGGCTGTGATCGTGGCTCCACTCGGTGTCCTGGGCAAACTCCGAGCCCATGAACAGGAGTTTCTTGCCCGGATGGCCGTACATGAAGCCGTAATAGGCCCGCAGATTGGCAAAGCGCTGCCACTCGTCGCCCGGCATGCGGCCGAGGATCGAGCGCTTGCCGTGCACGACCTCGTCGTGTGACAGCGGCAGAATGAAATTTTCCGAGAAGGCGTAATGCAGCCCGAACAGGATATTGCCGTGATGGTGGCGGCGGTAGACCGGATCCTTGGACATGTAGTCCAAGGTGTCGTGCATCCAGCCCATATTCCATTTGTAGCCGAAGCCGAGGCCGCCCCAGTCGGCCGGCCGCGATACCATCGGCCAGGCGGTCGATTCCTCCGCAGCGGTGGTGGCGTGCGGGAATTCCTTGAACAGCTCGGTATTGGTCCGCCGCAGGAAGGCGATGGCGTCGATATTCTCGCGCCCGCCGTATTTGTTGGCGACCCAGCCGCCTTCCGGCCGGCTGTAATCGAGGTAGAGCATCGAGGCGACCGCGTCGACGCGCAGGCCATCGGCCTTGTAGCGGTCGAGCCAGAACAGCGCATTGGCGATCAGGAAGTTCGTCACCTCGACGCGGCCGTAATTGTAGATCAGCGTCCCCCAGTCGAGATGGCGGCCCTGCCGCGGATCCTCGTGCTCGTAAAGGCCGGTGCCGTCGAAACGGGCAAGGCCGTGCGGATCGTCGGGAAAATGGCCCGGCACCCAGTCGAGCAATACGCCGAGGCCCGCTTTGTGCAGGGCGTCGATCAGCGCCACGAAGTCTTCAGGCGAGCCGAAGCGGCTGGTCGGCGCGTAAAGACCGGTCGGCTGATAGCCCCATGAGCCGTCGAACGGATGCTCCATGACCGGCAGCAATTCGACATGCGTGAAACCCATGTCCGCCGCATAGGCCGGGAGTTGCTCGGCAAGCTCGCGATAGGTGAGCCACTCGGCCTGCGGCCCCTTGCGCCGCCACGAGCCGAGATGAACCTCGTAGATCGACATCGGCCGGTCGAGGGCATTGACCGTGTCGGCGGCGCGCGCCGGCTCCGGCCGCGCCACGAAATCGACGACGACCGACGCCGTGGATGGACGCATCTCGGCGCCGAAGCCGACCGGATCGGACTTCAACGGCAACAATGCGCCGTTGCGGGCGACGATCTCGTATTTGTACTTCTGGGCCGCCTGTGCGCCGGGGACGAAAATTTCCCAATAGCCGTTGCCGCGTACCCGCATGGCATGCCGGCGGCCGTCCCATGCATTGAAATCGCCGACCACGCTGACGCGTTGCGCATTGGGCGCCCAGACGGCGAAACCCACGCCGGCGACCCCGTCCATCGTCATCGGGTGGGCGCCGAGCTTGTCGTAAAGCTGGAGATGATTGCCTTCGCCGAGCAGATAGAGGTCGAGATCCGACAGCAGCGGCGGAAAGCGATAGGCGTCGTCGAACTCGACCGCCGCATCGCCGTAGCGGACGCGTAGCCGGTAGCGGCCGGGATTGTCGAGCGGGCCCTCGAACAGACCGGCGGGATCGAGCCGCGCCAGCGCCTGCTCGTCACGTTCGCCGATCGCAACGACCTCGTCGGCATCGGGGAGAAAGACGCGCACGACGGTGCGATCGCCCTCGGTGTGGGGACCGAGATAGTGGAACGGGTCCGGATGCCGTCCGGCGATGATCTGGCGCGCGACCGGCGCGAGCTGCGTCATATGAGGACTCCGCGCTGCTCCAGGATACGCAGTGTCGCTTCGAGCGGGATATGAACCCAATCCGGACGGTTGGCGAGCTCGTATTCGATCTCGTAAAGCACTTTCTCGAGCACGAATATATCCAGAAGCTCGATCGCCTGGTTGTCCTCGTCCGGCCAGAGTCCGGCGCCGGAAATGGTTTCGCGATAGCTCTCCCAATAGGCGCTGCTCAGTTCCTGGCCCCAGGCGCGGACGTGCTGGATCAACGATGTGCGTTCCTCGGCGCTCAGATTGGGCTCCCGTTCGATCGCGGCCAGGACGGCATAATCGATCGAGCGCACGAAGCCGGCGACATCGCGCGCGGCCGGTGCCTTGCGGCGTCTTTCGTCGAGCGAGCGGCGCGGCTCGCCTTCGAAGTCGAGAATGAAGGCGTCTTCCTTCGCGATCAGCACCTGCCCCAGATGGAAATCGCCGTGGTGGCGGATCTTGACGCCATTGAAACGCTGTCCGCGATAACGCTCTATATGGTCCAGGATGGCGGCGCGACCGCTCAGCAGCCGGCGGGTCGCCTCGGCCGCATTTTCCGACTGCCCGCGCGCGCGCTCGATCATTGCGAAGGCGACTTGCGCGCGGCTCGCCATCGAGTCCGTCCAGCGTGCGACGTCGTCAGGCGCAATCGGTTCGGGCGCGAAGGCGGGGTCGTCCGGTACGCTTGCGAAGGCGATGTGCATCTCCGCGCTGCGTTTGCCGATCTGGCGCATGCGGTGAAGCAGGAAGGCGATATCGGGGCCCGCGGTGACGGCATCGTCCGGCAGCATGTTCTGCTCGTCGATCAGCCGGTCGAGCGACGCTCCGATCACGCTCCAGGCATCGCCCTGGTTCTCGATGAAGGCGTGCACTACCGCGAGCGTACTGCGGCGGTCATCTTCGACCAGTTCGACGCTGCCGAGCAATTTCGGGGCATTTTGAAATTGCGCGCGATCGGTCAGAAAGCGGCCCACCTCGACCTCGGGGTGAATCCCCGCCGTGATCCGGCGTAGGATTTTGACGACGTATTTGTTGTCGACCGTGATCGTGGTGTTCGACTGCTCGCGCTCGCCGCCACTCACCGACTTGATGGCGTCAAGAGGGCCGGCGGCGAGGGCGTCGGTGGGTATGAATTCGATGCGGGCTTGGCCGTACTGCGCCGCGGCCCCCTGACGGATCTTGTCGAGCAAGGCGGCAACGAATTCCGGCTCGGCGCTGGCATCGAGCAGGGTGCCCTCGCGCGCGCCGCGCCGCACCGCCGCCAATGTGCGGGCGGGGCCGCTGTCGAGGTCGGTGTATCGGGTCCATCGGATGGTAAGCGGCAGGAAATAGCGGCTGATACCTCCCGCCGTCGTAACGTTCGTAATGACCGCGACGAAGCGGTCCGGCCCGTGATCGAAGGGGATCGCCAATGATACTTTGGTCGAAAGCGGCTGCGACGATTTGTCGGCAAACCAGCGCCGGTCGGGCATGAAGCTCGGCAGCACGTCGGCTTCGAACGTGCGCCGTGTCCAGCCCGACACCGGGCTCTCCCAGCTTGGACCGAGCACCAGGGTCGTGACATCGCGTGGCAAGACCTTTTCCGGCTCTTTCTCGACGTCCTGCAACAGGTGAAACCAGAAGAACCCGTATGGCTGGAGGGTGACGAGATAGGGCAGGTCGCCGATGCGCGGGAAACGTGTGCGGCCGAGCATCTCCAGCGGAATGCGGCCCTTCCACGGACCCAGGTCGAGTTCGACCGCCTGCGCCGAGCGTGCCATGTTGGCGACGCAAAGGATGGCCTCGTCGCCGAGCTGGCGCACATACGCAAGCACCGAACGGTTGGCGGGGCGGATGAAGGTGAGCGTGCCCCGGCCGAATATTTTGGTCGACTTGCGCACGCCGATCAGCCGCTTGGTCCAATTGAGCAGCGAGGACAGCGAGCGCGACTGTGCTTCCACATTCACGGCGGAGAAGCCGTAGACCGGATCCATGATGCAGGGCAGGTAGAGCTGCGCCGGATCGGCCCGCGAGAAGCCGCCATTGCGGTCCGGCGTCCACTGCATCGGCGTGCGAACGCCGTTGCGGTCGCCGAGATAGATGTTGTCGCCCATGCCGATTTCATCGCCGTAGTAGATGATCGGCGTGCCGGGCATCGACATCAGGATCGAGTTCATCAATTCGATCTTGCGGCGGTCGTTCTCCATCAGGGGCGCCAGCCGTCGGCGGATTCCGAGATTGATGCGGGCGCGCGGGTCGGCGGCGTAAGTGGACCAAAGATAGTCGCGTTCCGCGTCGGTCACCATTTCGAGCGTCAATTCGTCGTGGTTGCGCAGGAACATGGCCCATTGGCAGTTGTCGGGGATCTCCGGCGTTTGCCGCATGATGTCGGTGATCGGCAATCGGTCTTCCTGCGCGATGGCCATGTAGATGCGCGGCATCAAAGGGAAGTGATAGGCCATGTGGCATTCGTCGCCATCGCCGAAATAGGTCTGCACGTCCTCCGGCCATTGATTGGCTTCCGCCAGCAGCACTTTGCCCGGGGCATAGTCGTCGAGTGCCGCTCGCAGCGCTTTGATGACGGCATGCGTCTCCGGCAGATTTTCGTTGTTGGTGCCTTCGCGCTCGCACAGATAGGGCACGGCGTCGAGCCGGAAGCCGTCGACGCCGGCGTCGAGCCAGCGCTTCATCACCTGCTGGACCGCGCGAACCACGCGCGGATTGTCGAAATTCAAATCCGGCTGGTGCGAGAAGAAGCGGTGCCAGAAGAAAGCCTGCGCCTCCTCGTCCCAGGTCCAGTTCGACTTCTCGGTATCGGTGAAAATGATGCGCGTGCCGCGATATTTCTGGTCGGTATCGCTCCAGACGTACCAGTTGCGCGCGCTCGAGCCCTTCGGGCTGCGTTTGGCGCGCTTGAACCAGTCGTGCTGGTCGGACGTATGGTTGACGACGAGTTCGGTGATGACGCGCAAGCCGCGGCGCTTCGCTTCCTGCATGAACCGCCGGAAGTCCTTCATCGTGCCGAAGGCGGGGTTGAGGTCGCCGTAGTCCGAGATGTCGTAGCCGTCGTCCTTGCCGGGGCTCGGGTAGAACGGGAGCAGCCATAATGTGTCGACGCCGAGGTCGCGCAGGTAGTCGAGCTTGCCGGTCAGGCCCGCGAAATCGCCGATGCCGTCGCCATTATTGTCGGCGAAGGCTTTGACGTGGAGCTGGTAAATCACCGCGTCCTTGAACCAGAGCGCGTCGGTTTCGGCTTGCGGTTGGGTTGCGAGTCTCGGGTCGACATTCATGATGCGTGGCAGCGGAATATGAGGCTGGGGTCGGACGCAGGATCGATGTGCAGGCGGATGCCGCCCCACTCGAGCATGCGCAACTCGCCCGTGATGAGATTTTCAATCGCGCGAACCGGGCGTTTGTTCCCGTGCGGGCCGATCAAGATGTCGCCGAAATGCAGCCAGAAGTCCTGCGGCTCGCCCGCGAGCGCAATCGCGCAGGCGACAGCGTTGTCGCCCTTGACGCTCTCCTTGACGAATCCGGTGACGTTGTCGTTGTCGACCTGCAGGAAGCGCAGGTCGGAGGTCTGCTGGAGCGCGCGGTTGGCGCGCCGTATCGCATTGAGCTGTTTGAAATAGGCTTTGATGTTCCCCGCCGCGTTCCAATCCCGCGTCTTGATCTCGTATTTCTCGGAATGGATATATTCTTCACGGCCGGGAATGGGTTCGTGCTCGATCAGCTCGTAGCCGTTATAGATGCCGTAGTTCGACGACAGGAGCGCGGCCAGCGCCGCGCGCGACTTGAACATCCAGGTTTCTCCGGTTTGCAATTGTACCGGGAGGATGTCCGGCGTGGTGATGAAGAAGTTCGGGCGGAAATAGTCGCGTTCGGGATGGCCCGTGATCTCGCTGAGATATTCCTGCAGTTCGGCCTTTGTCGTGCGCCAGGTGAAGTAGGTGTAGGATTGCGAGAAGCCGAGCTTGGCGAGGGATTTCATGAGTTTCGGGCGTGTGAACGCTTCCGACAGGAAGATCACATCGGGGCTGCGGCTGCGTATCTCCCGTATCAGCCATTCCCAGAACGGCAGGGGCTTGGTGTGCGGGTTGTCGACGCGAAAAATGCGAACGCCCCGGTCGACCCAGAACAACAGGACGTCGCGCAAAGCGGTCCAAAGACCGATCCGATCGGCGCACATGAAGTCCGGGTTGACGATGTCCTCGTATTTCTTGGGTGGGTTCTCCGCAAACTTGATCGATCCGTCCGGCCGGTAACGAAACCAATCGGGGTGCTGTTGCAGCCACGGGTGGTCGGGGGAACATTGCACGGCGAAGTCGAGCGCGATTTCCATGCCGTATTTGGCGCAGGTTTCGCGTAGGCGGCTGAAATCGTCGAGGGTCCCGAGCCGGGGATGAATTGCATCATGGCCGCCATGTTCGTTGCCGATGGCATAGAAGCTGCCCGGATCGCCGGGGGCTGCCGCGAGCGAATTGTTCTTGCCCTTGCGGTTGGTATGGCCGATCGGGTGAATGGGCGGGAAATAGAGTACGTCGAAGCCGAGCTCGGCGATTTCCGGCACGCGCGCGATGCAGTCGTCGAAGGTGCCATGCCGGCCGGCGACGCGGCCCTGGCTGCGCGGCACCATTTCGTACCACGCCCCGGCGCGCGCCCGCTCGCGCTCGACGAGAACCGGGACGACGTGACTGCGTGTCATGTCCGGGCGGTTTTCGCTCTTGGCGATTGCCGCGGCGACTTCGTCGTCGAGGAGCGCGGCGGGGTCGAAATCGGAAGCAAACTTGCGGAGCGCGGCTTCCACGCGATGCCGGGCATCGCGATCCTGCGGCATCAGTTCGCGAACAAGTTCATGCCCCTCGCGGGCCGTCAGGCTGATGTCCTGCCCGGCGTCCCGCTTGAGCAAGAACTCCTTGCGCCATGTCGCGTACTGGTCGGTCCATGCCTCGATCGCGAAAACGTACTCACCGGGGCTGCGCGGTGTGAACGCGCCGTGCCAGCGGTCGTTGCTGTGGAAGGCCATGCGCTCGCGATGCCAAGCCGCATCGTCTGGCCCGCGCCACACGAGCGCTGCCGCCAGCACGTCGTGCCCTTCGCGAAAAATATCGGCCCATATATCAACGGATTCCCCCGCAACGCGTTTGACCGGGTAACGCCCGCAGTCGACGCAGGGATGGATATCCTCGATGCGGAACCTGGGGCCGGTCGGATCGGACGGGGAGACCTCCCAGGCATCATGAAAAGATGCCCGCCCTCTGCGTAGGTCGTTACGCTCGGTGCCAAATAACTTCATTTGCTCGTGCGGTATTGGATGGCGTTGGGAGGAAACCGGTGAGCGGGCCGAAAGTTCCCTGTTCTGCGAACCGATTGTGGCCCTGGTCGTGCGCATAGAGTCGAACGAAATGAATGACTTACGCGAGACGGCCCGCCGGTGGGGGATCGCGCCCGGCTACCATGATGTCTTCGGGAACTGGCACGACGTCGAGGCCGGGACGCTGCGCCGGCTGGTGCAGGCCCTGTCCGCCGGTCATGAATGGCCGCCGGCGGCGGAAATTGCGCCGCTCCCCGCCCATCCCATGCGGTGCTGGCAAGGGAACGGACGGCGTTTGTGGGGGATCGCTGTCCAGCTCTACGCGCTGCGCTCGCAGCACAATTGGGGACACGGCGACTTCACCGATCTGGAACGGCTCATCGGCATTGCCGGCGCATGCGGCGCCGGCGCCATCGGGCTCAATCCGCTCCATGCGCTGTTCGTCGACCGGCCGGATCGGGCCAGCCCCTATGCCCCGAACAGCCGTCTGTTTCTCAATCCGCTCTATATCGACGTCGAGGCCATTCCCGAGTTTCCCGGCTTGGACGCCGCCGGGCTCGCCGGCGAGGTCGCGCGTCTGCGCCCGGGCGACCTCATCGATTATCGCCGCGTGGCGGCGGTCAAGCTTGAGGGGCTGCGCATCGCCTATGATCGGTTCGCTGCGACTGCGAGCGCAGCGCGCCTAGCCGATTTCGATTCCTACCGCGCCGAGCAGGGAGATTTTTTGCTGCGCTATGCCTGCTTCGAGGTCTTGCGGCAGGCCTATCCGTCCCGGTCCTGGTGGGATTGGCCTGAGCCTTGGCGCCGGCCACTACGCGAGACATTGGAACGCTTCCGTGCCGAGCATCGCGCCGCCTGCGAATTCGAGGAGTTCCTGCAATGGATCGCCGACCGCCAGTTGCGTGCCTGCATGGAGGCAGCGAAGCGGCACGGCCTGCCGATCGGGCTCTACATCGATTTTGCCGTGGGCGTCGACCCGGCCGGGGCCGACGCCTGGTGCCGGCAGGATGAGGTCGTCGCGGCCGTGTCGATCGGCGCGCCGGCCGACGAATTCAACCCGGGTGGCCAGAATTGGGGCTTGGCGCCTTTCAACCCGCACACCCTGCCGGCCGACGACTTCGCGCCACTACGGCAATTGATGCGCGCGACCATGCGATATGCCGGCGCCGTCCGGCTCGATCACGTCCTCGGCTTCAGGCGCCTGTTCCTGATCCCGCACGGCTGCGCGGGGGGCTCCTATGTGGATTATCCGTTCGAGCCGCTCTTGCGCGTCATCGGCGAGGAAAGTTGCCGCCACCGCTGCATCGTGATCGGCGAAGACCTCGGCACCGTGCCGGAGGGCCTTCGCGACACGATGCACAAATGGGGCCTGTGGAGCTATCGCGTGATGATTTTCGAGCGCGAGGGCGACGGCCGCTTCAGGTACCCGGAATCCTATCCCGCCGACGCGCTCGCAACGTTCAACACGCACGACCTGCCGACCTTTCGCGGCTGGGTCGCGGCCCACGATCTGCGCGTCAAACGCGGGATCGGCATCGATCCGGGCGAGAGCGAGGAGGCGCGCGGCCGCGCGCGCGAGGCGCTGCGCGATATCCTCGCGCAACGCGCGCCCGGATATGCGCCCGACGACATTGGCGCAGTCGCCGCCTTTCTCGGCGCGACGCCGAGCAAGCTCGTGATGATCGCCCTTGATGATGTCGTTGGGCAGATCGACCAGACCAATATTCCCGGCACGGTTCACGAACATCCGAACTGGCGCCGGACGCTCGCCGTGGCGCTGGAGGAATTGCCGGATCGCGCGGATTTGCAACGGGTCGCTGCCGCCTTTCGGCAGGCGGGCCGCAGTTTCAAAGACTAGAAACCGGCACGTCCCAGATCTCGCGGGCGTATTCGCCGATGGTGCGATCGGAAGAAAACCACGCCATGCCCGCGGTATTGAGGATGCTTTTGCGCCACCACGCCGCCGGCGCTTGCCAGAGCCGGTCGATGGCGCGCTGGGCCTGCCAATAGGCATCGAAGTCCGCCGCGACCATGTAGGGGTCGTAGTCGCGCAGGCTCTGCGCGATCGGACGGAATCGATCGGGCTGGCTGGGCGAAAATGCGCCGTCGTCGAGCGCTTGGACGACCGCGGCAAGGCGCGCAGACGCCGCGATCGCTTCGCTGCCGGCGAACCTCTGCCGGACCTTGTCGGCGACTTCGGACGCGGACATCCCGAAGATCATCATGTTGTCGCGCCCGACATGTTCGGCAATCTCGATATTGGCGCCGTCCAGCGTGCCGATGGTGATGGCGCCGTTCAAGGCCAGCTTCATGTTGCCCGTCCCGGACGCCTCCATGCCGGCGGTGGAAATCTGTTCCGACAGATCGGCCGCCGGCACGATGTTTTCTGCGAGGCTCGCATTGTAGTTGGGAACGAATACCACCTTCAGACGGTTGCCGACCTCCGGATCGTTGTTGATGACGTAAGCGATGTCGTGGATCAGCTTGATGATGAGCTTGGCGCGGTCGTAGCTCGCCGCCGCCTTGCCGGCGAAAATCTTCACGCGCGGCACCGGGCAGGCGCCGGGATTGGCGCGCACCGCCTGATAATCGGCGATCGTTTCAAGCACGTTCAGAAGCTGGCGCTTGTATTCATGGATGCGTTTGACGTGCACGTCGAACAGCGCGTGCGGTTCGACCCGGACGCCGGTCAGTCCATGAATTCTGCTCGCAAGCCGCGACTTGTTGGCAAGCCGGGCGCGCCGAAAGTGCTCGACGAAGCTTTCGTCCTCGCACAACCCACGCAATTCTTCGAGGTGCCGTGGATCGTCGAGGAAGGCGCCGCCGATCCGGTCGACCAGCAGCCCGGTCAGCGCCGGATTGGCTTCGAACAGCCAGCGGCGGAAGGTAATGCCGTTGGTCTTGTTGACGATACGGGCGGGCGCCGTTTCGGCGAGGTCGTGAAACACGGTTCTGCGAAGAAGATCGGTGTGCAGCGCGGACACGCCGTTCACGGTACGCGATCCCAGAAACGCCAAATGGGCCATGCGCACGCGCTTTCCGCCGTTCTCATGGATCAGCGAGACCGACGACAGGAAGTTGTGATCGTTCTTGCCGCGCTTCGCGACGTCCTGAAGGTGCAGCCAATTGATCAGATAGATGATCTGCATATGCCGTGGCAGCAGCCGTCCCATCAGCTCGGCCGGCCATGTTTCGAGCGCCTCGGGCAGCAGGGTGTGATTGGTGTAGTTCAGCGTATGCCTGGTGACGGTCCAGGCTTTGTCCCAGGAGAAGTCGTGCTCATCGACCAGGATGCGCATCAATTCGGCCACGGCAATTGCCGGGTGGGTATCGTTCATCTGGATGGCGGCGTGATCGGGAAGGGACTCGAGCGACCCGAACAGCGCGAGGTGGCGTTGCGTGAGGTCTTGCAGCGAGGCCGACGTGAAGAAGTATTCCTGGCGCAGCCGCAGTTCCTGTCCTTCCGGCGTGGCATCATTCGGATAGAGGACACGTGAGATCGCTTCGGCACGGGCGCGCGACGCGACCGCACCGACGTAATCCCCCCGATTGAAGGCTGAAAGCTGCACCGGGTGGGCCACGCGCGCCGACCACAGCCGCAGCGGATTGACATGTTTGCCGCGCCAACCCGCGACCGGCGTGTCGAAGGGAACGGCCATAACCTGTTCGGCCGGATACCAGATGGCCCGTGCGGTGCCCTCGTCGCCGCCGACGTACTCGACCGAGCCGCCGAATCCGATGGCGTATTCAAGATTGCTGCGATGGAATTCCCATGGATTGCCGTGCGCCAGCCAGTCTTCCGGCAGTTCCTGCTGCCAGCCATCGACGATGCGCTGTTCGAACAAACCGTTCTCGTAACGGATCCCGTAGCCATAGGCCGGAATGCCGAGCGCCGACATGCTGTCCATGAAGCAGGCGGCGAGACGCCCAAGACCGCCATTGCCGAGCGCGGCGTCGGGTTCGCAACGGCGCAAGTCGTCGAGATCGACGCCCATGCCGTGCAACGCCGCGCGCGCAACCTCGACCAATCCCAAATTGGTCAGCGCGTCGACGAGCAGGCGTCCGATCAGGAACTCGATCGAGAGATAATAGACCCGCTTCTTCCGCGCCCTGATGTTGTTTTCCTCGTCGTCCATCCAGACGTCGACGATGCGGTCGCGCACGGCAAGCGCGGTCGCGCAATACCAATCGTGCGGGGACGCCTTGTCCCGGCTCTTGCCAAGGGCATAGTTGAGCTTGTTCGCGACCGCGTCCTGGAAGGCGATGACCTCGGTGCTCCGATTCGTGACGTGTAGCGTTTTTTGCATGATCGCATTCGAGCCTGGCGGCGGAACTTGCCGAATAGCCAGTTCCAGAGCTTCGGACAGTGGTGGACGGATTCTAATTCCGCAGAGGAAAAATGAGACGATAAGGTCTCTTGCTCGAGCGATTTATGGTCATCTTCCCCGTAATCCAGCGGCGAGGGGGCGGGAACCTCGGGACATCAATTCAAAAGCCGGTCATTTGTGCCCGCCGGTTGGACGCCGACGCGCGCAAGTCGTTCGGTGGTCTTCAGCGCGGGGCGGGATAGTGCCTTGCAACCTAGGCCGATCGTCGCAGCCACGGCGCTTGCCAGGGAACATGGGCTTCGCTATCCCGGGGTCTGCGGGGGAACCGGCCAAGGTCGGCAGGAACCAATCGTTTACCTTGGGTAACGGCGGCAGGTTCCCGGAATCGCCTTGACAGGGTATGCTTAACGCCGGTCGCAATGGGGACCAGAAAGCGGATGGGTGGATTGCAGGGGACGGGCGGCTTGCGCGCTTTGACGCGTCTGGGGGCGCTTGCGCTCGGCTGCCTCGTGCTGGCCAATTGTTCCGGAGGTCTGTCCGGCAGGGTTGATCCGCGTTATGGCGTGGCCGCCAGTGCGCGCGTCGTGGAGCCGGGCGAGCCGGTACCGAAAGGCGGCGGGGTCTACCGCGTCGGCAAGCCCTATGTGGTGGCCGGGCGCGTTTATGTTCCCGAAGACGACCCGAATTACACCGCCACCGGTTACGCCTCCTGGTATGGCAGCGATTTCCATGGCCGCTACACCGCCAATGGCGAGATATTCGACAAGGATTCGATTTCGGCCGCGCATCCGACCATGCCGCTGCCGTCCTATGCCCGGGTAACCAATCTTGCGAACCACAAATCGATCGTGGTGCGGGTCAACGACCGCGGACCCTTCGCGCGCGGCCGCTTGATCGACGTGTCGGTGAAAACCGCGAAACTGCTCGGCTTCTACGGCCACGGCGTCACCAGAGTGAAAGTTGATTATGTCGGCCGGGCCCCGTTGCAGGGCTCCGACGACCGCAAGCTGCTCGCCACGCTGCGCGAAGGCACCCCGGCGGAGGCGCCGGTGATGGTCGCGTCCAGCAAGCCTTATGTTCCGGTTTATTTCGATCCGCGACGCATGAGCGGCATGCGCGGCGCCGTACCGCAGCCGCCTGAGCGCCCTTACCGGTTGGGCGAGGGTGCGAGCCAGGTCGCTGTCGCCGAGCCTCCATCGGCTGCGACGGAAGAACCGGCAGTCTCGCCGGTGTCGGCCTATGCGCCGGTCCGCGATGCCGGCCCCGCCGGCTTCATGGGCGGACGCGGCCTTTACTGAGCCGCATTTTTCCGCCACACCAGCGCCATTCTTCGTCACGACTGCGCGTTCGGCGCTGGCCGGACGGCAAGAGCGACCACGATGTTGAGGCCTATTCAGATCGGACGCTGGCTGCGCGCCGCCGCGATCGCGGGGTTCGCCGCCGCCGTCGTGGCCATTCCGGCGGCCCTTGCACAAAAAAAAGATCCGCCGAAGAAGGACGAGCCGCAGGTCGCGGCCCCGCATGCCATCCTGATCGATGCGGAAAACGGCGGCGTGCTTTACGAGCGCGACGCTGACAAGCTGATTTTTCCGGCCAGTCTCGCCAAGCTGATGACGGCCGAATATGTGTTCAACGAACTCAAGCATGGCCGCATCAAGCTCACCGACGAATACACCGTCAGCGAAAATGCCTGGCGCAAGGGCGGCGCGCCCTCGCACGGCTCGACCATGTTCGCCGCCATCCACAGCCGGGTCAGCGTCGACGCGCTGCTGCACGGCATGATCATCCAGTCCGCCAACGACGCCTGCATCGTCTTCGCCGAGGCGCTCGCCGGCAACGAGTCCGCCTTCGGCGCCAAACTCACAAAACGCGCGCGCGAGATCGGGCTCACGCAATCCGTCTTCACCAATTCCAACGGACTGCCGGACCCGAACGAGAAAGTGACGACCCGCGAGCTCGCTATGCTCACGCGTCACATCATCCTGGACTATCCGGATTTCTACAAGCTGTTCGGTCAGCGTGAGTTCACCTGGAACAAGATCCGGCAGCTCAACCGCAATCCGCTTCTCACCATGGATATCGGCGCCGACGGCCTGAAGACCGGCTTCACCAAAGAAGCTGGCTACGGCCTGGTCGGCTCCGCCGTGCAGAACGGACTGCGTCTCATCGTGGTGGTCAATGGCCTCAAGACGGCCAAGGAGCGCGGCGCGGACGCAAAGAAGTTGTTGGAATGGGGGTTCCGCACCTTCGAACAACGCATCCTGTTCGCCGAGGGCCAGACCATCGGCAATGCCAAGGTCTTCGGCGGGGCGAGCGGCCACGTGCCGCTGGTCGCGAAAGGCGCCGTCAAGGTGATGCTGCCGAAGGCGGGCGGCGACAAAGTGATAGCACGTATCATCTACACCGGCCCCGTGGCGGCCCCGGTGGCAGCCGGCCAGCCGGTCGGTAATCTGAAAGTTTGGCGCAACGACAAGGTCATCCTCACCATGCCGCTGAAGACCGCTCAAAGCGTGCCGAAAGGCACACTGTCGCAGCGCGCCTTCGACGCCGTGACCGAAATGGTGATTGCGCTGTTCCGCGCCGGGGCCGAGCGGCTATGATCCATTTTCACCGCTCCGCGGCTGCGGCGGGACGGAGCTCGGCGGCCGAGACTTGATTTCATGCGCGGACATTTCATCACCTTCGAGGGCGGTGAGGGCAGCGGCAAGTCCACCCATGCCAAGACGCTGGCCGAACGGTTGCGCTCTGTCGGCGTGCCGGTCGTACTCACACGCGAGCCCGGCGGTTCTCCCGGCGCCGAGATCATCCGCCATATCCTGTTATCTGGCATGGTCAAGCCGCTGGGCGAGGAGACCGAAGCGATCCTGTTCGCGGCCGCGCGCGACGACCATTTGCGCCACACCATCCTTCCGGCGTTGAAATCCGGTAGCTGGGTGATCAGCGACCGCTTCATCGATTCCAGCCGCGTCTATCAAGGCGCGCTCGGAAAGGTCGATACCCGGCTGATCCGCGGGCTCGAACGGGTCACGGTCGGTGAGGCCGTGCCCGAGCTCACGATCCTGCTCGATGTGCCGGCAACGGTCGGGCTCGCGCGCGCGCATCACCGGCGCGGCGACAACGACGTCGACCGCTTCGAGTCGGAATCCGTCGAATTCCACGAGCGGCTGCGCGACGCCTATCTGGCGGTTGCCAAGAGCGAACCTCATCGCATCGTGACGATCGACGGGCGCGCGCCGCGCAACGTCGTTGCCGAACGCATCTGGGCGGTGGTCGACGAGCGCTTGCGGCCGCGGCTTGCGCGCATCGCCGAGGAAACGGCGCCGTGAGCGGAGAGACCAACGACGGCGCGGTCAAACTGCCGCGCGAAACCGATGTCTTGTTTGGCCACGCGCAGGCCGAGCGGGCTTTGCTCGATGCCTACAAGAGCACGCGCATTCCGCATGCCTGGCTGATCGGCGGGCCACCCGGCATCGGCAAGGCGACGCTTTGTTATCGGCTCGCGCGCTTCGTGCTGGCGCATCCCGATCCCGCGGCGGCAGCGGTGCAGAGCGCGACGTCGCTTGCGCTCGATCCCGATCGCCCGGTGGCGCGCCGCATCGCAGTGCAGGCGCAACATGATTTGAAGGCGATCGAGCGCGTCATCAACCCCGACACCGGCAAGCTCTACACCGTTATCCGCGTCGAGGACATCCGGCGCACGGTGTCGTTCTTCGGCTCGACAGCGGGCGAGGGCGGCTGGCGCGTCGCCATCGTCGATGCAGTCGACGATCTTGGGCGCGAAGGCGCCAATGCGCTGCTCAAGGTGCTGGAGGAACCGCCGCCGCGCACGCTGCTGCTATTGGTCAGCCATTCGCCCGGCCGCGAATTGCCGACGATCCGCTCGCGCTGCCGGCGGTTGCTGGTGCGGGGGCTTGGCGACGACGATGTTGCCGCCGCGGCCGCCGCCGCTACCGGGCGCGATGCCGACGATCCCGAATTGCAGGAGGCCGCGCATGCCGCGGGCGGCAGCGTCGGCCGCGCGCTCGCCCTGCTCGACGGGGCGGCGCTCGCCCTGCGCCGGCGCATCCTCGACCTGTTCGCGCAATTGCCAGATCCCGATCCGCTCGCGCTGCACGCGCTCGGCGATGCGCTCGGCGGCACCGATCCGGCGACGCTCGCCGCCTTCATGGACCTGGTCAATGACTGGCTGTCGGCGCAGGTTGCCGGCGGGGAGGGCGAAAAGCCGCGCCTCGCGCGCGTGGCCGAGGCCTGGGAGAAAGTGAACCGTAACGCCCGCGCGGTCGAGGCCTTCAACCTCGAACGCAAGCCCTTCGTGTTCGCGGTATTCGGTGAGCTTGCCGAGGCGGTGCGAGGCTAGAATTCGTCCGTCAGCATTTTGCTGTGAAGACGCCGCCGGCTCGATCGCTCCCGCCCTTTCATTTCGTATTCAATCGGATGCGGGAGCGCTACCGCCTTTCGTCGCAGGCGAAGAACTGGGCCGCGTCATTTGCCTGACACGAGAGCGTCAAAAGCGCCGTGGTAGGCCGCCCTCGCTTGGTAACCGGAGGCCGAAACGCCGATCGAACGGCCGCGGCCTCCTCGACACAGGGGATGATCATGTTCAGCAGGAAATTGAGTCTCGCCGCGGGATTGCTGGCCACGGCGCTCGCAGGGAACGCCGTCGCGGCAGAAGGACCGGTGCCGACCGGCATTCCGAAGCTCGATCACGTCTTCCTCATCATGATGGAAAACCAGAGCTACGCGCAGATCATCGACAATCCGAACGCGCCGTTCATCAATGCGCTGGCCAAAAGCGGCCACTTGGCGACGCGATATTTTGCGGTCGCGCATCCCAGCCTGACCAATTATCTCGAAGTCGTCGGCGGCTCGAATTTCGGCGTGCACAGCGACCACAATCCCGACTGGCACAACGGTTCGTGCAAGCCCAATCTGGCGACCGGCGTCGCCAATACCGACAATCCGCCGACCGGCGACATCTGCCCGATCGCCGGCACCGGCAAGGACGCGGCCACGCCGAAAATCGATACGACCAATGAAGCCCAGGGCGCGCCCGGTCTCATCAATATCGACGGGATTCATACTTATCCGGTCGATTCGACGATCGTCGGCAAGACCATCGCCGACCAACTCGTCGCCAAGAGCCTGACCTGGAAGAGCTATCAGGAAAGCCTGCCGCTGACCGGCGCCAACAATGTCAACTATGCCGACGGCGTCTACACGGATAAAACCCGCTTCGGCAAAATCGATCCGGCGCAGAATCCGCCGCTGACGCAGGCCGATGTCGTCGCGCTCTATGCCTCCAAGCACAATCCGTTCGTCTACTTCAAAAGCACCCAGGATGGCGCCCAGAACGGCAACAGCCTGGCCAATTCCGTCGATTTCGACGGCGCACGCGGACTTTATGCCGACCTGGCAAGCGGCGACATTCCGAACTTCCTGTTCATCGCGCCGAACCAGTGCAACGACCAGCATGGGCGCGGCAATGCGGGCGCGTTTTGCAACTATAATCCCAAGAGCGACGGCACGCAGAAGGGGACCAACCCGGCCCTGATTCACCGGGGTGACGTGGCGGTGCAACGCCTCGTCACGGCGATCAAGCGCTCGCCCGCGTGGAAGCCGGGCAAGAACGCCATCGTGATCCTGTGGGATGAGAACGATTACAGCTACGCGCCCAATACCAACAAGATCGTCATGATCGTCGATACCAACTATGCGACCGGCGCCGCCGAGAGCAACAGGTATTATACCCACTTCTCGCTGCTGCGATCGCTCGAGGCCGGCTTCGGGCTGCCCTGTCTCAATCACGCCTGCGACAAGACCACGGCGGTGATGTCGGACATGTTCCATATGTAGGCGTGTAGCGCCCGCATCGTATCGAAAGCGAAATCCGCCCCGGCGGCACCGGGGCGGATTTCGGCGTGTCAGGGGTCAGCCGCAGATACCGGGCGCCTAGGGTTTTGTCCCCGTGGTCGCTCCGCCGCTGCGGCGCAGATAGGCGAGCGCGGCTTTAAGCTGCGCGTCCTGCTCCGTGCCGATCAGATCGATCTTGATCGGCGCCGACTCCGTTTTGGCCGTTGCGCCCGGCGCGCCTTCCTTTTCTTGCGGCGGCTGCTTGCCCAGCGCGCGGGGGGTGTGGAAAGCCCCCTGCAATTGGCTCTCGCGCAGCATGAAGCCGCCCGCGATCTGCTGGTCCTTCGGTACTTCCACCGTCTCGTTCGGGGTGATCCCCTTGCCCTGGATGGAGCGCCCGCTCGGCGTGTAGTAGAGCGCGGTCGTCAGCCGCACCGCGCCGTGGCCGTTGAGCGGAATGATGGTCTGGACGGAGCCCTTGCCGAAGCTCTGGGTGCCCATGACGGTCGCGCGCTTGCGGTCCTGCAGCGCGCCGGCGACGATCTCGGAGGCCGACGCGGACGCGCCGTTGATCAGCACCACGATCGGCGTTTGCTGCGGCAGCAATGTCGCATTGACCGGCGCATTGAAGGTCCGATCGTCGTCCGCGTCGCGCCCGCGGATCGTAACCACCGTGCCGCCGCTGACGAAATCGCCGGTAACATCGACGGCGGCCGACAGCAGCCCGCCGGGATCGTCGCGCAGGTCGAGCACGAGGCCTTTGAGATCGCCGCCGCTCTGCTGCTTGAGATTGGTCAGCGCATTCCGGACATCGGCCGGCGTGGTCTCGCCGAATTGGGTGATGCGCACATAGCCGACGCTCTCCGGTTCGAGCTTTGATTTCACCGATTGCACATGGATGACGCGCCGGGTGACGGTGACCTTGATGGTTTTCTTCGTGCTCCGGACGAGAGTGAGCGTGACGTCGGTGCCCGGCTTGCCGCGCAGCGTGCGCACGATCTTGGTAAGGCTCACGCCCTGGGTGCTCGCACCGTCGATGGCCGCAATCATATCGCCGGGCTGGATGCCGGCTTCGGCCGCCGGCGTACCGTCGATCGGCGAGATCACCTTGGGGATTCCGCCCTGTTCGGTAATTTCGATGCCAAGGCCGCCGAACTCACCGGACAAATCCGCTTCGGATTCCTTGAACTCCCGCTCGTCCATGAAATCGGAATGCGGATCGAGACGCGTGAGCATGCCCTTGAGAGCATCCTTGGTCAGTTCGCCGGTGCCAACCGGTTTGACGTAATGTTGCTGCACCAGTTCGACCACGCCGGCGAATAAGGCGAGATCCGAGCGGGACACCCGGGCCTCGGCGACGCCGAGAGCGAGGGCGAGGGGGACCAGGCCGAGCGCCGCGGCGAACGCGCCGATTGTGAGGAGACGCTTGCTTTTCATGCCAGAACCTTTCGGCCAATCGCGCACGAGGTGATGGCACGCCAGGCGCGGGTTCACATTCACGTCTGCGTGAGCATCGGACATTGCGCTCGGGTCTAGAACGGGGGCCGCGCCGCAAAGTTCCGCGCCGGTTCCGATACCGTTCGAGGCTCGCGAAATATGCCGGAGCTAGGACCTCACATATTTGTCGAAAAACGCGATGACGTCCGCCACCGCTTCGCGCTGGACCGCGTCGGGCGTGTAACCGCCATCGGGGTTGCGCACCGGATAAACGAAACCGTGCACGTCGTGGTCATAGCTTTTCCAGAACGCATCCTTGCCCGCCTCGTGCAGGAGATCGTAGCTCACGCGGAAGATGCCCTGCAGTTCGTCGCTGTCGCGGCCCTGCACGAAAAACGGCGTGGCAATGGTGGCGACGCGCGCTTTCGCGACATCCTCCGTGATGCGCGGGCGGACTTTGGCGGCCTCTCGCATCAGCATCTTCTCGACATTGAGCAGACCGGTCGCGGGATCGACATGCGCGGTATTATCGGGCTTCAGCCGCAGGAATTCATGGCTCGCGGGCTCGCTCGCGACGAAAGCCCGGAAGCCGCGATATTCGGACGCGATCTTGAGCGCCATTTCCCCGCCATGGCTGACGCCGATATAGCCGATCCGCTCGCCGTCGATATAGGCAAGCGTCTTCACATATTCGGCCACCGCGATGGCATCCTCGTATTCCAACGGACCGCGGTTGAACAATTGTCGGCCCTGGCGCCCGGACTCGATGAGCCTGCCGATCCGGTCATAGGCGTAATCGACCTCGGCACGGTAGCGCATCCAGGCCACCGCATAGCCGTTCTCGAGAAGCCGATCCTGCGTGTAGCTCTTGCTCTGCACGTGATCGCGCAGCATACGCATGCCGCCGCCGCCATTGCCGGTGGCGCACAGGATGATGGGAAACGGTCCCGCCCCTTCCGGCTTGCGCAGGCCGATCGGGATATAGGCCCCGTCGGCCATTTCGACATACATGAGATGGACTGGGTAGGGGGATCCGGCGACCGGCTCGGTCGCCACAACGTGTTCGGGATCGAGCGAAACGGCGCTTCCGGCGGGACTCATGGTCGATCTCGTGCATGGATGGACCCTCCCCCGGTCAGGGGAGGGAGGACGCTGAGAACGCCATGTTCTATAGCGCGGAATTGGGCGCCGCTCTATCCGTGCCGCAGGGCCTAGATTTGCGCCCGATCGAAGGCCTTGACCCACATGGCGCAGAGCCCGGAGCGTACGATGTCGCGCTGCGTAAATTCGATGACCGGCACCGGCAGATCCTGCGCGGCTATCAAGTCGATCACCACACGCAAGCCGCTGCCGCGATCGAGATCGCATTGGCTGATGTCGCCGTTGACGACGATCGTGCAATCCTCGCCGATGCGGGTGAGGAAGGTCTTGATCTCGGCCGGCGTCGCGTTCTGCGCCTCGTCCAGGAGCACGAAGGCGTTGCGCCAGGAGCGCCCGCGCATGACCTCGAACGGCACGAGCTCGATCGCCCCATGCTTAAGCGCGATGTCGTAGGCGGCCTTGCCGATGCGCTCCTTGATGGCGTCCGCGACCGGTACCGCCCAGGGCGCGAATTTGTCTTCGAGGCTTCCCGGGAAAAACCCGAGCGAGCGCCCGCAGGGCACGTTCGGCCGCGTGAGGACGATCTTGTCGATGTGCCGGTTGCGATAGAGATCGGCGGCGTGGGTGGCCGCGATCCAGGTCTTGCCGGTGCCCGCCGGCCCGAGGACGATCACCTGGGGATGTTTGCGAAGAGCATCGAGATAGTCCGCCTGGGTCGGGTTGAGCGGTTTGATCGGCGGCAGCGCGCGCTCGCTTTCGAATTTGGAGTCCTGGAAGTTGATGATCTCGGCTGATCCGAATTGGCGCTCGTGACGACGTCTCTTCTTCGCGAGGTTCTTAGCCAAGGGCCTGATCCTTCTGGTGGACGGGACAATGAACGCGCACATCGGCGGGCCCGCGCTTTCGAGCGGCCCGATGGGGCATCGACGGTGATGGAATGTGCGCGAGGCGGCGCGGAGGGCAGCATCCGGGAGGGTGTCGGTCCCGACTGACCCGATGGTCTCTCGATCCGTACTGCACGAACCGCCATGGACCGAAGGCTAAGCGATTCGCGTGACGGATTGCTGAAAATTATTGCGCTGCACCTTATTACTCGTTTGCCGCCATTTCAGCCGGGACCGGCGAAAGCTTCGCCGAATGGC
>JAKAHJ010000127.1 GCA_021815055.1 Pseudomonadota bacterium | reverse complement strand
AACCTCTCTCCCCACTCGTTCCATGGCGACTGGAACTATACGATCTCACCACGCGGAAAAAACTCGCGGCCCTCAAAGCGAACTGTATAAGTTATTTATGGACGGACCCTTAGCGATGCGTCTCGAAGGATGGGGCGGCGCCATGCTTCGAGACGCGCTCCTTCGGAGCGCTCCTCAGCATGAGGCCGGGAGGGGCTGCGGCGTACTGGTCAGCCCGCAACCCTCCCGCCGAGCTCGTCCTCGATATGCGCGCGGATGATGTCGTCGAACGTCCGCTCCACCGTGAAGCCGAGCGCCAGTGCGCGCTTGGGCTCGAAGCGGCGCGGCCAGCCGGCGACGATGCGGGCGACCAGTTCGTCGGGCGCGCGGCGGATGCGCGCGGCGACCTTGTCGCCGGCGACGCGCCGGAGCGCCTCGATCTGCTCGCCCACCGTGCAGCACACGCCGGGCATGGTCAGGTTGATGCGATCGCCCAGCGCGGCGCGCGACAGCCCCGCCGCATGGATCAGGAAGCCGACCGCCGAGCGCGGGCTCGCGTGCCAATGCAGCACGCTGTCGGGCACCGGCAGGATCGCCTCGTGCCCCGCGAGCGGCTCGCGGATGATGCCGGAGAAGAAGCCGGAGGCCGCCTTGTTCGGCTTGCCCGGCCGCACCACGATCGAGGGCAGCCGGATGCCGACGCCTTCCAGAAAGCCGCGCCGGGTATAGTCGGCCAGCAGCAGCTCGGAGATCGTCTTCTGGGTGCCGTAGGAGGTGAGCGGCGTCTGGTGGAAGTCGTCGGGGATGGTGTCGGGAAACGGCGCGCCGAACACCGCGATCGACGAGGAGAAAATGACTTTCGGCTTGTAGCCGCCGCCGGTGAGGCGGATGGCTTCGATCAGCGCGCGCGTGCCGTCGAGATTGACGCGATAGCCTTTGTCGAAATCGGTCTCCGCCTCGCCCGAGACGACGCCGGCGAGATGGAAGATCACGTCCGGCCGCCCGTTGACCGCCTTTACCGCGGTGCCCGGCGCCGAAAGGTCGCTCACCGCGGCGTCGGCCACGCCGGCAAAGCCGGCCGGCGGCTCGGGCGCCGCCACGTCGATCAGCGTGAGCCGGTCGATCGGCGCGCCGTTCAACCCGCCGTCCTTGTTAAGCCGCGCCGCGAGCTTGCGGCCGATCATGCCGGCGGCGCCGGTGATCAATACGTGCATTCAATCCTCCTTGGCACTCACTATTGAACAAGGTGAGCATCTATCGGTCGTCATTGCGAGCGAAGCGAAGCAATCCAGAACCCGTGGCTCATATAGGTCCAGACCGCGTCATGACCCTTGATCGCGTCCCACAGGGTGGCGGCATGGGCGCTCGTGAGCTTCTCGACGCGGCCGCGCATCGACGGGCGCGCCGATCGGCTGCGCGGCCGGTGACTGGCGATGTTCGCTCACGGCTTTGGCCGGCGCGTGCGGCCGTCGTGGAAGAAGCCGTTCAACTCGGCATTCGACATCACGGCGCATTTGGCGGCAGGGCTCATCGGCGAACCGTGCCACGACTGCGCGCGCAAGCACAATGCTATTCGGTGATGCAGCCATGACCGCCATTCATGGCGGTCGGCGCGACGTGTGCAACGCCCGCGCGCGGGCTGCGCGCGGGCGGATCGGCGTTCCGCGCCCGCGGCCTTGCCGGCGCGTTCAGGCGCGCGAGGCGGTCCGCTGCTTGTCGGGCCGGCTATTGCCCGGATCGGGCCGCGACAGAACCAGGCGGCCCTCGGAGTCGAGCGCGGCGACGATCGTTTGCGGATGGGTCGTGAGCATGAAATTGCCGACGGTCAATCGCGTGCGCTCGTTCATCTCGAGATAGGCGCGCACCAGTTCGACGATGCCCGGCTCCTGGCTCCAGTAATAAAGCTCCAGCAGGCGGCTGGAGTCGGTTCCCCCGTTCACCAAGGTCTTAATTGCCTCCCAGACGTTGTTGTTGTGGTAGGATTGAGCCAAGTCGTCGACGACGTCGTTGCGCTTGAGGTTACGTGACATGAGCGACCTCCCCGATCAGCGGGACCTTGAGACCGCGACGCACCAGGACTGAACCGCCGATGCCGCCGAGCGCGCGGGCGCGATCGCGGCTCGATTGCCGGACCTCGACCTCCGCGGCGATGGCCCATTGATTTTCGATCAATGTCGGCAGCCCGAGCGGCCGGACCACGAAGCCCGCTTCGTGCAGCCGGGGCAGCCACCAGGTTTCGATCACCGCCGAGTAATGCGTGATGCCTTCGTCGACGCCGAATTCCTGGACGCCGGCCAGCATGGTGGCATCGGTGCGGCCCGACCGGCGTTCGCGCACGACGAAGTAGCGCGAGGCTTCCCATATGGTCGGACCCACCGGGATACCCTTGACCGCGGCGAGATCGGCAAAAATCTCGCTCAGCATGTGGGGGGTCGTGGTTGGGACAAGACGTTGCCCGCCCACGACACGGTCGCCGTCCATGGCGATCAAGTGGATCGTATCGTCGCGGTCGAAGGCGTCGATGTCGCGTTCATCGCTTCGCTCGACCGCTTTCCAGCCGCGCTCCTTGGCGAACACGTCGTGCCTGATCCGAAAATAGCTGTCGAGCGTCGTCTCGTAGAGATGACGATTGGCCGACGAAACGATATGAATGGCCGTCATGACACTTGCTCCACTCAACGAAACGCGGTGGAGTTCGCGCCAAATCGGCATTATTGGCTATTGTAAACGTTGACAATGGATGGCTGAGAGGCCGGCGAATTGTTCGCGTCAAAATGACGCCGCGCGGCCGGTCTCGATCCTTGCCGCTCTGCGGAACCGATCGGATCGATCGCCGGCTGCGGCGTTTTGTGCCGACTGAACCGGCCTTTACGGATTGATCAGCCGCTGCTGCAGCGCTTTGACGACCGCATGCGTCTTGTTTTGCGCCCGTAACTTGCGCGCCGCCCGGATCGAATATTCGTCGACGGTGCGTTTGCTCAGTTCCAGGATCTCGGCGATCTCGGACGAGGTCTTGCCGAGCGCCGTCCAGGTGAGCACTTCGCGCTCGCGCGAGGTGAGGTCGTCGGAGCGATTCCGCTGCGCCGGGGTCATCAACTGGCGGATGCGCTCGAACGCATACATGCCCATCAGATGGATGGCCGGCTTGGTGCGCGAGGAAAGATCGAGTTTGTCGCCGCCGAACGAGACGCAGGCCTCATAGCCGGTCAAGCCATGGATCGGAATGCAGAATCCGTTCGCCATGCGAAAGTCGGCCGCCCGGTTCATGACTTCATGGGCGCGCGGTTCTTTCTCGCGATTGTACGGCGCTTCGCTCCACTCGAAGGGATTGATGCTGTTGCGGCACAGCCGGACCACCGGATCCGCCGCAACGTAGTTTTCCTTGATATAGATCTCGAACCAGCCGCGCGGCCATTTGCGCGCCAGCACCATCTGCTCGGCGCGTTGGTGCGGATTGGGCAGGCCGGTGAGGATGAAGTTCTCGAAGCCGAACAGCCCGAGCGACTTCTCCATGTGGTTCATGACGTCGTCGGGAGCCTCGAGCGTCTCCAGCCGCTCGATGAATGAAAACGCTACGTGTGCGTGATCGAATTCCTGGCGATTCATGACGCCGCTTCCGTCCGCCGGGATCGTCGCTGTCGGGCGCGCCCGCAAAGCGATCGCGTGGTAGCCAAATTCCTCACCGAAAACTGCTGGACTTTGTCCCGGCCTCCCAGCAAATCTCCGTGACAGATTTCGAAATTTGCATGGGAAATGCAAGTAATTCCGTCATGTCATGCCAGCCAAACCTTGGCTGCAACCGAAGCGCGTAGATTTATGAACGTCCACCCAAGAACTGTAAGGATTGCGGCTGCGTCAGCGCGGTTTCGGATACAACCGGTTCGCGCTTTGCGTGTAGTATATTCATCGGCGCGCAATGGTTTGGCCGGGCTCGACGTGGCGAGACGGGTACCTCCGGGAGACATGCCATGCTGAGAACGATCGCGGCCTTCGACCGGATCGGCGAGGAAAATGCCTTCGCGGTGCTCGCCCGCGCCAATGCGCTGGCGGCGCAGGGCCGCGACATCATCAATCTGGGCATCGGTCAGCCCGATTTCCGCACGCCCGACTTCATCGTCGAGGCGGCCATCAAGGCGCTGCGCGACGGCCACCACGGCTACACGCCGGCGACCGGCATCCCGGCCTTGCGCGAGGCGGTCGCCGCCGACCTGCACAAGCGTTTCGCGGTCGCGGTTTCGCCCGACAGCGTGATGATCATGCCCGGCGGCAAGCCGACCATGTTCATGTCGATTCTGATGTTCGGAGAGCCCGGCGCCGAAATCATGTATCCGGACCCTGGCTTTCCGATCTACCGGTCGATGATCGAGTTCACCGGCGCGACGCCGGTGCCGATCCCGATTCGCGAGGAGAATGGTTTTGCCTTCTCGGCCGAGGAGACGCTCAGGCTGATCACGCCGAATACCCGGCTCATGATCCTCAACTCGCCGGCCAACCCCACCGGCGGCGTCACGCCCAAGAACGAAGTCGACAGGCTGATTGCGGGCCTGGCGCGGTGGCCGGACGTCGCGATCATGTCGGACGAGATCTACGACCACATGGTCTATGACGGCGAGGCCCATGTCTGCCTGCTGTCTTATCCGGAGATTCGTGACCGGCTGATCCTGCTCAACGGCTGGTCGAAGACCTACGCGATGACCGGCTGGCGGCTGGGCTACGCGGTGTGGCCGGGCAAGCTCTACGACTATGCGCGCAAGCTCGCGGTCAATCTGCACTCCTGCGTGAATGCCTCGGCGCAATATGCCGGGCTCGCCGCGCTCACCGGCCCGCAGGACGAGGTGGTGAAGATGATTGCCGAGTTCGACCGTCGCCGGAAAGTCGTGGTCGAGGGATTGAACAAATTGCCCGGCGTCTCCTGCACGACCCCCAAGGGCGCCTTCTATGCCTTCCCCAACATCAAGCGCACCGGCTGGAAGGCCAAGCCGCTCGCTGCTTCGCTGCTGGAAGAGGCCGGCGTCGCCATCATCGGCGGGCCCGATTTCGGTATCCTTGGCGAAGGTTATGTGCGGCTGTCCTATGCCAATTCGACCGAGAATATTTTGAAGGCGCTTGCGCGCATGGGCGAGTTCCTGGCGAACCGCAAGGCGGCGTAGTCCTTCCTTCCCTCTCCCCTCTGGGGGAGAGGGAAAGAAAGAGCCCCACCTCGACTCGCTGCGCGTTTTCACGCCACACTATGCGCCGGGCCGAACAACAAATTTCAACCGAGGAAATGCCGATGCTCGAGCGCATGTCGAGAGACCGCGGACTGTCGGACGAACAACGCATGATGCGGCAGAGCTGCCGCCAATTCGTCGACGGGGTAGTGCTGCCGTTCATCAAGCAGAATTGGCAGAAGGAATGGTCGATGGTCCCCGAAGGCCGGCTGCCGGCCTTCATCCTGGAGGAGGCGGAAAAAATCGGCATCCGCACGCTTGGCGTGCCGGAGGAGTATGGCGGCGTCGAACTCGAGAAGGGCACCGAGGTCAAGACCTTCGCGCTCATCGCCGAGGAGATCGCGCGCGGCGACTCGGGCCTGGCCGACAAGATGGTGCAGAACTGGAAGGTGTCGGTGCTCTTGCGCCAGTTCGCGCCCAAGCATTTGCAAGAAAAATGGTTTCCCGAACTGGTGAAGAACCCGCAATTCCTGATGGCGCACTGCCTGACCGAGCCGCGCGGCGCCTCCGACCGCTGGCTGCCCTACAACGTGCCGGAAGCCGCCATGCAGACCAAAGCGGTGAAGGTCGACGGCGGCTGGGTGATCAACGGGCGCAAGCAGTTCATCTCCAACGGCTACGACGCCAGCCTTTATGTGGTCTATGCCAACACCAATCCGAAGGTGGGCATGCTGCAGGGCACCTCGTCCTTCCTGGTGCCGCGCGAGACCAAGGGCTTCTCGGTCGCGCGCTGCAACGAGACGCTCGGCTGCCGCTTCATGAACAATGGCGAGATGGCGTTCGAGGACATGTTCGTGCCGGACGACCATTGCCTCGTGCGCGATACGGCGATGGGCTCGGCCGGCGTCTATTTCCGGCCCGGCAAGATCATCCAAGCGGCCAAGAACCTCGGCGTCGGCGTGCGCGCCTTCGAGGCGACCGCCGATTACGTGCAGAACTACGTGCAGGGCGGCAAGATCCTGATCAAGCATCAAGCGGTGGCGCTGCGTCTCGCCGACATGGCGACCAAGATCGAGGCGGTGCGTGCGCTGCTCGAGCGCGCCGCGCAGGCGGTCGACGACGACGCGCCGGAGGCCGAGACGCTGGTCAACATGGCCAAGATGTTCGCCTCGGAAGAAATCATGAAGGTCGCGCAGCACGCGGTCGAATTGCACGGCGGCAACGGCATCATGCTCGACTTCGGCATCGAGAAAGTGCTGCGCGACGCGGTGATCTTCCTGCACATGGATGCCACCGTCGACATCTCGCGCTTCAAGATCGTGAAAAACATGTTTCCCGAGACGGCTGGGAAATACGCCGGGCCGGAGTGAGCGTTCTTGTCATTCCGGGGCGCGTGCAAAGCACGCGAACCCGGAATCCAGAAACGAACGCTGTGCTTGCGTCTGGATTCCGGGTCCGGCGCTTCGCGCCGTCCCGGAATGACAGGCTTCTACCTCACCACGAACCTGAATCCCACCACCACGATCACCAGCCCGATCAATTGCGGGATGGTCGGCACCGCGCCGAGCGCGAGATAGCCGACGATCAGCGAGAAGCCCGGCACCAGCGCGGGGAAAGTCGCCGCGCGTCCGGCGCCGAGCAGCACGACCGCACGCGCGAACAGATAGATCGGCAGCGCGCCGGCAAACAGCCCCTGCACGACGATCTGCAATAGGTTCTCGGCCAGGCTCATGCGCATGATGCCGTCGAAGCCGGAAAAGATCAGGTAGAGCGGCGCGAACACGATGACCGACAGCGTGCCGACCACGGCCGCGGCGCGCGTGCCGGGCACCCGCCACAGGCGCAGCAAGGTGCCGAAACTCGCCCAGAACAGGCCGGCGGCCGCGAACAGGAGATCGCCGCCTACGCCGTGCGAGCCGATGGTGGTAAGCGACTCGGCGCCGAACACGACGAGGCCGGCGATGATGATGAGCCCGCCCGCGATACGGGAGGCGGTCGGCCGCTCGCCCAGGACCAGCGTGGCGAGGATCAGCCCGAACAGCGCCGCGCAGGCGGGCTGGATGGTGGTGCCGTGGCCGAGCGGCACCAGCGTGAATCCGGTATAGGCCAGCATCGCCTGCACCGGCCCCGACAGCACGGTCAGCACGAAACCGCGGCCCCAGCCGATGCCGCCGAGCCTGACCGCACCGTCCCGCAATGCGAGCGGCATCAGCAAGAGCCCGGTCCAGAAAAAGCGGTGGAAGGCGAGATCGGCCGGAGCGAAACCGATGGCGACGCCGTGCTTGGCCGCGACGAAGCCCGCGGCCCAGCCGAGCGCCGCCGCGATGCCGCAGAGCGCGCCGATCAGGAGGCCGGAAGACTTGGGCGCCGCGGGGTGAGAGGTCTCTTGCACGGCACCTGTCCTACCCCATGCGGGCGAAAAAGCGAGGCCCGCTCCCGCAAAACAGCATGCGTCGCGCGAATGTCCGGCAGGTGACTCGCGCGGGGCTGATCCTCTAGGATCGCGGCCGAAGTCTGAACCTAAACCCTCACATCACCGGGATGGAAAGCTCATGGCGAAGTCGCGCAAAGTCATCATCACCTGCGCCGTTACCGGCTCGATTCACACGCCCTCGATGTCGCCGCACCTGCCGGTCACCGCGCAGGAGATCGCGGACGCCGCCATCGGAGCCGCCGAGGCCGGCGCGGCCGTCGTCCATCTGCACGCGCGCAATCCGCAGAATGGGGCGCCCGACCAGTCGCCGGAAGCCTTCGCGCCCTTCCTCAAGGTGATCAAGCAGCGCTCCAACGTGGTGGTGAACCTCACCACCGGCGGCGCGCC
>JAKAHJ010000126.1 GCA_021815055.1 Pseudomonadota bacterium | reverse complement strand
AGGCAGAATTCGTCCCCGCCGGGAGCCGTGGTGAGGTACATGCGTTTGCGGATGTCCTCGCCCGATAGGTCGAGGAAGGGCTCCGCCGGCTGCAGGATGGCGGGCGCGACACGGGCGTAACCGGCGCGCTCATAGGAGGCGACCAGCGCCTCCGCCCGCGCATCCGGTTCCCGGGCCACCCTGGTCATGCTGGCATCCATCGTCCGCTCGAGCCTCTTCGTCCCCCTGTGGCGGGCCTTTAGCATGCCCGGCCTTAATATTCGACGCCGATCACGCCGGGCGATTAACGGGCGGATGGCCTCAATATCGGGGGTCGTTAACAAAGTTCGGCGTGCAGAACCGCCGCCATGGCCACGGTTTTTGGCGCCCGGCCCACGCTGTAAGACAATTTCAACACAACGCGGGTTCACTGAAGCGAATGGGGAATTCCTGAATGAGCCAATCTTTGTCGCGAGCATTGGTCGAAGCCTTCTACGAGGCCTATAGGTCGCGTGACCCGCAGCGGATCGGCGAATTCCTCGACGATGACGTCGAATGGCACATCGCCGGGCCGGTCGAGGTCATGCAGGTCTGCGGTCATTGGCAGGGCAAGGCTGCGGTTATCGATCGGTTCGCGCGAATCCCGCAGGTGATCGACTTCAAAAAACTGGACATCGCGTGCCTGCTGGTCGACGGCGACCGCAGTGCGCTGTTCGGCCGGATTACCTGCCGGCAGATCGCAAGCGATAGGATCATTAGCCACCGCGTCGCGCATTGCGGGCGCTACCGCAGCGGCAAGATCGTTTCGATGGAAATCATGAACGACAGCCTGGATGCGGTCGAGCAATATATCGGGCACCCCATCAAGCTTGTGCCAGACGCCGCGCCTCTCCGCGACGACGTGCTTGCGATCTGACAGCCGGCCGCCGCCCGGCCCACCGCCGAAGGGTAGGTTTCACGTCGGCATTTTGTGCTATTCTACTTTTAGGGTCCGCGCCCGGGGGCAGCCATGCGCTATTGTTTCGCGATCCTGCTGATGCTCACGTCCTTGAACGAGATGGCGCTGGCGCTCGATCTGCCGGCGCGCAAGCCGGGGCTCTGGGAGCTCACGATGAGCTTCGGCGACCGCAAGATTCCGGCCCAGGTCATGCGGCAATGCACCGATGCCGCCAGTGACAAGCTGATGAATTCGAATTTCGGCGGCGCGGCTCAGCAAGCCTGCTCGCAGCAGAACGTGACTCGCTCGGGCGGGACCATCACGGTCGATTCGGTCTGCACCATTGCGGGGGCGACCACGACGGCGCACGCGGTCATCACCGGCTCGTTCGACAGCGCCTACAGCATGCAGGTCACCAGCAAGCGCGTCGGCGGGCCGATGCTGCCGGGGATGGAGCCGAACGGCGAGAGCCATATGTCGATCGCGGCGAAGTGGCTCGGCCCCTGCGAGAGCGGCCAGCGGCCGGGCGACGTGATCATGGCGAACGGCATGAAGATGAACGTGCTCGACTTGCAGAAGCAGAATCCGCCGGGACGGTAATCCACTCGATGTCATTCCGGGACGGCGCGTTAGCGCCGGACCCGGAATCCAGACGCGAGCACGGCGTGTGGTTCTGGATTCCAGGTTCGCTCGCTGCCGCTCGCGCCCCGGAATGACAGGAAAGGTAGGCGCTATTCGTCGATCCCGTGCCTTGCCAGCAGTTTGCGCACGGCCTCGACCAGTTCGGCTTCCGGCACCGCGAACTGCGCCTCGGCCTGCTTCCTGAGATAATCCTCGCGCTCCTTCGACAGCCCGGCGATCTCGGCGCCGACGATCAAGTCTTTGATCAGAACTTCGCCGCGCGCCTTTTCGTCGCCGCCCTGGATGACCACGCAAGGCGAGCCGCGCTTGTCGGCATATTTGAGCTGATTGCCGATGTTCTTCGGATTGCCCAGGTAAAGCTCGGCGCGGATGCCGGCATTGCGCAAGGCCGACACCATGCGCTGGTAGTCGGCGGTGCGGTCGCGGTCGAAGGTCGTCACCACCACCGGCCCCGGCGCGGGCTTCGATGAAATCTTGCCGAGCGCGGTGAGCGCCGCCTGCAGCCGCGACACGCCGATGGAGAAGCCGGTCGCGGGCACCGGTTCGCCGCGGAAGCGCGCCACCAATCCGTCGTAACGCCCGCCGCCGCCGACCGAGCCGAAGCGCATTGGACGGCCTTTCTCGTCCTTCACCTCGAAGGTGAGTTCGACCTCGTAAACAGGGCCTGTGTAATATTCGAGCCCACGCACCACCGAGGTGTCGATGCGCACCCGGCCGTCGTCATAGCCCGCCACCGCGATCAACTTCGCGATGCCGCGCAACTCCATCACGCCGTCGAGCCCTTGGTTTGAGCCCGAGACCAGCGTTTCGACCCGGCTGAACGTCTCATCGACATTGTTGGCGGCCGTGCTGAGAAAGCCGAGAACGGTATCAACAGCTTGCTCAGGCAGATCGGCGCCCTTGGTGAAATCGCCGCTTTCGTCCTTGCGGCCCTTGCCGAGCAGAAGCCGCACGCCGTCGGGCCCGAGCCGATCGAGCTTATCGATCGCCCTGAGCACTATGAGCCGTTTAGCCGCATTGTCGTCGCCGCCGAGTCCAATAGCCTCCATCACCCCATCGAGCACCTTGCGGTTGTTGACCTTCACCACATACGAGCCGCGCGGCACGCCGAGCGCCTCGATGGTGTCGGCGGCGAGCATGCACATTTCGGCATCGGCCGCCATGGTGGGCGCGCCGACGGTGTCGGCGTCGAACTGCATGAACTGGCGGAAGCGTCCCGGGCCCGGCTTTTCGTTACGGAACACCCAGCCGAAGCGGTAGCTGCGATAGGGCTTGGCCAGCGTCTCGAAATTCTCGGCGACGTAGCGGGCCAGCGGCGCGGTCAAATCATAGCGCAGGCTCAACCACTGCTCGTCGTCGTCCTGGAACGAGAACACGCCCTCGTTCGGCCGATCCTGGTCGGGCAGGAACTTGCCGAGCGCATCGGTATATTCGATGGCGGGCGTCTCCACCGGCTCGAAGCCGTAGCGCTCGAAGACCGCGCGAATACGTTCGACCATCGTGCGCGTAGCCGCGATCTCAGCCGGTCCGCGATCGGCGAGGCCGCCGGGACGGCGGGCTTTGAGCTTGGCGGGCTTGGCCATGGTCGCGTTGACAATCTGCGCGGTTGTTGACAATCGCCGGGTGGTAGCAGCCGTTTCCTGCTTTGTCATTATCCGCGAAAGGGGCTAATGCAGGGGTCGCTCCGCCCTCATCCTGAGGAGCGGGCGGCCCTATGGTTCGAGACGCGCTGCTCCGCAGCGCTCCTCACCATGAGGGCCGAGAGAGCTAAGAGTGAGGCGGCCCATGGCACAGGCGCAGAAGGCATCCATCCCCAACGATCTCGAGCCCTTTTGGATGCCGTTCACGGCCAACCGCGCCTTCAAGGCGCGGCCGCGCCTGATCGCCGGCGCCAAGGACATGCATTACATCGCAACCGACGGCCGCAGGCTCATCGACGGCGCCGCCGGGCTCTGGTGCACCAATGCGGGCCACAACCGCGATCCGATCGTCGCGGCGATCCAGAAACAGGCGGCCGAGCTCGACTACGCGCCGGCCTTCCAGTTCTCGCATCCGAAGGCGTTCGAACTCGCGGGCCGCATCGCCGCGCTCGCGCCGGGCGATCTCGACCACGTGTTTTTCTGCAATTCCGGCTCGGAGGCGGTCGATACCGCGCTCAAGGTCGCGCTCGCCTATCACAATGTGCGGGGCAATGCCTCGCGCGTGCGGCTGATCGGGCGCGAGCGCGGCTATCACGGCGTCGGCTTCGGCGGCATCGCGGTCGGCGGCATCGTCAACAACCGCAAGCATTTCGGCGCGCTCATGGCCGGCGTCGACCATCTGTCCACGACCTACAATCGCGAAAAGCAGGCTTTCGCTGTGGGCGAGCCGGAATGGGGCGCCCATCTTGCCGACGAGCTTGACCGGCTGGTGGCGCTGCACGACGCCTCCACCATCGCGGCCGTCATCGTCGAGCCCTTGGCGGCTTCGACCGGCGTGCTGCCGGCGCCCAAAGGTTATCTCGAGCGCCTGCGCGCGATCTGCGACAAGCACGGCATTCTCTTGATCTTCGACGAGGTGATCACCGGCTTCGGCCGGCTCGGGTTTGCTTTCGCCGCCGAGCGCTACGGCGTGGTGCCGGACCTCATCACCTTCGCCAAGGGCATCACCTCGGGCAGCGTGCCGATGGGCGGCGTGCTGGTGCGCAAGGGCATCTATGACGCCTTCATGAAAGGGCCGGAGCACGCCGTCGAATTATTCCATGGCTATACCTACTCGGCCCATCCGCTCGCCTGCGCGGCCGGCCTGGCGACGCTCGACCTCTATCGCGAGGAGAGCCTGTTCGAGCGCGCGCGCAAGCTGGAGCCGCAATGGGGCGAGGCCGCCATGAGCCTGAAGGGCCTGCCCAACGTGCTCGACATCCGCACCGTGGGGCTGACCGTCGGCATCGATCTCGCCAGCCTGCCCGACGCCCCCGGAAAACGCGGCTATGCCGCGATGGACAGCGCCTTCCACGCGCACGATTTGATGATCCGTGCGGTCGGCGACACGCTCGCGCTCTCGCCGCCCTTGATCGTGAGCGAGGCGCAGATCGGCGAGCTGTTCGACAAGCTCGGAAAGGTAATCAAGGCGGTGGGGTAGCTGCTTTTCCCTCTCCCCGCATTGCGGGGAGAGGCCGAAGAACACTTGCATAAGCCGGCCGCGGCAGCAGGATCGCCCAGCCGATCGTCACGGTGCCCGCGCCGCGCGCGTAAGCGAGCGTGAAGGGCGGCTGCACGGCGGCATCGACCGCGATATTCCGGTACTGGATCGGAATGGCCGTCGTGTCGCCGCCCATCCACACCACCACGGCGCCGCGCGCGCGCAAATCCTCGAGGTCGATCCAGGGCGCCCGCGCCGGCTTGCCGTCGATGAGCAGGCGCGGATGGCTCGGCGCGTAATGCGAGATGTTGCCGCCCTCCCATATGCCGCCGATCACATAGGCGAGCCTCTGTCCGGTCACGGCCGTGAAGCGCCGGTCGATCTCGCGCCCGAGCGCGTCGCCCGGATACAGCACTGCGCGGTGGCGATGATCGAAATGCGGCAGCACGGCGTAGTCGAGAATGGACACCAGGCCGAAGCAACCGAACACGACGGCCAAGGTCGCAAGGATGCGCGCGAGCCGCACCGGCGCGATCGGCCGGCCGGCCATGAGGACCAGCCACAGGCCGAGAAACAGGTACAGCGGATAGCCCCAATTCGGGATGGTGCCGCGCCCGCTGACCGCCGCTATCGCCATCACCGTCGCCAGCGGCCCAAAGGCGAGCCAGGTGACGATGCGCCGGTCGAAGGCATCGGCGGCGAAGGGCGCCGGCGCTTCGTCCGTCCGCCGGGGCGGATAAAACAGCCAGGCCGCGATCAGCAGCGCCGGGATCGTGAAAAGAAACTGGCTGATCGCGAACTGCAAGGGATGCCAGAGGTGATCGTACCAGCCGCGCGACGCCGCCGAGTGCTGCTCGACATAGCCCAGGGGCAGAAAGTCGTTTTTGACGAGCCAGACGAGATGCGGGGCGGTCACGACCAGAGCCACGGCGACCGCGATATAGGGTCCCGGCGTCTTGAGGCATTGCCGTGCCTCGCGGTCGACGAGCACGAAGACCACCATTGGCGCGGCCAGTACCACCACGAAATATTTCGCCCATAGTGCGAGGCCCACGGCGAGCCCGAGCAGGACCCAGTCCGCCGTCTTTCGGTCGCGCAGGCCGCGGTGCAGCGCAAAGCCGGCCAGCGCCCAGAATGGCAGTTGAACGACGTTGTGATTGAATTGCGGCGACGTGTAATTGAGGTAGTGCAGGCCCTCGAGGATGAGCACGGCGACCAGCGCGCCGAGCGGCCCCACCAAAGGCCGCGCCATCAGGAACACCACGGCCAGGGCCGTTATCACCCCGATCTGCGAGAGCGCGTAAATGGCAACGTCGTGGCCGGCGACCCGGTCGGCGATCTCGGCGAGCCACCACGGCAAAGGCGGCAGCTTGTCGTAGCCGAGCTGCCATTCCCGGCCATAGACCAGGGCTTCGATCACGTCGAGCGGCAGATTGCGGTAAAGCAGCGCCGGCAGCAGCGTCCAGATCGCCGCATGGATCGACAGGAATACGATGAGGGCGCGGCCGGGCGAGGCGGCGACCCAGGCGGCCGGGGCAAAGCGGCGGGGAGGGTTGTCCAAAGGCTGAAAGTTCCCGAATTCGAACCGTGTTCCGCCGTTACCATAGCAGGACTTCGCAGTTGCGCGGATCGCAGGCCTCATGAACATTGGGAGCGGGCGGGGCGAATCACCGCTGGTGATGCGCGCCCATGGGGCCGTCGTCCGGGGTCAACAGCATGCGTCGTCTCAGCGCCATTTTCGTCGCGATCTGCATGGTGCTCATCGCCGGCTCGCTCGGCGCCGTGCTGTATCTCGGCCTGAAGGTCGACGCCCTGACCTCCGCGATCGTCGGGCTGGCGGCGCTCACCGCGATGGCGCTCTACAACACCGTCAGCAACCGGCTGCGCGACCGCGGCGATCTGGGCGATCAGATCGCGGATCTGTCGCGCGGGACCGCCGATCTCGCGCGCCAAGTGGCCGAGATCTCGCGCCGGCTCAACGCCATCGAAAGCAATGTGAACGCGACCGTGAACAAGGCGCGCGGCGCGGTCGACCCGCTGGCGACCGAGATCGGCGAATTGGGCGCCCTGGTGCAGCAGATCGCCGACACGGTCGCCATGCACGAAAGCGCGTTGCAGCAGCAAGGCGCGATTTCGGCGCGGCCGGCCGCGGGGGTCGCCAATGCCGAGGCGCCGGCGCTCGCCTTGAGCGAACGCAACGCCGTCTCGGGGACGGGCTTCCGCGGCCAGAGCCGCGAGCGCATCGTCGAATTGATCGCGCAGGCGGTCGACGAGCACCGCATCGATCTCTATTTGCAACCGATCGTCACGCTGCCTCAGCGCAAGGTGCGCTACTACGAGGCGCTGTCGCGGCTGCGTACCGAAGAGGGCGACATCGTTCCCGCCGTCGATTTCATCGACATCGCCGAGAACGCCGGGCTGATGCCGAAGATCGACAATCTGATGGCGTTCCGCTGCGTGCAGATCACGCGCCGGCTGCAATTGAAGAGCCGCGATGTCGGACTGTTCCTGAACGTCAATGCGGCGACGCTGGCCGATGCCGTCCAGTTCCGCCAGTTGCTCGACTTCATGGAGGCCAACCGCGCGATCGCCGGCGCGCTGACTTTCGAATTCACCCAGGCCGCCTATCGGAATTTCGGACCGATCGAGCACGAGGGCCTGGCGGCGCTGGCCGGGCTCGGCTTCCGCTTTTCGATGGACCATGTGACCGATCTGCGCATGGAGCCGAAAGATCTGGCCGATCATGCGTTCCGCTACCTGAAGGTGCCGGCCAAGGTGTTGCTCAGCAGCGTGACCGGCGCGCAGAGCAACATTCACCCGGAAGACCTGGCCGACCTTCTCGCGCGCTCGGGCATCGATCTGATCGCGGAGCGGATCGAGAACGAGGCGACCGTGGTCGATCTGCTGGACTACGACGTGCGTTTCGGACAGGGCTTCCTGTTCTCGGCCCCGCGTCCGGTCCGCACCGAGGCCTTGCAGGACGACACTGCGAGGGCCGCGGGCGAGGCCGGCGGCGAAATCGCCGCGGCGGGTATGCCGGTGGGGTAGCTTCCTTCGGTCGCGAACTAATGCCATACGGTTTGCCCATTCCGAGACGCCCGCGGCACGCGGGTGGGGTCGGAATGACAGCCGAAGACGAGCCCTGCCTTGCCCTCCCTGATCCCGCATTTCTCCGCCCTTGCGCCCGACTACGACGTGCTGCTGTGCGACGTCTGGGGCGTCGTGCACAACGGCATCGCCGCCTTCCCCGACGCCTGCGACGCGCTCATGCGCGCGCGGGCGCGCGGCGCGGCGGTAATCCTCGTCACCAATGCGCCGCGCCCGAGCGAGCAGGTGTCCCGCCAGCTCGAACGCCTGCACGCGCCGCGCG
>JAKAHJ010000125.1 GCA_021815055.1 Pseudomonadota bacterium | reverse complement strand
CATCGGCCTCGAGTGCGGCGGCTCGGACGCTTCGTCGGGGCTCGTCTCGAATCCCGCCATCGGAATCGTTTCCGATTGGCTGGTCGATCAAGGCGCACGCGTCGTGTTTTCGGAGCCGGTCGAGTGCCTGGGCGGCGAGGAAGCGCTTGAAGCGCGGGCCGCCAGCCCCGAGGTCTGGCAGGCAGTGCGTGCGGTGATCAGGAAATACGAAAAGATCGCCGAGGACGCGCAAATCAATCTCAATTCGGTCAATCCCGCGCCCGATAACATCAGGGGCGGCTTGACCACCATCGAGGAGAAATCCCTCGGCGCCATCTGCAAGAGCGGCTCGCGTCTGCTCCGCGGCGTGCTCGGCTACGGCGAAGCCGCGCCGGCGCCCGGCCTTTATCTGATGGACGCACCCGCGGCGGCAACCGAGAATATCACCGCGCTCTCCGCCGGCGGCGCCCATGCCATTCTGTTCGGAACCGGCGCCCTGAACAGCATCGGAAGTCCGGTTTCGCCCACCGTCAAGATCTGTGGCAATCCGAAAACATGCGCCCGGTTCGAAGACCACATCGACGTGGCGATTTCCGAAGTGATTACCGCGGCGGTGCCGCTCCAGATGGGCGCCGAAAAGATTCTTGCGCGGTTGCGGCAGATCGCGCTCGGCGCTCCGACGGCGTGCGAAGAATTAGGCGAGACAGAAGTCGCGATCAGCCGAATCCGGCCGTCAATTTAAACCCAGGCAACTATTGTCACGGATGTCCAGCATGACCGGTATCGCATTCGTCCTTCATTCCTCGGACAATGTGGCCACCGTACTCGGAGGCGACGTCCGACCCGGCGAAACGATCATTCTGCGCGGCGTGGCGACAGGCTCCATAATTGCTGCGGCGAGCATCCCGGACGGCCACAAGATTGCGTTGCAGGAAATGGCCATCGGCGGTCGGGTCGTGAAATACGGCGCGTCCATAGGCCGGACCACGATGGCGGTTCGCGCCGGCGACCACGTTCATATTCACAATATGGAGTCGATGCGCGGCAGGGGCGACCTGGGTCGTTCTGCTGGGTCGCCCGTCCAGCCGCCGAAGTGACGTATACAGCGGGCGACAAATCCAATCCGCCATACTGCCGCTGCTCGGCACATTGCCCGATGAGTTCGCCGACTACGAGACAATTCATCCGGAGGTCGACGTCGAAATAGAACGCGACGTCTCGTCGGCATCGGCCATCGCGGCTCTACGGCGGGGGAAGGCGCGCGCTATTGCCCCGGCCGCAGCACGCGCTCGAGCCAGTCCCACATGTAAGCCGAGCAGATGCTCTGGTTGTCGATCTGGCAGTGGTGATAGCCACCTTCCTCGCGGGTGAACACTTTCATCGTCTTCTCGCGCGAGCCGACGGCATCGAAGCACTTCTGCGCATCGGCGAGCGGGATCTGCTCGTCGCCCTCGCCGTGCAGCATCAGGAAGGGGCAGGCGATCCGCTGCACGGCGCCGTCGAGATTGAACGGCGCGAGCCTTGCGAGCACTTCCTCCTGCGACCCGGCATTGAGCACCCAGCCGATATGCTGCGCCGCCACCGACAGCGACGGCGTGTCGGCGCGGGCAAGCCGTTCGAACCGTTCGCGCCAGATCTTCCGGTAATCCCACTGCGCGCCCCACGCGATGCAGCAGGCAAAGCGCGGCTCGTAGGCCGCCGCGCGTGGCGCGTAGTAGCCGCCGAGGCTGATCGCCATCACGCCGATGCGCTTGCGATCGACCTCCGGCCGCGCGGCCAGATAATCGAACACCGGCGAGGCGTAATGCTCGGTGTCGTGGCGCAGATAGAGATTGCGGAAGCGGATGCTTTCGCCGTTGCCCGGCCCGTCGACAATCAGGCAGGCGATGCCGCGCGCGGCGAGATCGGCGACGCCTTTGAAATATTGGATCTCCTTGGTGACGTCGAGCCCGTCGAAGAACACCATGGCGGGCCCGCGTGTGCCGCGCTCGCGCTCGGCATGCACGAAGATCGCCGGCAGGCTGGTGTCGCCATAGGGCACTTCGACATGTTCCAGCCGCGGCCTCTTTATATATTGGGCGGCGTCGCGCAGGCAGGCGACGCCGCGCATATAGGCTTCATTGCCTTCCGCGCTTTTCGGCTGCAGGAAACGTTCGCCGACATGATAATAGGCGCTGGCGCGCTGCAAATATTGCGCGCCGCTTACGCCGAAGCCTTCCGCAATGCGCGCGCGCCCGCGCTCTTCCACCGTCCGCGCCTCGCGCGTCCACTCGCGGAACCAGGCGTCGTCGTCGCCGACCTTGTCTTTCAGCCGCAGGCCGATGCGGTTGATTTCGCCGATCTCGGCGCCGCCCCACGGCGCCATGTTGAGCCCGATCAGCAACCCGTGCGACCAGCGATAATTGTCGGGGAAATAGGTGAAGGAAAGTTCTTGCCGGCCGTCACTCATGGGGTTTTCCCTCGCGCTTCCGTCGTGCCCGCGCAGGCGCGCAACCAGTATGCCGCGGTATCTTTCCGCCTCATCCTGAGGAGCATCGCCATCAGCGCGTTTACGCGCGTCTTCGACGCGCTATGGCGATGCGTCTCGAAGAATGGGGCGGCCCATGCTTCGAGACGCGCTCCTTCGGAGCGCTCCTCAGCATGAGGCCGGGAGGAACTGTGGCGTATTGGCCCCGCCTTCGCGAGGACGACAACAATATCTCCTATGCAATCCCTTACGCGACTTCCTCGACATCCCATTTCGGCGCGCGCTCCGGCGGATTGGCGATCCTCACCTGCCGCCTGCGCAGCGCCGAAAGCCGCTGCATTTCACCCTCGCTCAGCGTAAAATCGAAGATGTCGATGTCCTCGGCGACGTGCTTTTCCTCGATCGCGCGCGGCACGGCCGCGACGTCCGGCTGCTGCATCAGCCAGCGCAGGCAGATCTGCGCATGCGTCTTGCCGTGCGCCTGGGCGATTTCGCCGACAACGGGATCGTCCAGGAGCCGGCCTCGCGCCACCGGGCAATAGGCGGTGAGAATCATGCCGTGCCGCCGCAAGGCGGCGAGCATGCGGTCCTGCGGCAGATAGGCGTGGTACTCGATTTGATTGGTCACCAGCGGTTCGGGGCACACCCGGACCGCGTCGTCGAGCATCGTCAGCGTGAAGTTCGAGACGCCGATATGGCGGGCAAGCCCCTGGCGCTTCGCCTTGGCCAGCGCGCCGAGCGTTTCCGCGAACGGCACCTTGGGCTGCGGCCAATGGATCAGCAAAAGATCGACATAGTGAAAATCGAGCGTGTGCAGGCTGGTTTCGACCGAACGCATGAAATCGGCTTCGCGCGCGTTCTCTTCGGTCACTTTCGTCGTAACGAATATCTCATCGCGCGAGACGCCACTGGCGCGGACGCCTTCTCCGACGAACTGCTCGGTGCCGTATTTGCGCGCCGTATCGATGTGTCGATAGCCACAGTCGAGGGCGGCTTTCACCAATTCGGCCGCGCGTCCTGGGAATTCCATGGTGCCGAAGCCGATGGCGGGGATCGCCGCGCCGTTCGCATGGAGGATGGGAGCCTTCGCGGCTTGCATTCGCGCCTCCTTTCAACCCGGCCGCGTCGAACGCGACATGTCTCATGATGCGATGCCGCGGCGGTTGCCGCAAGGGTGCGCGAACAAGCGTGCGCGATCGTGCATGCCGTCGTTGCGGAGCCGATCCGATCCTCCTAAGATCGAACAGAACCGCAGCATGAATGCGGAAGAAAAAAAGAGAGAACTGGGAAAAACTGGAAGCGCCGACCGATCATATGAGCGAAGCAGAGCGGCCGTAAGCAGGGCGCTTTCTTCGACAAGCACCGGGGAGGGGTGTCGATGACACCTACAGGGAGTCCCATGCAGCGGTGCCGTCCGCCGTGCCGACGCAACGGCCGCGGACCCATATTGTTCGCCGGGAACGATCGCGAGACGATTTGACGGCCTGCCTTTCGCCAAGGCGGGCCGTTTTGCTTTACGGGTGTAGATCAGCGACAGGCCGCGAAGGCCGCAGCAAGGGAGGACAGCATGAGCAAGTTCGACGTGACGCGGCGAGGCTTCATCGAAGGCGGCCTCGGTCTGACGGTCGCCAATTTCGTGCCGGGCAGCGCGCCCTTCGCGAGTGCCGCGACGATGGAAGAACAGACCATCGCCGCCGCCAAGAAGGTGGGCGCGGCCAAGGTCAACGGCATGATCTGGTCGCCTTATTTCGTGCCGATGCAGCCGGTGATCGCCGAGTTCACCAAAGAGACCGGTATCGGGATCGGCGGCGTGCAGGACATTTCGATTTTCGACGCCCCGCAGCGGGCGATGGCGGAGGCGCTGTCGCGCTCGCCGCAGTTCGACTTCATCCATATCGATTCCAACATGATCCCGTCGCTCGCCTCGGCCGGCTTTCTCGAGCCGCTCGACGAATACATCAAGAATTCCGGGTTCCATTACGATGTCGTGGCCGGCTACGACAATTTCATGAAATACAACGGGCACACCTACGGCGTGCCGACCGACGGCAACGTGCACATCCAGTACACGCGCAAGGACCTCATCGACAATCCGGACAACAAAAAGCGCTTTGCCGACAAATTCGGCACCGAATTGAAGGTCGCGGACACCTGGGAAGAGAATCTGCGCCTGCAAGAGTTCCTGATGGATCCGTCGAAGGATCTTTATGGCTCCGGCAATCTGCGCAACCGCGCCAATGGCGTCACTTGGTGGTACATGATCTTCTACAGCGCCGGCGGCTTCCCGTTCGACGACGACATGAAGCCGACGCTGAACACGCCGGCGGGCCAGTACGCGGTCGACATCTATCTGCAGGACAAGAAGGTCAATCATCCGGAAGCGGCGAACTGGGGCACGCCGCAGATGATCCCGCGCATCGCGCAGGGTCATGTCGTAAGCTGCCAATATTGGGACGGCACCTGCAAGACGATCAAGAACCCGAAGCAGTCGAAGACCGTCGGGCAATTCTATTACAGCGTAGTGCCGGGCTCGAAGTTTTCGGGCAAGATGCTGCGCCGCTCGATTTCGTCGCCGCTGGCCGCCATCCTCATCAACAAGTACTCGCCGCGCAAGGCGCAGGCCGCCTATCTCGCACTCTGGCTCGGCTCGGGCAAGAACTCGATCCCGATCGTGTCCGACCCGGTGAACGCGTTCAATGACGCCTGGTCCAACGCGCACTTCGCGGCGCCGCAGGTGATCAATGCCTATACGCAGGAAGGCATCGACGCGATCAAGAAGAATTTCGAGATCGTGTGCCCGCCGATCTACCTCACCGGCTATCTCGAATTCCAGGATGCGCTCGGCAAGAACCTGTCGGAGGCCTATGTCGGCCAGCTTGCGGCCAAGGATGTCCTGAAGAATACCGAGAACGAGTGGAACAAGATCGTCGGCCGTATCGGGCGAGCCAAGCTCAAGAAAGATCTGGTGAGCTACAAGGCGGCGATGACCAAGCGCGACGTCCCCGCGTGAGCCTAACCGCTCTTCGCTTGTTCACCCGGACGGGCCGCGCGCCCGTCCGGCCTCCCGATTGGAGGTGAGGAATGGCCTTTGCTCTCTCTCCGCCCGCGGAAGCAACGCGCGAGGCCTCGACCCTCGCAGTCTCTCGCGCGCGCGCCGTGCGGCGGTTCAAGCTGTCGCTGCTGCTGCCGCTGATCGCGATCTTCGCGCTCGTGCTGACGCCGGTGCTGCTGCTGCAACTCTATTTTTCCGTCCACCAATGGACCGTCTATCTCAGCTCGTGGTGGGACGCCGATTACGTCGGTTTGGACCTGTTCCGCGACGTGCTGACGGATCCGCGTTTCGGCTGGGCGGTGGTGCGCTCGCTCGCCTTCGCGACCGGCTCGACGCTCGGCTGCTTCGTTTTCGGCTTTCTGCTCGCCTATCTGATGTACCGGCCGTTCCGCGGCCAGGCGTTCTTTTACATCATCTTCATCCTGCCGATGCTCACCGTCCCGGTCGTGGTCGCTTATACGGCGGAGATGATGCTGTATCGCAGCGGCCCGCTCAACGACGCGATTTCGCATATCACGGGATTTAATTT
Organism: Pseudomonadota bacterium; assembly: GCA_021815055.1. GTDB lineage: Bacteria > Pseudomonadota > Alphaproteobacteria > Rhizobiales > Xanthobacteraceae > Pseudolabrys. Next base: position 2,022 of record JAKAHJ010000125.1, on the reverse strand, counting down.
CCAGGTCTCCTGGCTCACCAATCCGCATCTGGCACTGCTCACCGCCGCACTGCTGGAAATTTGGAACTGGACGCCGTTCTCGTTCATCATCATGCTGGCCGGCCTGGCGGCGATCCCCAAGGAGCCGATCGAGGCGGCGGAGATTCTCGGCGCATCGAAGTGGCGGATCTTCTGGGAAGTGCAGGTGCCGCTGCTGCGGCCCGTGATCCTGCTCGCGCTGGTGCTGCGCTTCCTCGAGGCGATGGCGGAATTTCCGAAAACCTGGGCGCTGTTCCAGGGCGGGCCCGGCTCGGCGACCGAGACGCTGCCGATCTATATTTTCATGACGACCTGGCAGTATTTCGAAGTGTCGAAAGGCGCGGCGATGTCCTACATCGTCATGCTCATGATGATCGTGATCGTGCTGGTCGCGATCCAGTTGCTGCGGCGCGAGAAGCGGTCGCTCGACGCGATGTACCGCCAGCGCGACGAAGAAGAACAAGCGGCGGGAGGCTGACATGGCGATGACCAAGACCCAGCGCCGGCGCCTCACCGCCACCGCCCGCTACGCGATCCTGATCCTGTGGGGGATCGGTGCGGGTTTCCCGATCTATTGGATGGTGATCACCTCGTTCAAGCCCGACAACCAGTGGTTCTCCTGGCCGCCGGTCTATTTCCCGCATCCGCCGACGCTCGACAACTATCTGAACGTCTGGTTCGGCGCGCAGGAATACGCCAACACGCAATACGCGATCTCCTCGCAGAAGCCGCTGCTCTCGCTGTGGAATTCGACGGTGATCGCCTTCACCTCGACCTTCCTCGCGGTGCTGTTCGGGTCGATCCTTGCCTATGGCGTATCGCGCTATCGCATCCTCTCGGAAGCGCGCATGTTCCAGCTCCTGATGCTGCGCATGATCCCGCCGATCGTCGTGGTCGCGCCGCTCTCGCTTTACTATTCCGCGCTCGGCCTGCTCGACACCCGTACCGGCCTCATTCTCGTCTACTTCCTCACGACGTTGCCCTACGCGGTCTGGATGACCAAGAGCTTCATCGACGAAGTCCCGCGCGAAGTCGAGCAGGCGGCGGAAATCCTCGGCGCTTCGCGCTGGCGCACGCTGTTCGAAGTCGTGCTGCCGCTCATCCGGTCCGGCCTGGTGGCCACCTTCCTGTTCATCCTGATCCTGACCTGGAGCGAATATCTGCTCGCCTTGATCATCACCAAGACCAATGTCTCGACCCTGCCGATCGAACTCTCGAAATATCAGGGCTCGACCGAAGGCCGCGTCTACGGCCGGCAGGCGGCGCTCGCCGTCGGCATTACCATCCCGCTGATGATCGTCGGCCTTATCATCCGCAAGCATCTCGCGCGCGGGTTCAGTTTCGGCATGGTACGGAGATAGCCCGTGGCGCGCATCGAGCTTCTCAACCTCGCGAAGTCTTTCGGCGCCGTGCGCGCGGTGAAGGACCTTACCTTCAGCATCGAGGACGGCGAATTCGTCGTCTTCGTCGGCCCCTCGGGCTGCGGCAAGACGACAACGCTGCGCATGATCGCCGGCTTCGAGGATCCGACCTCCGGCGAAATCCGTATCGACGGAAAAGTCGTCAACGACCTCGAGCCGCGCGACCGCGGGCTCGGCATGGTTTTTCAGAGCCACGCCTTGTTTCCGCACATGACCGTGGCGCAGAATATCGAGTTCGGGCTGCGCATGAAGAAGGTGCCGCCGCACGAGCGGGCGAAACGCGTGCGCGATGTCGCCGAGATGGTGCGCATCACGCATCTGCTCGGCAAGATGCCGGGCCAATGCTCAGGCGGCGAATCGCAGCGCGTCGCGCTCGCGCGCACGCTGGTGACCAACCCCTCCACCTTCCTGCTCGACGAGCCGCTATCGAGCCTCGACGCCAAGCTGCGCCGCGAATTGCGCGCGGAATGCGACCGCCTGCATCAGGCGCTCAACCGCACCTTCATCTACGTCACGCACGACCAGGAAGAGGCGATGACGCTGGCCGACCGCATCGTCGTGATGCGCGCGGGCGAGGTGATCG
>JAKAHJ010000124.1 GCA_021815055.1 Pseudomonadota bacterium | reverse complement strand
TTCGCGGGGGGGGAAGAGGTCTACAGCCCCGCCGCCGCCGGCATCGGCGCCGCGCGGCCGCCCCGTTCCTTCTTGAGCAGTTCGGCCAGGAGGAAGGCGAGGTCGATCGCCTGCTCGGCATTGAGGCGCGGATCGCAGACCGTGTGATAGCGGTCGTTGAGATCGGCCTCGGTGATGGCGCGGGCGCCGCCGGTGCATTCGGTGACGTTCTGCCCGGTCATCTCGAGATGCACGCCGCCGGCATAGGTACCTTCAGCCTGATGCACCTCGAAGAAGCTCTTCACTTCTTTCAGGATCAGATCGAACGGCCGCGTCTTGTAGCCGGTGGCCGATGAGATGGTGTTGCCGTGCATCGGGTCGCAGGACCAGACTACGACCTTGCCCTCGCGCTCGACCGCGCGGATGAGCGCCGGCAGATGGTCGCCGACCTTCTCGGCGCCGAAGCGGCCGATCAGCGTGAGGCGGCCGGCTTCGTTGTCGGGGTTGAGCAGATCGATCAACCGCAACATGTCGTCCGGCTTGAGCGAGGGCCCGCATTTGAGGCCGAGCGGGTTCTTCACGCCGCGCGCATATTCGATATGGGCGTGATCGAACTGGCGCGTGCGGTCGCCGATCCACAGCATATGGCCGGAGGTGGCGTACCAGTCGCCGGTGGTGGAATCGATGCGGGTCAGCGCCTCCTCGTAGCCGAGCAGCAGCGCCTCGTGGCTGGTGTAGAATTCGGTGGTGCGCAGCTCCGGATGGCTTTCCAGATCGAGCCCGCAGGCTTGCATGAAGCCGAGCGCCTCGGAGATGCGGTCGGACAGTTCCACGTAACGCCGCGACTGCGGTGAGTCCTTGACGAAGCCGAGCATCCACTGCCGCACGCTGGCGAGGTTGGCGTAGCCGCCCTGCGCAAAGGCGCGCAGCAAATTGAGCGTCGCCGCCGACTGACGATAGGCCTCGATCTGCCGGCGCGGATCGGGGATGCGTGCCGTCGGCGCGAAGGCGATGTCGTTGATGATGTCGCCGCGATAGCTCGGCAGCTCGACGCCGCCGCGCTTTTCGGTGGGCGAGGAACGCGGCTTGGCAAACTGGCCGGCGATGCGGCCGACCTTCACCACCGGCGAGGCGGCGGCGTAAGTCAACACCACTGCCATCTGCAAAAACATGCGGAAGAAGTCGCGGATGTTGTTGGCGCCGTGCTCGGCGAAGCTTTCCGCGCAATCGCCGCCTTGCAGCAGGAAAGCCTCGCGCTTGGCGACGCGCGCCAGCCGCTTTTTCAGGTTGCGCGCCTCGCCGGCAAAAACCAGCGGCGGAAAGGTCGCGAGCTGCTTCTCGGTGTCGGCCAGAACCTGCCGGTCCGGGTAGTCCGGCACCTGCTGGATCGGCTTCCTGCGCCAGCTATCGGGCGTCCAACGCTCAGACATCGCGAATACTCCAACGGCTCAAACGACCTTGGGGCCGCCTTATACACGAGAGCGCCCGGACGAGGCCAGATATTCGAAAACCGCCAGGTTTTGCGACGTTTCCGCCTTATTCCGCCGCCTCGCGCACGTAGCTCGCGGCCTTCTCACGCAGGGTGACGAGTTCCTCGGCCGCGGTCGGGTGCACCGCCATGGTGGCGTCGAAATCGGCCTTGGTCGCCCCCATTTTCACGGCCACGCCGATCACCTGGATGAGTTCCCCGGCGTCGGGGCCGACGATGTGGCAGCCCACCACGCGGTCGGTCAGACCGTCGACCAGCAGCTTCATGAAGCTGCGCGTCGCCCGGCCCGACAACGTGGCCTTCATCGGCCGGAACGAGGTCTTGTAGACGTCCACTTTGGCGAGCCGCTCGCGCGCCTGGGCTTCCGTCAATCCGATGACGCCAACCTCCGGCTCGGTGAACACCGCGGTCGGCACATTGCCGTGATCGACCGGCGTCGGCCTGCCGCCATAGACCGTGTCGGCGAAGGCGTGCCCCTCGCGGATCGCCACCGGCGTGAGATTGACCCGGTTGGTCACGTCGCCGACGGCATAGACGCTCGGCACCGCCGTGCGCGAAAACTCATCCACCTCGATGCCGCCGTGCGCGTGGATTTTGCAGCCGAGATTTTCGATACCGAGTCCCATCACGTTCGGCCGCCGGCCGATCGCGAACATCACCTTGTCGGCGGCGATCGCGGTCTTGTCCGACAAATGCACGACGAACTCTGCGCCGTTCTTGTCGATGGCCGCGACCGTGTGCCCGCACAGCACATTGATCCCGCGCGTGCGCAATTCGTTGCGCAGGTGCGCGCGCACATCGTCGTCGAATCCGCGCAGGATATTCTCGCCGCGGTAGATCAGCGTCACCTCGCTGCCGAGACCGTTGAAGATCGAGGCAAACTCGAGCGCGATATAGCCGCCGCCCTGGATGACGATCCGCCTGGGCAGTTCAGGCAGATGCAAGGCCTCATTCGACGAAATGACGTGTTCGAGGCCGGGGATCTTCGGCCCGTAATGCGGCCAGGCACCGGTCGCGATCAGGATCCGCTCGGCGCTCACGCGCGCACCGTTCGACATCAGCCGCACGGTATGGGCACCCTCCAGAACGGCGCGGCTCTTGACGATCTCGACCTTCCAGCGCTCGAGCGTCGCGATATAGGCGGCTTCCAGCCGCGCGATCTCGCGATCCTTGTTGGCGATCAGCGTCGGCCAGTCGAATGTAGGCTCCCCGACCGTCCAACCGAAGCCGGCGGCATCCTCGAATTCGTCGGCAAAGCGCGAAGCATAGACCAGAAGCTTTTTCGGCACGCAGCCGCGGATCACGCAGGTGCCGCCGACGCGGAATTCCTCCGCGATCATGACGCGCGCGCCGTAACTCGCCGCGATGCGCGCGGCGCGCACCCCGCCCGAGCCCGCTCCGATGACGAAAAGATCGACGTCCCGCTCCGCCATGCCGATCACGCCCTCAGCGCCGGCGCCGGACAGACCCGTCCGGCGCAGCGGGCGCTACATGGCGTGTCCCTTCTTCTTGAGCTCCACGCGCATTTTGGCGACGACTTCGTCGGAGAGCTTGTTGGCCCAGTTTTGCGCGAACTTCATGCTGCGATCGATCACGTCCGGCTGTACCTTGAGCATCTTCTGGCCGGCCGGCGACTTGTAGAACGCGACCATGTCCTTGAGCTCGTTCTCGGTGAAGCTGGTCGCGTAGAGCGTCGCCACTTCGTCGTTCACCTCGTGGAGCCGCGGCTGTAGCTCGGTTCGCATCTTCGCCGCGATTTCGTTGAGATCGTTGGCGAGCTGCGGGTTCTGCTGCAGGTAAAGCACTTTGGCCTGTTCGATCACCCCGGCGACCAAGGGGTTGAAGAGTGAGGTCGCACTGGTGACCGCGATCAGTTGCTTGGCCTCGGCGAGCGCCCCCGGCGGCGCCTTCTGCTGCGCAAAGGCGGCCGGTGCGCTTATCGCGAGGACGACCGTCGCCAGGCGAGCGGCGCGGAAAGTGGCCCTGATGCAATTCATCTCATTCTGCTCCGTTTGGCTGCCCTAGCGCTCGACGATCCTGACGCCGTCCGGCCCGGCCAAAATGGCCATATGCGCAAGATCGATGAAAAGACCATGCTCCATGACCCCCGGGACGTCCGCCAGCGCATGCGCCATCATGCGCGGATCGTCAATGCGCCCAAGCTGGGCGTCGATGATCCAGTGGCCGCCATCCGTGACGAAAGCATGGCCGTCCTGGCCGGTGCGCAGACGCATTTCCCCCGGTGCCTGGATGCGAGCCACGGTTTTCGCAACCGCACGGCGGGTCGCCTCCGCGCCGAATGGCGCAACCTCGACCGGCAGCGGAAAACGGCCGAGATGGGCCACCCACTTGGATTCGTCGGCGATCACGATCATGCGGGCGGATGCGCCGGCCACGATCTTTTCCCGAAGCAGCGCACCGCCGCCGCCTTTGATCAGCGCAAGGCCGGGACCGATCTCGTCGGCGCCGTCCACCGTTAAATCGAGCTCGGGCGTTTCGGCAAGCCTGGTGAGCCGGATGCCGCAGCGCCGCGCGTCCGCTTCGGTGGCATCCGACGTCGGCACCGCAACGATATCGAGGCCGTTGCGCACGCGCTCGCCGAGCAATTCGACGAACAGCCGGGCGGTCGAACCGGTGCCGAGGCCGAGCCGCATGCCGGGCCGCACGAAGTCGACGGCGCGGGCAGCGGCGGCGCGTTTGAAGGCATCGGCGTTCATCGGAACCGTTCGAACATCGGCTGTTGGATTTTTCGGATTTAAGCGGACCCGCCTATCTAGCCGCCTTCGCGCGGGCTGGATAGCCGAAAATCGCCCGCGCTCGCCCAGCCGCCGGATTTGCCTTGCATGATTTCCCCATCAAGGTTAGCAGCAGCGATCATGGCTCTACCCACCCTCGTTTTCGACCTCGACGGCACCCTCATCGACACCGCGCCCGATCTCATCGACACCCTCAACGTGGTGTTCGCGCGCGAAGGCATGCCGGCGGTGCCCTATGAAGCCGCCCGCAATTTGATCGGCGGCGGCGCACGGGCCATGATCGTGCGCGGCATCGAAGCGGAAGGCCGCACGGTGCCGCCCGACACGCTCGATCGAATGTTCGCCGATTTTCTCAAGTACTACAGCGCCCATATCGCGGACCGTTCGCGGCCCTTCCCGGGACTTGTCGATGCGCTCGATGCATTGGCTGCGCACGGCCACCGGCTGGCGGTATGCACGAACAAGCTCGAGAACCTGTCGCTCCTGCTGCTGAAAGCGCTCGATCTCGCGCCCCGCTTCGCGGCGATCTGCGGACAGGATACGTTCGGCGTCCAGAAGCCCGATCCCGAAATCCTTCGCCGCACGATCGCGGTCGCCGGCGGCGATCCACGGCACGCGATCATGATCGGCGACTCGCAGACCGACATTCTCACCGCGCGCGCGGCGGGAATTCCGGTCATCGCGGTCGACTTCGGTTACAGCGAGAGGCCGGTGTCCGAATTCGGCCCCGATCGCGTCATCGGTCACTATGCGCAACTGCCGCAAACGATCGACGCTGTCGTCACCGACCGCCGGTAAAAGTGGTAAAATTATGGTTAACCTTGTTAAGGTTAACGGGCTTGCAAATGTTGCACGTCGATGACGCTCCCCGTATCGTGACCGCTGCTGGGCGACGGCTGTCGCTCGTTCGAGCGGACGGGTTGGGACAATGATGTACCGAGTGGTTGCGATCGTCGGCGGCGCGCTTGCCTTGGCGGCGTGTACGTCGAGTTCTGACTTCATGGACGCCTTCAAACCGGCGCCAACGATGGACAGCGTTCAGTTCGAGTCCGACCCGCCGGGCGCGGAGGCCAAGGTCTCGAACGGGCAAAGCTGCCGCACCCCGTGCGCGCTGGCGCTGCCGACGACGGCCCCGCTGACCGTCACCTTCACACTCGAGGGCCACCAACCGGCAACCGAGACCATCCAGGTCATTCAGAACACGGGCGCTGCGCCGGTGCTGCAGCCGAACCCGGTCGCCGTGGCGCTCGCGGCTGCTCCGCCGTCGAAGCCCGCGAAGAAGCCGACGAAGAAGCGGCCCGTCGCCAAGAAAAAGCCGGCGCCGAAGACCGCGGCGAAACCCGCGGCCAGGAAGCCCCCGGCTGCGACCCCGGTCAGCGTTCCGCCGGCGGCCGCTCCCCCGCCCATGCCCGCGGAACCGCCGCCGCAACAGGCGCCGTCGCCGTGGCCGACCGCTCCGGCGCCCTCGCAGCGGTGACCGCCGTAGGATGAATTGACGACAGAAACGGCCCGCGGACGCATTCGCGGGCCGTTTTTCATTCGCGTACCTGCCGCGCTGGACGCCATGGTCATTATCCGCGACAATTCATATATCAAGGCTGGATTTCGAACCGATGCGCGGTGACGCCCGAAACGGCCGCGCAAAAAAACCGGCCGCTGCGCAGGGATGAATAATGGCACTGGCTGACAACACGTCCGCATTCGAGATCGACCACGCCGGCGCCCGGCCGCGCCCGCTGATCGATCCGTTTGCGCGCGCCATCACCTATCTGCGCGTCTCGGTGACCGACCGCTGCGATTTCCGCTGCGTCTACTGCATGTCGGAACACATGACGTTCCTGCCCAAGGCCGACCTGCTCAGCCTCGAGGAACTCGACCGGCTGTGCAGCGCCTTCGTCGCCAAGGGCGTCAGCAAGCTGCGCCTGACCGGCGGCGAGCCGCTGGTGCGGCGCGGCATTATGACTCTCGTCTCTTCGCTGTCGCGCCATCTCGAAAGCGGCGCGCTGCAGGAGTTGACGCTGACGACCAACGGCTCGCAATTGGCGAAATACGCCGCCGAACTGAAAGGCTATGGCGTCGAACGCGTCAACGTCTCGCTCGACACGCTCGACCCGGACAAGTTCCGCGCCATCACCCGCTGGGGCGAACTCGACAAGGTGCTCGCCGGCATCGATGCCGGCCAGGCGGCCGGACTGAAGATCAAGATCAACGCGGTCGCGCTCAAGGGCGTCAACGAGGACGAGATCGCCGGCCTCGTCGCATGGGCGCACGGCCGCGGCATGGATCTCACGATCATCGAGGTGATGCCGCTCGGCGATATCGAGGAATCCCGCCTCGACCAATATCTGCCGCTGTCGCTGGTGCGCGCGCGGCTCTCCGAGCGCTATACGCTGGAGGAGATCGACTACCACACGGGCGGACCGGCCCGCTATGTGCGCGTCAGGGAAACCGGCGGGCGCCTCGGCTTCATCACGCCGCTGACCCATAATTTCTGCGAATCCTGCAATCGCGTGCGCATCACCTGCACCGGCACCCTGTTCATGTGCCTCGGCCAGGAAGACGCCGCCGACCTGCGCGGGCCCCTGCGGGCCTCCGAAAGCGACGAACCCCTTTATGCGGCGATCGACGATGCCATTACGCGCAAGCCGAAAGGGCACGATTTCGTCATCGACCGGCGCCGTCAGCGGCCGGCCCTGGCGCGCCATATGAGCGTGACCGGCGGCTAGGCCCCTCCCCGCCCTGCGCGGCCGGGTTCCGATAGGGATCGGCCCGCTTGGGGCCGACTGGGCCGGGGGAACCTGCTTTCGGCGGCAAAGCCAGCCGCCCGCAGGCCCGGCCGCCACCTCCGACTAATACCAAATTCGCCATTGACGGGCTTGGCCGCCATCGGCTTAAGGTGGGCCGGACTTGGCAAAAAAAGCCAAGCTGTGGGGACATCAGGCAAAAACAACGACGCCGGCCGGCGATACCGGCCCGCAGAGGGGGAGAGGCGAGTGGGCGCTCTCGACGCAATTCTGAAGGCATTGCTGCCGGCCACCCGCGCGGTGGACGCCGCGACCACCTGGATCGGTAAACGCCTGGCGTGGCTGATCCTGGCCGCCGTCCTCGTTTCGGCCGTCAATGCCACCGTCCGCAAGGTTTTCGACACCTCGTCGAATGCCTGGCTCGAGCTGCAATGGGTGCTTTTCAGCGTTGTGTTCCTGCTGTGTTCACCATGGACGCTGCTCGCCAACGAACACATCCGCATCGACATCGTGAACAACTTGCTTCCCAAGCGCGTGCGGGACTGGATCGACGTCGTCGGGCATGCTTTTTTTCTGCTGCCGCTGACCATCGTCATGATCGTCACGGGCATTCCGTTCTTCTGGCGCTCTTTCGAAATCAACGAGCAGTCCGGCAATGCCGGCGGCTTGCCGCAATGGCCATCCAAGGCGCTGATCATGATCGCCTTCGCGATGCTGTTGGTGCAGGGCCTCTCGGAACTGATCAAACGTTTTGCGATCATGCGCGACCTCATCCCGGATCCGCACGCGTCGCAAACCAGCACGATCGAGGCTGAAGTCGAGCAGCTCGTCGATGCGATCGAAAAACGCTGAGCGCATGGCGCAGGTTCGGAGCATCGAATGACAGCCTTCTTTATCGACAACATGGCGCCGATCATGTTCGGCGCCCTGGTTCTGGTCCTGCTGCTCGGCTACCCCGCCGCATTCTCTCTCGGCGCCGTCGGATTGTTTTTCGGATTGATCGGCATCGAGCTCGGCCAGTTCTCGCCCGACTTCCTGCAGGCGTTGCCGGAACGCATCTACGGGGTGATGAGCAACGACACCCTGCTGGCGATCCCGTTCTTCACCTTCATGGGGCTGGTGCTCGAACGATCCGGCATGGCCGAGGACCTGCTCGACACGATCGGCCAGCTGTTCGG
>JAKAHJ010000123.1 GCA_021815055.1 Pseudomonadota bacterium | reverse complement strand
AGCGATCGATATTGGCCTTCTCGGCAATGACGATCTTCTTGTTCTGACCCCAGAACCTGGCCTCCCAGGCGGCACCGGTGCCGCCAAGGCCTGCACCGACGACCAGAATATCGATGCCGTCTTCGACGATCGTTTTGTAAGCCATCAGTAATACACGCCTTTCTTCAGCTTGAGACCGGCCGCCTGAAGCGTATGCAACCCGCCGTCATCCATGCGGATCCACTTCGGCTCATTGTAGAGCAACTGGCTGTCGCGCATTTCTTTGCTGGGGCCGGGGGCATCCGCGAGCCTGGGGATCGCCGTCCCCCAGGGCTTGGTGGTGATGGGCGACAGGAAATTCTTTTCCGTGCCGTTCCGGTATTTGATCTTCCAGGCGATCGTGCCCTTCTCCTCGTCGCGGAGGACGCGCACGCTGTGACCGAGCGGCGCAAAGTCGGCATAGCCGCGCACGTCGATCGCATTCTGCGGGCAAGCCTTCACGCAGGAGTAGCACTCCCAGCACATATTGGGCTCGATGTTGTAGGCACGGCGATAGGTCGTATCGATGTGCATGATGTCCGAGGGACAGATGTCGACGCAGTGTCCGCACCCGTCGCACCTTGTCATATAGACGAAGGTAGGCATTAGCCGGCTCCTTATCTCAATCCGATAGAACTTGCCGATAGAACTTGCCGATGGAACTTGCCGATAGAACTTGCGTGTCGCTTCTTAGTAGTGGCGGGGCGCTTCGCGCTTGATGCCAAGTCCCATGTTCATGGGCGCGTCTCGCAGCAGTTCCATGGAATGTCTTTTCTGTTGTTCGGGATCGTCGCGGGTCAGCGTCGGCAGGTTCTGGGCCGTGCCGTTGGCTTTCGACACGCGCTTCTCGAAGGCCGCCGCCGGCTTGAAGAACATGTGGGAGAACTTCGACCACGGGATGCCCGCGAACAGGACCGTCGTCGCGATCAGGTACAGCGCCAGGAATACGGCGGCCCAGACGGAGTTGGCGGAGGCCTGCAGCCAGGCCCAGATCAGACCGAAACTCGCGCTCAGCACGAGCGAGATGACGAACAGGTCCGCGCGCTCGAGACGAAGCGGCGATTGGCCTTCGGCGGCGACGTCGACGCGAATGAAGAACCAGAACCAATAGCCGCCGACGCAGATCATCAGCGCGCCGATGTACCACAGCGCAACGACCGCGGCCGGGGCGGGCGCCGCCGGCGTCGGATAGCCGAACACCATAATCGCCGTCATGACGACATAGATCACGAAACCGTACATGCCGAGCAGATGGGCGATCCGGCGCCGCTGGTTGCAGAACTCGCCCGAGGCCATGACATCGACCACGGCGGTTTGAACGGCGATCGATACCATGTCGCCGCCGCCGACCTGCTTTCTTGCTTTACCTTTGGACCGGCGCCAGTTCTGGAAGAAGTACTGGGCGCTTCTCTTGTGCCAGATGTCGAAAAGCGTGCCGGCCACGACAAGGAACGCCATCACGGCGACATAAGTTTGCATGATGGTGGGTGGCACGGACGCAGAGAGTTCGGCGAACGGATTATGAGTGAACATTGCCGGAAGTTTCCTCCAATACCCCTATTTTGGGCGCCACGTTAACGGACGAACCGGGCACATGCAATCATTTGAATTAATACAAAGCGGCACAATTTCATTCACACAAACGAACGTTTCGTTCGAAAATTTTTCTTTCGTGATCGCATGCGCCGACTGCATTCGTTGCCGCCTTCGGCGGAACGCGACGGCGATGCGATGGCGACGTTGATCGATGACGAGCGAACTGCTCTACTGATTTCAGCGGCTTGGTGAAGCGTATCCGCGTGCTTGAGAAAAACAGCTAGATTGCACGCTGCGAATGGCGAGAACGGATGCGCTCCGATGTACGGCATCGCGTGAAACAAGCTGCGGGAGGAACGCGTTCTGTTACTGGCAGATCCAAATCAAGGAGGCACCATGAGAATTGGTGATTTTCTCAAACGTTCGCAGCAGCAACTGGTGACCTGCGGACCGGACGACAGCCTTGAGACCGCCGCAAAGCTCCTGGACACGTTCGGCATCGGCGCAATGCCGGTCCGCGATGCGGAAAAGCGCATGGTCGGCATCGTTTCCGAACGCGATCTTGTGCGATGCTTCGCCAATCAAGGCTTTCACTTCCTCAACATCCGGGTCCGCGACGCCATGACGGCAAAGGTCATCAGTTGCACCCCGGACGACAGCATGCAGGCGGCCCAAACGCTGATGCGGAAGAACCACATCCGCCATCTGCCGGTGGTCGAGGACGGAAACGTCGTCGGCATGCTGTCGATCCGCGACACGCTGGCCATCCGCCTGGAAGAGTCGGAGTTCGAGATCAATGTGCTGCGCGACGTTGTCACGGTCGGACGTTCGTTGAGGTAGATGGTTGCAATCCGGGCACGCGCTTGCGCGATCTGCGCCGCCGTTCCCGGTTTCAATATTTGAGCTCGGCCTATCGCTCGGTGCACGGGAGGACCGGCCTGTGCGAGCGCCGTGATTTCTTCCTGACCGCGAGGACCCGGGCGTGCCCCGGGTTTTCGGGGTCGAAAATGCCGGCACCACCCGCGCTGCGGGAATAGCCCGCGCGCCGGGCAAAGCGCGCGCGGTGCTGGAGGCGGCCTCGACAGCCCGGAGACTTGGCGGAAGAACCCGCCGGTCCACAGGCCGCGCGCGATTGGGGCTCGTCCTGGCGAAAGTTACCGCCTATTCTTGAAGGATGACGCTCGAGCAGCTTCGTATCTTCATCGCGGTCGCCGAAAGCCAGCACGTCACCCGCGCGGCGGAAACGTTGCGGCTGACGCAATCGGCGGTCAGCGCCGCCATCGGCGCGCTCGAGCGCCGCTACGGCGTCGCGCTGTTCGACCGGGTCGGCCGCCGCATCGAATTGAACGCGGAAGGCCGGCTATTCCTGAACGAGGCGCGCGCGGTGCTCGCCCGCGCCGCCGCCGCCGAGCTCGCGCTTTCCGAATTGAGCGGGCTCAAGCGCGGCACGCTCAGCGTTCACGCCAGCCAGACCATCTCCAGCTATTGGCTGCCGCCGCGCCTGGTCGCCTTCCGCCGCGCCTACCCGCTGATCGAGGTCAAGCTCGCGGTCGGCAACACGGCGCAGACCGCGAAAGCCGTGCTCGACGGCACCGCGGAACTCGGCTTCGTCGAAGGCCATGTCGACGATCCCGCACTCGAGCAAAGCGTCGTGGGCCGCGACCAGCTTGTCGTTGTCGCCGCGCCCGACCACCCGTGGACACGCAAGAAACGGCTCACCGACGCTGACATTGCCGAAAGCGAGTGGGTGCTGCGCGAACCGGGCTCGGGCACCCGCTCGGAATTCGAAGCGGCGCTCATCGGCAAAGGTATGTCGCCGGACGCGCTGAAGGTCGTGCTCGAACTGCCGAACAACGAGGCGGTGCGCGCCGCCGTGCAGGCCGGCTGCGGGGCCACCGCGATCTCGGAACTGGTGGTGGAAGCCCCGCTACGCGCCGGCATGCTGGTGGCGATGGAGTACGAACTGCCGGCGCGCTCCTACCTTGTCGCCCGCCATCGCGAACGCTACCAGTCGAAAGCCGCGCAGGAATTTCTGAAGATCGTCGCGAAATTTACCGAGCCGCGCTCCGCCGTGCGCGCCAGCCAGCAATGAGAACCGACATTTCCCGCCGCAATCCATGTCGAAAATCAACCCCAATCCCTTCACCACCCGGCCCGAGATCGACGGCACGTTCGGCGTCGTAACATCGACGCATTGGATCGCGACCGCGGTCGGCATGTCGATCCTGGAAAAAGGCGGCAACGCCTTCGACGCCGCGGTGGCCACGGCGTTCACGCTGCAGGTAGTCGAGCCGCATCTCAACGGACCGGGCGGCGATGTCCCGATCGTCGTGCATGACGTGAAGCGCGGGCGTACCGAAGTCATCTGCGGCCAGGGGCCGGCGCCGGCAGCGGCGACCATCGAACGTTTCCAGGAACTCGGCCTCGACCTCATTCCGGGCACCGGCCTGCTCGCTGCCTGCATTCCCGGCATGTTCGATGCCTGGATGCTGATCCTGCGCGACTACGGCACCCTACGGCTCGCCGACGTGCTCACGCCGGCCATCGGTTATGCCCAAAACGGCCATCCGCTGGTTGAACGCGCGAACGCAACCATCGCGACGGTCGAGAACCTGTTCCGCGAACACTGGCCCACCTCGGCGGCGGTCTTTCTGCCGAAGGGCGACGTGCCGGCGACCGGGACGCTGTTCACCAATAAGACGCTCGCCCACACCTATACCCGCGTGCTGCGCGAAGCCGACAACGCCGGCGGCGATCGCGTGGCGCAGATCGAGCGTGCGCGCATGGTCTGGTCGCAGGGCTTCGTCGCCGAGGCGATCGACCGCTTCTGCCGCACGCAATCGCTGATGGACGTGAGCGGCACGCCGCATGGCGGCCTCATCACCGGCGACGACATGGCGCGCTGGCGGGCCAGCGTCGGCACACCGCTTTCCTACGATTATGGCCGCTTCACGGTATGCAAGGCGCCCTGGAGCCAGGGCCCGGTGATGCTGCAGCAGCTCGCGCTGCTGAAGGGCTACGATCTCGACGCCCTCGACGTCGTGGGGCCCGATTTCATTCACCTCGCGGTCGAATGTTCCAAGCTCGCTTTTGCCGACCGCGAAAAATTCTACGGCGACCCCGACGTTGTCGACGTGCCGATGGCCACACTGTTGTCGGATTCCTATAACGACGAACGGCGCGCGCTGGTCACGCAGGAAGCCTCTTTGACGCTACGGCCGGGCACGGTGGCCGGTCTCGGCGCGGTCATGAAGCTGCGGCGCGCGGAAGGCCAGCGCAGCGCGGTCGGCGCCCTCGGCGCGGGAGAGCCGACGGTCGGCGCGCTCGGCGAAGTCAACGGCGACACCGTGCATTTCGACATTATCGATCAGGCCGGCAACATGGTCTCGGCGACGCCATCGGGCGGCTGGTTGCAATCCTCGCCGGTGATCCCGGAGATCGGCTTCTGCCTCGGCACGCGCGCACAGCAGTTCTGGCTTGAAGAAAATCATCCCGCCTCGCTCGCGCCCGGCAAACGCCCGCGCACGACGCTGTCGCCGACACTGGCGCTGCGCGACGGCGAGCCTTACCTCGCCTGGGGCTCGCCCGGCGGCGACCAGCAGGACCAATGGACCACGCAGTTCTTCCTGCGCCATGTGCACGGCCGGATGAACCTGCAAGAGGCGATCGACGCGCCGGCCTGGCATTCCGAACATTTCCCGATCTCGTTCTGGCCGCGCACCGCGCGGCCCGGCGTGCTGGTGCTCGAGAGCCGCGTGCCGAAGGCGACCGTCGACGAACTGAAAAAGCGTGGGCATATCGTCGAGATCGGGCCGGCCTGGTCGGAAGGCCGCCTGACCGCGGCCGCGCGCGACGGCCGGCATCGCCGCGCCGCCGCCAACCCGCGCGGCATGCAGGGCTACGCCGCCGGACGATGAGCGAAACGGTAGGCTAATTTAACCGACTACTTTGAAGATTTCACACGCCGCACCGGCTTGCCGCGCGGAGCGACGGCGTCCGCCGCGTTCGGCAGGAATTGACGTCCCTCCGCGACCAGAAAGTCGCGCAAGGCGCGCGCGGCCGGCATCAGGCGCTTGGCCGCCGGGCGCACGACGAACCAATGCCTCAATTCCGGCAGCCCGACCACGTCGAGCACGGCGAGACGGCGGTCGGCGATCTCCGCCGCGATGGTGTGGGCGGAAATGAAGGCGATCCCGAGCCCGGCGATCACCGCCTGCTTGATCGTTTCGTTCGAGCTGATCTCCATGCTGACGCGCGCTTTGACGCCGTGTCTCGCCAGAAAGCGCTCCGCCAGGAGCCGCGTTCCCGATCCCGGCTCGCGCATCAGCATTTTTTCGCCGGCGATGTCGGGCGGCTGAATCGCGCGGCGTCCGGCCAATGGATGATCGGGCGGCGCGATTATGACCTGCGGGTGATCGCCGATCGGCGCGCTTTCGACCGCGATGTCCTCCGGCGGACGGCCCATTACTGCGATGTCGAAACGCCAGTCGTTGAAGGCCGCAATCGTGTCCTCGCGATTGCCGATGATGAGCTCGATCTCGATCGTCGGATGCAAGCGCGCGAAGGCCGCGAGCATCTGCGGCGCGAAATATTTCGCGGTGGAGACCACGCCCACGGTGACACGGCCGCTGGCGAGCGACTTGAGCGCGGCCAGTCCGGCGGCGCAATCCGCCAGGACCGCGTCGATCTTCTCGGCGGCCGCCAGCACTTCGCGTCCGGCCGCCGTGAGCGTGAGGCCGCGGCCATTGCGATCGAACAGCGGCAACCCGGCCGCGGCCTCGAGCTGCTGCATCTGCATCGTCACCGCCGGCGGCGTGACGTGGCACGCCTCCGCCGCGGCGGCAAAACTGTGCCCGCGCGCCGCCGCGCTCAAAAGCCGAAGCTGCTTGATGGTGGCGTCGCGGATCATGTTCAGTTTTTCTGAATGGAACGATAAGATAATTCAAATTTACTTAATTGAAAAGGCCCTTACGATTTGCGGGTGACTGCGAAGAGGAACGCCCTCGAACACGCAAGGATTGCTTCATGTCCGCTCCACCGACCCTTACCAAGATCCGCGACGCCAAACAGCGCTACAAGTCAGGCGTCATCCCTTATGCCACCATGGGCTACTGGGAACCCGACTACCAGGTAAAGGACACCGATATCCTGGCAATGTTCCGCATCACCCCGCAGGAGGGCGTGGAGGCGATCGAGGCAGCGGCGGCGGTGGCGGGCGAATCCTCAACCGCCACCTGGACGGTGGTGTGGACCGACCGCCTCACCGACTGCGAAATTTACCGTGCCAAGGCCTATCGCGTGGATCCGGTGCCGAATACCGGGCCCGGCACGAAGACGGAGCAGCAGTATTTCGCCTATATCGCCTACGATATCGACCTGTTCGAGCCGGGCTCGATCGCCAATCTGACCGCCTCCATCATCGGCAATGTGTTCGGCTTCAAGGCGGTCAAGGCCTTGCGGCTCGAGGACATGCGCATCCCGGTCGCCTACCTGAAGACCTTCCAGGGCCCGGCGACCGGTATCGTGGTCGAGCGCGAACGGCTCGATAAATTCGGACGGCCTCTGCTTGGCGCCACCACCAAACCGAAGCTTGGCCTCTCCGGCCGAAACTACGGCCGCGTCGTCTACGAGGCACTCAAGGGCGGCCTCGACTTCGTGAAGGACGACGAGAACATCAATTCGCAGCCCTTCATGCACTGGCGCGACCGCTTCCTCTACTGCATGGACGCCGTCAACCGCGCCTCGGCGGCGACCGGCGAGGTCAAGGGCCATTATCTCAACGTTACCGCCGGCACGATGGAGGACATGTACGAGCGCGCCGAGTTCGCCAAGGAGCTGGGTTCGGTCATCGTCATGATCGACCTTGTGATCGGCTACACGGCGATCCAGTCCATGGCCAAGTGGGCGCGCAAAAACGACATGATCCTGCACCTGCACCGCGCCGGCAACTCGACCTATTCGCGGCAGAAGAACCATGGCATGAACTTCCGTGTGATCTGCAAGTGGATGCGCATGGCGGGCGTCGACCACCTGCATGCCGGCACGGTGGTCGGCAAGCTCGAGGGCGATCCGCTCATGATCAAGGGATTCTACGACACCCTGCGCGGCACCGGAACGCCGAAAAGCCTGGAGAACGGTCTGTTCTTCGACCAGGAGTGGGCTTCGCTCAACAAGGTAATGCCGGTCGCCTCGGGCGGCATCCATGCCGGTCAGATGCACCAGCTCATCGACTATCTGGGCGAAGACGTGGTGCTGCAATTCGGTGGCGGCACGATCGGTCATCCGATGGGCATCCAAGCCGGCGCCACCGCGAACCGGGTGGCGCTCGAAGCGATGATCCTCGCCCGCAACGAGGGTCGTGACATCCGCCACGAGGGCCCCGAGATCCTCAAAGAGGCGGCGCAATGGTGCCGACCGCTGCGGGCCGCGCTCGATACCTGGGGCGACGTCACGTTCGACTACACGTCGACCGACACCGCCGATTTTGTCCCGACCGCCGTCGCCGTATAGACGACGAATCCGTAACGCCATCCCGGGAGAACGTACATGCGCTTGACTCAGGGCTCTTTTTCCTTCCTGCCGGACCTCACTGATCG
>JAKAHJ010000004.1 GCA_021815055.1 Pseudomonadota bacterium | reverse complement strand
TCCGATCGTCGTCGCCGCGGTCGCCGGCGAGCGCGTCTCGACGCTCGGCGCCTTCTATCGCAAGGTCTGGTCGCTGGGCGAGGCGGGTGTCGAAGTGCCGCTCACGCTCTACCGCGAGGGCGTCACCTTCGACGTGCGGGTGAATTCGTCCGACCGCGCCAAGTTCCTGCGCGCGCCGAGGATGCATTAGCGGCGCCGCGCGCCTTCACTCTTCCTCGATGGCATCAACCCGGTTCGGATAGAAAGCGAGATGTCCCTTGATCTCGGCCATGGCCGGGAACGGCTCGGCATAGGACCACACCGCATTCTCGGCGCTCGCGCCATCGACCGCGATGGTGAAATAGCTGGCGTCGCCCTTGTACGGGCAATGCGTGCGGTGGGCGGTCGCGCGCAATAGATTCATGTCGGCGTCGGCGCGCGGAATGTACTGCACCGGCGGATAGTTCGCCTCCTTGAGTGTCAGCGCGCGGCTGGTATCGGCGATCACCTTGCCGGCGAAGCGGACGCGCACGCGCCGGGTGTTGGGCCTGATGCCGATGGGGTGGTCGGGTCCGGGCAGCTTCACGATGCGTTTCCCAATTGCTGACAATTTTACCGAAATTCGCAATCCGCCACCGAAAAATAGTGGGCATTTCACGGTCCGCGAGCGCGATTGCAACAAATTGAACAAATAATCTTAGGATAAAGGCAGCCTCGCGCAGTTACCCTGGCACCGTCGCAGTGCGAGGTCCGCCGTCTATGCATAACAGCCCGGCCGAGGCGATGATTCAGGGTCTCAACATCCTGATCGTCGACAACAATTCCTACATGCGCCGGCTGACGCGTATGATGCTGACGAATCTCGGCGCCAAATCGGTGCTCGAGGCGCCGGACGGGTTGGAAGGGCTGGAGATGATCCGCACCTGCGATCCCGATGTCATGCTGCTGGACTGGGACATGCCGGTGCTCGACGGCATGGAGGTGCTGCGCATCGTGCGCTCGCCCGGCGTGTTCCCGCGTCCGAATCTGCCGATCATCATGCTGACCGCGCGCGGCCAGCGCTCGCAGGTGGTGAAGGCGCTGCGCGCCGGCGCGCATGAATATCTGGTCAAGCCGACATCGCCGAAGGCGCTGCGCGACCGGCTCACCTCGATCCTGCGCAATCCGCGGCCGATGGTGAGACTCGGCGATTTTTACGTGCCGCAGCCGCGCCGCCTGTCACGGGCACTCGAGGCGGCGGAGTGAGGCGGATCTGACGCTGCCCGCACACTCCCCCCCGTGGGCAGGGTTTCGTTGAAAGCCTCTATGCCCATCGTCGGCCAGCCCCACCCCTTCCCTAACTCTCCCCCACAATACTGATCCGTCATTGCGAGACCCGCATAGCGGGTCGAAGCAATCCAGACGGCAGCGTCGGTACTGGATTGCTTCGCGCTTCGCGCTCGCAATGACGAGTTGAGGCAATTTGAGGGGAAATTACTCCGGCCCTACCGCACCCCTACCACACAGGGCGGATCGACCAGATTGTCCGGACGCGCGCCGAAGCGCAGCAGGTCGCGGCGGCCATATTCGTCGGCGATGCGCTCCGCCAGTTCGCGCACCGTGACCGGCGTGCCCGAGCAGATATTCACCGCGCGGCGCGCGCGCCCGAGCGCGCATTCCGCGATCATGCGCCCCGCCTCGCGCACATCGAGATAATCGCGGATCTGCTTGCCGCTGGTCAGCTCGACCGGCTCGCCGGCCGCGAGCTTGGAACGCAGTTGCGGCACCAGGCGGCGCTCGTCCTCGCCTTCGCCGTAGAGATAGAACAGACGGCACCAGGCAAATTCGACCCCTTGCTGCGGCAAATATTGCGACAGCGCGAGAAAAGCGGCGGCCTTGGCCGCGGCATAGGGCGTCGAAGGCCGCAGCGGCGTATCGATCTTCAGATAGCCGGGCGCGAAGTCGTATTCGAAGCACGTGCCGATGCCGACGAAGCGCCGGACTTTGGCCGCGGCCGCGGCTTGCGCGAAACGCAGGGTGCCCATCAAGCAATCGAGGTTCTTCGGCGATTGCAGATATTGCCCAGGCTCGGCGTACCAGGCGACGTGAATCACCGTGTCGATATCGCGGCACAGCGCAGCATAGCCATCCGCGCTTTGCGACCACAGATCCGCCGTGGCGATTTCGTCGATCGTGTCCGACGATGCGATCGCGCTTTGCCGGCCGGGCCGCACGACGACGCGCAGGCGGCAGCCTCGCTCGGCCAGCGTGCGCAGCACCTGGCGGCCGACAAAGCCGGTGGATCCGGTGAGCAGGATCAAAGGACGATCAGCGGCCATGCGGCGTCCTTCGGCGAGATATCGGCCGCGGCACGCGGCCACGCGATCGACAGCGCGGGGTCGTCATGGCGCACGCCGCTTTCCGCCTGCGGCGCGTAGGAGGCGCTCACCAAATAGAACACCGCGGCGCCGTCGCTGAGCGCCTGATAGCCGTGCGCGAAGCCCTTCGGCACATACATCGCGGCGCCGTTGCCCTCCGACAATTCGGCGCCGAACCAGCACCGATAGCTCGGCGAGCCCTCGCGCATGTCGACGATCACGTCGTAGACGGCACCTTTGATGCAGCGCACGAGCTTCACCTCGGCATGCGGCGCGCGCTGGAAATGCATGCCGCGCACGGTGCCGGCATGTGAATTGGTGCTGATATTGGCCTGCACGAAGACCGTTTCCAGCCCCTGCGCGCCGAATTCCTGCGCGCAGAAGGCGCGCGCGAACAGACCGCGCGTATCCATGCGCGGTTCGAGATGGATGAGAAAAGCCCCGGCTAGCGGTGTCGGTTCGAAGCGCATCTCAGGCGACCGCAATCGCCGGCCTCACCGGCGCGGGATTTCCGCTCGCCGCCAAAGCCTCGAATGCGGCGATGTCGGCCTCGCACAAGCCCCGCGCATCCGCCCCCTCACGATGGGCACGATACCAGGTCATCGTGCGTTCGATCGCCTGCGGCAAACTGAACCGCGGCGCAATCCCGAGCACAGCACGCGCCTTGCCGGCGTCGAGCGCGAGCCAGGCCGCCTCGTGCGGACCTTCGCACCCGTTGCCGTAATGCACCTCGCCGTGCCCGTAGGCGCGGCGCGCGAGCTCGATCACATCGCGCACGCTTGCCGCATCGCCGCTGTTTGGACCGAAATTATAGGCGCCCGCAGGCGCGCGCTGCTGCCACAGAAGCTGCGCCAGGATCAGATAACCGAACAGCGGTTCGAGTACGTGCTGCCAGGGCCGCACCGCCTGCGGGCGGCGGATGTCGAGCGGACGTCCGGCCCGCCAGGCGCGCACCGCATCGGGGATGAGGCGATCCTCCGACCAGTCGCCGCCGCCGATCACATTGCCGGCGCGCGCGCTCGCCACCGCCACGCCCTGCGCCGCCAGGAAGGACTCGCGATAGCTCGCGATCGCCATTTCGCAGGCTGCCTTGCTGGCGCTGTAGGGATCGTGACCGCCCAGCGCATCGTCTTCGGCATAAGGCTGGCGCGCATCGGCGCGATAGACTTTGTCGGTGGTCACCATCACCGCAACGCGCACGCCCGCAAGCCCGCGCAGCGCATCAAGTACATTGACCGTGCCCATCACATTGGCGGCGAAGGTCGCGCGCGGCTCCCGATAGCTCGCGCGCACCAGCGGCTGCGCCGCCAGGTGGAACGCGATTTCCGGCTGCGCGCCGCGAACCAGCCCGGCAAGCGCCTCGTTATCGCGGATGTCGCAGAAATGGCTTTGGCAGAGCGTCTCGATATGCGCTTCCGTGAAAAGATTCGGCGCACTCGCAGGCGGCAGGCTGATGCCGGTGACATTTGCGCTCAGGCGATTGAGCCACAGCGTCATCCATGACCCCTTGAAACCGCTGTGCCCGGTGACGAGCACGCGCTTGCCGCGCCAGAACGCGGCATCGGCTGCGCCCGCTACCAGATTTTCCATGGCGCCCTGCCGGATGCCCACATTTCTTCCAGCATGGTCTTGTCGCGCAGCGTATCCATCGCCTGCCAGAACCCGCGATGTTCGAAGGCCATCATCTGTCCGGAAGAGGCGAGCCGGACGATCGGCGCGCCTTCCCAACTGCTGTCGTCGCCGTCGATGAAGTCGAGACAGCGCGGCGACAGTACGAAGAAGCCGCCATTGATCATGCCGCCGTCGCCGCGCGGCTTTTCGGTGAAACGGGCGACCTGGTCGCCGACACGATCGAGCGCGCCGTAGCGGCCGGGCGGATGCACCGCGGTCACCGTCGCGAGCTTGCCGTGGCTGCGATGGAAATTCACGGCCGCGCCGATATTCGCGTCCGAGAGACCGTCGCCATAGGTGAAGCAGAACAGCTCTTCGTTCCTGATGTGGGGGGCGATGCGCTTCAGCCGGCCGCCGGTCTGCGTCTGCTCGCCGGTGTCGACCAGCGTCACGCGCCAGGGCTCGACCTTCTGCTGATGCACGACCATGCTGTTCTTGGCCATGTCGAACGTCACGTCCGACATGTGCAGGAAATAATTCGCGAAATATTCCTTGATCACGTAGCCCTTGTAGCCGCAGCAGATCACGAAGTCGTTGGCGCCGTGCGCCGAATAGATCTTCATGATGTGCCAGAGGATGGGCTTGCCGCCGATCTCGATCATCGGCTTCGGCCGCAGATTGCTTTCCTCGGAGATCCGAGTGCCGAGCCCGCCCGCGAGGATGACGACCTTCATACCAAGCGCCTCAGGCTACCCGGGGTTCGGCTGTAGCAGCCGCAAACCGCCGCGCCGGCACGCGCGCCGCGATCGCCGCCGACCAGAATGCGTTATAGCGCTGCGCATGGTCCGGCGAAGACAGCGCGATCAAGCCGCAAATTTCCGCCAGCATGTTCTGGAACGACAATTGCGCCGCCGGCGCCTGCAGTTTCGTGCATAGTCTGTCCGCCTCGCCGGAATATCGCGAATTGCCGGCCAGCCGCGCCTGACTCCGGAAGCGATGGAACATCGCTGAAAACCAGCGGTCGGCAATGCCTTGCCGCTGCGGCAGAGGACGGTCGGGGAACACATCGGCATTGCGGGCCAGAACAGCGCCTTCGAAGCCGCACAGGAACCAATGCAGCTTGTTGATGGCGGGATCGAGCCCCGCCTCCCGGTAGTAATCGAGATCCCGCTTCTGCGCGGTTTCCGCCGACTGCCAGATGCCGAGATCGTAACCATAGAGCAGCCGGTTGAGCCGCACGAACCTGCCGTTGAGCAGATAGAGCAGCGAAACGACCTGGTCGTGGAAGGAGAAATAGAAAGGCAGCGTGTTCATGAACGCGAACGTGCCTTGCACGATATCGCGCCGCACCGGCGCATAATGCAGGATGTTCGGGCCGCCATTGGCAAGATAGCCGGCCACGCGCGCGGTCAAATCGTCGTCTTCAACATTCTGGTAGGCCATGATGGTCGAACCGAACTGTCCGGATTCGACCAGATAGCCCCCGGTAATGCCGACCACTGCCGGGTCCTTCGCGATCCGTTCGAGCGCGGGCGGCAGCGCCGCCATCGCATGATCGAAGAACAGATCGTCGTCGGCGATCAGGAAGATGAATTCGCCTTGCGCCAGACGCAGGATCTCGGACAGGTTGGTCAGCCCATCGCACGGTTCCGCCAGGATGATATTGCAATGCTCGCTTCGCATGCGCGCGAGCAGCTCGCGCTTCTCGCCATTGCCGGAATTGTCGCGCACGATGACTTCGATATCGGGCGAGGCCCAGGAACAGGCCTGCGCCACGCGCGCGCTCGCCGCCAAGCCGCTCCGATTGGTCGCCAGTAATATGGTGAGTTGCATGAGCCGACTTTCGGGCGGGAGCGTTACTGCACGGCGCGCAGTTCGCAGATGGCATCGAGGATGCCGTTGAGGTGCTCATTGGGGATCATCAGGCTGGCGTCGCTGCGATAGTAGCCAACGGCATTTTTGATGCCGTCCTGCAACGGCACCCGCGCGCGCCAGGACGGGCAGGCCGCCTTGAACTTGCTGTTGTCGTAGATGTCGCACCACATCTTGTGCCACTTGATGCCGTTGCCGTAGCGCGTGGTGACGCGATCGATCTCTTCCGTGGTGCGATAGCAGAGCTGCGGCGCGCTCGCACCAATCTCACGGCAGACTATGGCGGTGATCTCCCGCCAGTTGTACGTCTCGTCCGTGGTGATGTGGAAGGTCTCGCCTGGCGCATGGCCGGACTGCAGAAATTCCATGACCGCGCGCACGAAATCGGACGAATGCGTCACCGTCCACAGCGTGGTGCCGTCGCCATGCAGCACGATCGGCTTACCGTTCAACGCCCGCCAGGGATTGGTCCAGTTCCCGTCGCCCACCGCCTCCGGAATAATCGTGTCGTAAGTGTGCCCCGGGCGCAGGATGGTGACCGGGAAACCCTCACGCGCGGCGGCCTCCTTGAAGACCCCCTCGGCGCGCGCCTTCGCCAGCGCATAGTCCCAACCGCTGTCGACGATCGCGGAATCCTCGGTGAAAGGCGGCTTTGCCCGCTCGCGGTCGTACAAGGCCGTCGTGCTGATGAAAACATAGTGACGGGTGCGTTGGCGGAAATAGGAAACTGCGCGCCGCGCGTGCTGTTCGTTATAGCAGACGAAATCGACGACCGCGTCGAAGGACCGGTTTCCGAGGGCTTCCTCGGTCAACGCCTGATTGTTGACGTCGGAAATAATGACGTCGCATCCGTGCGGCGCCGGCCGCCGCCTGCGATCGGGTGTGCCTCTATTCAAAAGCGTGACCCGCCAGCCGGCATCGACCGCGGCGCGAGACAGCCGCCAACTGATGTTTCCCGTCCCGCCGACGATCAGAACGCGCACGACACCTACCTGCGGTAATGATTTGCCGAAGACAACCGTTCCTTTATTTCTCCGGCCCGGCTATCGATGTTGTCGAAAACGCCGAGCGACATGCACTGGCATTGCGCGCAGGTCGGATCGCTCTTGCGTCGCCCATTCAGGTGCGACAGGCGATGCGCGTCGAGACGCCGCCCTAACCAGATATCGCGCACCGACTCTTCGGCAACGGAGCCGACCACGAGTTTCCTCGCCCAGTCCTGCACGCATAGGCTGACGGAACCGTCGGAATTGATGGTAGTACTATAGAAGATGTATGGACAAACCGATCTCTCCAGGACCTCGTCGCCGTAAAGACCGACGGAGCATTCCATCGGAATGATATCGCTTTCGAACCCCGGCCAGTTGGGAAAAAGGTGCTCGAAAAAAACGCGGTCGGCGACATCGCCGAAGATATCGAGGAACCGCTTGCGGTCGTCTTCGGAGAGATTTTCCTCGATCGCCTTCACGTAGATTTCGCAGTCGCCTTTGATGCTGCAAAGATACTTGATATTCTCGACATATCTTTCGAAATTGACCTTCGTCTGCACCAGTTCGGCGAATTGCTCGTTCCGGAGCCCGTTGACGGAAATGTTGATCTGGTCGATTCCCGCAGCGATGACCTTTTCGCTTGTCTTGGGCGTCAGCAGAACGCCGTTCGTCGTGGTGTCGATCCGCTCGATCTTGTCGCTCGACCGGGCATAGCGAACCATCTCGGCGAAGCGCTTGTTCATCAAGGGCTCGCCTTCCTTGTAGAGACGCAGGACTTTGACGGGCTCGGAAAATTCTTGCAGGTCGTCGATGATCTTCTTGAACGTATCGAACGCCATCGGCCCTTGGTAACGGCCGGTGGTTTCAATGAGATCGAGATCGCCGGTCGGGCAAAAGCGGCACTTGAAATTGCAGTGGCTCGCCGGGTCGACGATGAGCACGAACGGCGTCCCGAGCGGCGCCGCCTGTCCGAGATCGCATCTCTTGTCGGCCAGCCGGCTGCGGTACTTCGCCTTCATTGGCGTCCTCGTTTATGAAACCCAGCGAATGCCGGCCGGGCCGATGAAGAGCGGGGATGGCGCGGCCCGACGGTATCCTTTAGCCGGGCATGATTAAGGTCGGGTTAACCATAACGGGTGGCGCCGGAGCGCCCCGGCCGGCGGCGGCCGATAGACGGCCGGCCGGTTGCGACCGTGGAAAATTTTTCCGGCACGGGCGGCCGCTTCGCGTCCGCTCCACGATTTGTTTTGCGGTCTCTTTGCCGTCGGCGCCGGGGCACAGATTGCCGGACGCGCCGGACGCGTTCCGCCGCACGCCGCCCGTTGCCGCCCCCGGCGGTTTCGTCTATCTAGGGCGTCAGGCGCCCGTAGCTCAGCTGGATAGAGCGTTGCCCTCCGAAGGCAAAGGTCGGACGTTCGAATCGTCTCGGGCGCGCCATATTTCTCAAGACGTTAGCGGCACCGCTCATTTGGTTGATTCGCTCCGGATAGCCTTCCCCATCATTTCCCAGCCCGTTTCGAAGGCGGTACCGTGAGGCCATCGCTCCGTGAACAGATCAAGTAAAATATGAATTTTTATAAAAATAAAATACTTAGATAATGTCCGGCGATCTCCGGTAATCACCGGAAACAAGTAAATTTTCGAGCCGCTGATAGACCGCGCGCAAGGCAACGTTCACGCCGTTTATGCAACGACGTGCGCGCGTTGATCGGCCGAGCGCTTGCGTTGCCGCACCGTAATTGCAACGTCCACGTCCCGGCCCAAGCGGTCGAGGATCGCCATCAGCCGATCAACTGTGAAGCGGTCGAGATTGGCGTTGCGGATGCGCGAAAAGTCGGCCGCAGCAATGCCCGTCAGATTTTCGGCCGTGCGAACGGTGAGGTTGCCGTCATCGAGCGCCCGGACAATTTCAACCGCAAGCAGCGCCTTGAGCTGCAAGGCCTCGGCATTCTCACGACCAAGGTCGCGAAAGACATTACCGCTGCCTCTGACGGTCCTGAGTTTACGAGCTTTCATCGCAGTTGTTCCCTTAGCCGTTTGATGCGTTCGCGCACCAGGTCGATTTCGTGCTTCGGCGTAGCGATACCCTTCTTGGATTTCTTCTGGAACGCGTGAACGATCCAGATATCCTCTCCCAGTTGGAGTGCGTAAACGACCCGGTACGCATCGCCTCGCGATTTGATCGCCAACTCCCAAATGCCGCTTCCAAGACCAGTCAGCGGCTTTGCTATATCGGGCGTGGCACCCTCGGCGACATAGGTGAGTGCCGTGGCAGCGCGATCTTGGGCCTCTTTCGGAAGCTCCAAATAATCCTTCAGAGCCGCCTTTACCCAATTGATCTTCCGCGTGTTGCGGGTCATCCACGCTCCCTATGTAGTCATATTTGACAACAAACACAATAAAGAATCGGATGGTCGTTGTAACCAATGATCGCATGTGATCGGCCGACTTCGCGCGTTCGGTCGACCAGAGCCTCGCTGCGCTCGGCGTCGATTATGTCGACCTTCTGCTTATCCACTGGCCCAATCCGGCAATTCCGCTGCGCGAGGCGATCCCGGCGCTGGCCAAGGCCAAGCGCGCCGACGGGCGCGTGACCAATCCGGCCGGCCGCGTGCCGGGCGGGTGGGATTAGGGTCAATCCGATCACATTGACCCGCCGGCGCGCTCTGCGCTTCGGCGGGCTGAAAATTCGCCGAAGCTCTCATAGCGAGCGAAGGCAGGCCGTCGGTTTTTCAGGGCCTCTTGCGATGACGGACCTGAATCCTTCGCCGCAAAGACTTGGTTAACCAATACCGCTTAAATTCTTTACGTATTTTAACGGACGCCTCCTTCCCAAGGAAAAGCTGCGTGAAAGCCCGGTTGCAGCCGCGAATCAATCTCGAAGGGCGCACGCCGCTCGAAACCGTGATCCCGCTGGCGACGCCCTTCATCGTGTTCGTCGACCCGGCGAGTTCCTGCAATTTCAAATGCACCTTCTGCCCGACCGGCCACCGCGACCTGATCGCGGAGACCGGTCGCTTCCAGGGCGCGATGAAATACGAGCTGTTCCAGAAGATCGTCGACGACCTCGGCGCCTTCGACAAGCCGATCAAGGTGCTGCGCCTGTACAAGGACGGCGAGCCGTTCCTCAACAAGCGCTTCGCCGACATGGTCGGCTATGCCAAGCGCTCCGGTCATATCGATTATATCGACACCACCACCAACGGCACGCTCATTACGCCCGAACGCCTCGGCCCCGTGCTCGAAGCCGGCATCGACAAGATCAACATCTCGGTCGACGGCATGAGCCAGGAAACCTACCTGCGCTTCACCGGCTTCAAATTCGACTTCGAGAAATTCGTCGAGAATGTGCGCTGGCTCTATGCCAACAGGGGCAATTGCGAAGTCGCCGTGAAAATCCCCGGCGAACTGATCACCGAGGCCGAGCGGCAGAAATTCTTCGACACGTTCGGCGATCACTGCGACCGCATCTTCGTCGAAAATTTCGCGCCCTGCTGGCCGGAATTCGACATCGCCGAACACACCGGCGTCACCATCAGCCAGGGCATCTATCAGCAGGACGTCGGCGATACCGACACCTGCCCCTACATCTTCTACGGCTATTCGGTGAATGCGGACGGCCTCATCTCGTCCTGCTTCCTGGATTGGGGCCGCAAGCTGATAATCGGCGACGTGCGCCAGCAATCGATGAAGGAGATATGGACGTCCGAGCGCATGAACGCGCTCCGCCTCCAGCATCTCGAGGGCCGCCGCCGGCAGAACGGCGTCTGCGGCAATTGCGGCCAGCTCAGCCATTGCCTGCCCGACAATATCGACGCCCATCGCCCGATGCTGCTCGAGAAATTCAAAAAAGCCGTCGCGGTCGATCCCGATCTCGATCCGCCCGGCGGCAGCAGCCGGACCTTCACGGCCATCGCGGCGGAATGAACATCCTGCACATTACGCCGCATCTCGGCGGCGGCGTCGGCAAGGCGCATGCGGCACTGCGCAGCGCGCTGCCTCCCGAAATCGAACAAACCTTCGCGCTGCTGGAAGCGCCGCGCGACCGGCGCTATGCCGATGCGCTGATGCGCGGCGGCGCGCGCGTGGTCGTCGCTGACAGCCTCGATTACGTGATGCGGCTCGCGCACAAGGCCGACATCGTGCAATTCGAATACTGGAATCACCCGCGCCTGTTCGAATGCCTCGCGCGCTGCCCGTTCCCGCCGATGCGCAGCGTGTTCTGGTCGCATGTCTCGGGGCTCGGCAAGCCTTTCATCCCGCCCGGCTTGATCGAGCAGGCGATGCGCTTCGTCTTCACCAGCGACGCCTCGCGCGCCAACCCGTCGCTGGCGCACGTGTCCGAGGAAGCGCGTGCGCGCACCGCCGTCGTCAACAGCGGATTCGGGTTCGATGCCGCCGGCCTGCCGCTGCGCATGCGCCGCGCCAAGCCGGCGATCGCCTATCTCGGCACGGTCGACTTCGTGAAAATGCATCCCGGATTTTTCGATGCCATCGACCGGCTCGCCGGCGCGGACATTCGCGTGCCGGTCTGGGGCGCGCTCGAGCCATCGGGCGAGGTAGCGGCGCGCGCCCGCGCCATGCATCATCCCGAGCGCATCGTGTTTCGCGGACAGACCGCGGAGCCGGCGCGCGCGCTATCCGAAGCCGATATTTTTTTCTATCCGCTGCAGCGCGATCATTACGGCACCGCCGAGAATGCGCTCATCGAGGCGATGTCGCTCGGCCTCGTCCCGGTCGTGCTCGACAACGCGGCGGAGCGCGCCATCATACGCGACGGCGAGACCGGATTCGTTGCACGCTCGATCGAGGAGGCGGCATCGCTCTTGGATATGCTGCTCGTGTCTCCGCCCTTGCGCGAGCGTGTGGCGCGCGCGACAGCCGCCCATATCGCGGCAACGCGGACCCCGAAGCAGTCGGCGCAGGACTTCATGATCCTCTGGCTCGGCCTGATCGCCAAGTCGCCGCAGGCCGGCGATTTCGCGCGCGCGATCGGTGCGAGCCCGGCCGAGTGGTACCAGGCAACCCAGCACCTGCCCGGCACGTCCTGGCAACCGCCGCGCAACGACACGGCCCGGCAGCGCTCGAAGGGCACGCTGGCGCATTTCGAGAGCGTCTTTACCGGCGACGCCTCGCTCGCCCGGCTGCGCGGATAGGCTTATGCCGCAGGCGATTTTCGCTTGCCGCGCCGCGCGGCGGATACCGGCGCGCGCGAAGGGGCGGGGTAACGGCGCGAAAAATGCCCGTCGGATGGGCCTTTTTCACTTGTTTCTGTGGTTAAGCCCAATTGCCACGCGCCGAAAAGCTTGCATGGCCGCGCGAATCTCTTAGTGCTTGGCATTCGCGCAATGGTGCGCACAAGGAGTTACCTCGATGGCAAAAGCAGCCGCCGCCTCCAAGCCGAAGGCTTCGAAGCCGGTGACGAGCCGGCAATTGGCCGCCGCCCTTTCCGAGCAGCACGAACTGACCAAGAAGCAGGGGGTCGAGATGATGGACAACCTGGTCGGCATGATCACCAAGCACCTGAAGAAGGGCGAGCGGGTGAAGATCACCGGCCTTGGCATCCTGCAGGTGCGCAAGCGCGCCGCCCGCATGGGCCGCAACCCGGCCACCGGCGAAGCGATCAAGATCAAGGCCTCCAAGAAGGTCGCGTTCCGCGCCGCCAAGGACCTGAAGGAAGCGATCTGATCGCCTCTTCGTCTGCGTCAGTCGTTGCGTTGCAAACCCCGCCGGCTTGCCGGCGGGGTTTTGGTTTTGGAGGACAGTGCCGGCCGGGGCTTAGAAAATATTCCGCTTCTGTCTTGACATTTTTCCTATCATATATATTCCTATTTCCGTCCGGCTCGTCCGAGGGGCGCTTTCATGAGGCGTCGTGAAGCGGAGCCGCCTTTACTGGGCCGATACCGGGTAAACCCGGCATCGGCGACGTGGCGCCCGCGGGCGTGAGGAAACGCACCTCACGCGCTCGGGCGGCGCCGGGGCTCCGCCCGGGGGCAATAGGACCCCCCGCCAGGAGCTGGCTGACGATGCGAGCCTTTAAGGCTCCTTCGGAAGCGCGGCCCGGACGCCGAAAAAACGCCGCAGTGGAGCGCCGGGAGGCGCGCTTTCGCTGAAAAGCGAGAGCGACGCGCCTCTTAAAGCGCGTCTCGGGCGGCTCTCGCCAAGCCGCCCACGGAGCGCAATCGCAAGCGCTCCGCGTTTCCCGGCGCTCCGCTCCCCTCGAGGGGGCGTTGACTTGCCGCGCCGAAGCCCGAAGGGCGAAGGCGGGTGGACGACGGCGTACCCGGCGCCGCAAAGAACACGGGCGATGATGCTTGCCTTGGCGCGCTCCTTAGCGCGCTCCTTGGCGCGAAACGGGCAAGCCTGCCGTGCGCCGCGTTGGCTATTTGACAATTGAATCGGTGAGTCACGATGGGGCGGCCGCGACCTCGCTTATCCCTCCCCTGCAAGGGGAGGGTGGCGAGCGCGAAGCGCGAGCCGGGTGGGGTTTAATTGCAAAACTAGGCTGCCCCCACCCGCCCGCCTTCGCCCTTCGGGCTTCGACGGGCACCCTCCCCCGCAAGCGGGGGAGGGATCAGAAGAGCCGCCCTTGCCGCCGCCCGCGGGCGGCTATAATGAGCGGCCAGAAGTCCGTCATGGAGGTTCCGATGTCGCAAACGGCCGAGAAGCGCCCGGGTAAGCCGGCGATGCTCAAGGACAAGGATTTCCAGTGGGACGATCCGCTCGGCATCGAGTTCGAGCTGACGCAAGACGAGCGCATGGTGCGCGACACCGCGCGCGGCTTCGCGCAGGACTACTTGATGCCGCGCGTCAGGCAAGCCTTCGCGCAGGAGAAATTCGATCCCGATATGCTGCCCGAAATGGGCAAGCTCGGCCTGCTCGGACCGACCATCCCCGAGGAATACGGCGGCGCGGGCTTGGGTTACGTCGCTTACGGGCTGATCGCACGCGAGATCGAACGCGTCGATTCAGGTTATCGCTCGGCGATGTCCGTGCAATCCTCGCTGGTGATGTATCCGATCTACGCCTACGGCACCGAAGCCCAGCGCATGAAATATCTGCCCAAGCTCGCCAGCGGCGAGACGATCGGCTGCTTCGGCCTGACCGAGCCCGACCACGGCTCCGACCCCGGCTCCATGGTCACACGCGCCGAGAAGGTGGACGGCGGCTACAAGCTCAGCGGCGCCAAGACCTGGATCTCCAACGCGCCGGTCGCCGACATCGCGGTGGTCTGGGCCAAGCTCGACGGCGTCATCCGCGGATTCGTGGTCGAGCGCGGCATGAAAGGCTTCGCCACGCCGAAGATCGAAGGCAAGCTCAGCTTGCGCGCGTCGATCACCGGGGAGATCGTGCTCACCGACTGCGTGGTGCCGGAAGAGAATCTGTTGCCGAACGCCAAGGGCCTCGCCGGCCCGTTCGGCTGCCTCAACAATGCGCGCTACGGCATCGCCTGGGGCGCGATGGGCGCCGCCGAATTCTGCTGGCACGCCGCGCGTCAATATACGCTCGACCGCAAGCAGTTCGGCCGCCCGCTCGCCGCCAACCAGCTCGTGCAGAAGAAGCTCGCCGACATGCAGACCGAGATCGCGCTCGGCCTCGCCGGCGCGCTGCGGCTCGGCCGCATGCTGGAGCAGGGCAAGGCGGCGCCGCCGTCGATCTCGCTCATGAAGCGCAACAATTGCGGCAAGGCGCTCGATATCGCGCGCGTCGCGCGCGACATGCATGGCGGCAACGGCATCTCGGAGGAATATCACGTGATGCGCGTGCTTGCGAACCTGGAGACGGTCAACACCTACGAGGGCACGCACGACATCCACGCGCTCATCCTCGGCCGCGCGCAAACGGGGATCCAGGCGTTTTTTTAATAACGAACCGTCGTACCGGGTCTCACGCTCGCTCGCCCGGCACGACGATTTCAGAGCGGTATCTCCGCGACCTGTTTCGCCAGTTCCGCCACGCGCGCGGTCATCGCGCTGTCGGGATCGCGCAAGGGATCGAACACGGTAAAATGGTTGGCGTTCGGAATCGCTTCGTAGCGGGTCGCCGCTCCGGCGCGCCGCCAGGTCTCCGACATCATCAGGCTTTGGCGCAGGAATTCGCTCGATTCGATCGCGCCGACGACGGCATCGAGGCTGCGGCCGGCCGGCACTTTCCAATAGAGCGGCGACAGGTCGTAGGCGGCTCTGTCGTCGAGCTTGAGGTCCTGGTTGACCGAAATATGCGTGAGCGGCGCCAGATCGAACACGCCGGAGACGGCGTAAGCCGCCGGCACCAGATCGGCCGGCACGTCAGCGGCGAGCGCCTTCCAATCGGTCGCCGCCATGCAAGCGGCGAGATGACCGCCGGCGGAATGGCCGTAGACGAACACGCGCTGCTGGCGCTTGCGCCACAAATAAAGGCAGGCCGCGCGCATTTGTTCGACGATGGTGGCGATCGAGATGCTCGGGCAGAGATCGTAGCCGGCAATAGCCACTGTTACGCCCCGTGCGTTGGCGCCCGCCGCGATCTGGCTGAACTTCGCCGGCTCGAGCGAGCGCCACCAGCCGCCATGGATGAACAGCGCGAGTGGCGCTTGGCCATTGTCGCCGTCTGCCGGAAACAGGTCGATGGTCTGGCGCGGCGACGGGCCGTATTTCAGGCCGAGTTCAGCATTGCGCGCAACAGCGCGATAAGCCGCCGCTTCACGGTCCCAGCGGGCGAAAATTTCCGGGTGCTCGGGCACGCGGGCGCGGTTGTCGTATTCGACTTCGTAATTGATGGCGGACATGAGGGCTCCGTGGCGGGGCCGCGACTTTGGGGCAAGGAGACGCCGCAAGCAAGGCCGTCACCCCGTCTGCGCAGGGACGACAACGGAGAGAAAAAACGCTACACAACACCCATGAAAATCGACGGCAAGCCGACACGCACGATCTGGCTGGATGAGGACGGCCGTTCGATCGGCATCATCGACCAGACGCAACTGCCGCACCGCTTCGTCACGACGCGGCTCGCGACGCTCGCCGACGCCGCACATGCGATCCAATCGATGCAGGTGCGCGGGGCGCCGCTGATCGGCGCGGCGGCGGCCTACGGCCTATGGCTGGCGCTCAAGGCCGACGCCTCGGACGACCATCTCGATCGCGCCTATGCGACGCTGCTCGCGACCCGGCCGACCGCGATCAATCTGAAATGGGCGCTCGACGAACTGATGGCGGCCGTGCGCAACCGTCCGCGTGCGGAACGCGCGCAAGCCGCGCTCGCCCGCGCCGGCGAGATCGCCGAGGAAGATGTCGCCATCAACCGGGCGATCGGGCGGCATGGCCTGAAGCTCATCGAAGAAATCGCCGCACACAAAAAGAACGGCGAGCGCGTCAACGTGCTCACGCATTGCAATGCCGGCTGGCTGGCGACCGTCGACTGGGGCACGGCGACCGCGCCGATCTACATGGCGCACGACAAGGGCGTGGGCGTGCACGTGTTCGCCGACGAAACGCGGCCGCGCAATCAGGGCGCCTCGCTCACCGCCTGGGAGCTCAACAAGCACGGCGTGCCGCACACCGTGATCCCCGACAACACCGGCGGCCACCTGATGCAGCATGGGCTGGTCGATCTCGCGATCGTCGGCACCGACCGCGTCACCGCGCAAGGCGACGTCTGCAACAAGATCGGCACCTACCTGAAAGCGCTGGCGGCGCGCGACAACAACGTGCCGTTCTATGTCGCGCTGCCCTCGCCGACGATCGACTTCAGCGTCAGCGACGGAATTACCGAAATCCCGATCGAACAGCGCGGCACGGAAGAAGTCGCGACCATGACCGGCAAAACCAAGGACGGCCGCATCGAAACCGTGCAGGTGGTGCCGGACGGCTCGCCGGTGGCGAACTACGCCTTCGACGTGACCCCGGCCCGGCTGGTCACCGGGCTGATCACCGAGCGCGGTATTATCGGGGCAAGCCGCGCGCAACTGGCCGCGGCCTTCCCCGAGCGGTCGCAAAGCCGCTAAGATCGGCTGCGAGGGTGCGGACATGAACCTTGCCGCAAAACGTTTGGAACTGCCGGTCGACGGCCGCCAGTCGGAGACTGCGCTGGCGGTCGCGCGCGGCACCGCGCGGCTTCTGCATGCGCACGGGCTTTACGTGGTGAGCGAACTGCCGCTCCCCTCCGGCCGCCGCGCCGATCTGGTCGCGCTCGATGCGACTGGCACGATCTGGATCGTCGAGATCAAGTCCTCGATCGCCGATTTCCGCGCCGACCAGAAATGGCACGAATACCGGGCGCACTGCGACCGGCTGTTCTTCGCGACCTCGCTCGACGTGCCGTGCGAGATCTTTCCGCCCGACGCCGGGTTGATCGTGGCCGATGCTTATGGCGCCGAACTCAAATGCGAGGCGCCCGAGCACAGGCTGCCGGCAGCCACCCGCAAGGCCATGATGCTGCTGTTCGCGCGCGCCGCCGCGCGCCGGCTGTCCAGCCTCGCCGATCCGGAAGGGCCTTATGGGGAGATGGAGTGAGGGTGCTGCGCGGGTGTTAAAACACACCCCGCTCATTCCCGCGTAAGCGGGAATCCAGAAAGTACGAAACCAACTAGCATTTCTGCGCTGGGTCCCCGCTTTCGCGGGGACGAACGGGAGAAGGTTACCGCGGTGCCCGTTTGGCCAAAATCCGCTGCAGCGTGCGCCGGTGCATATTGAGCCGGCGCGCAGTCTCCGAGACGTTGCGGCCGCACAATTCGTAAATGCGCTGGATGTGCTCCCAGCGCACACGGTCGGCCGACATCGGATTTTCCGGCGGCTCGATCTTGGCATTGTCCTGCGCGAGCAGCGCCGCCATCACGTCGTCGGCATCGACCGGCTTGGCGAGATAGTCGACCGCGCCGAGCTTCACCGCATTGACGGCGGTGGCGATATTGCCATAGCCGGTGAGGATGATGCCGCGGGCTTCGGGGCGCCGGCGTTTCAGCGCCGAGATCACGTCGAGGCCGTTGCCATCGCCGAGCCGCATGTCGACCACCGCATAGGCGGGCGCCGATTTTTCCACCTGTAGCAAGCCGTCCGCCACCGATTCCGCGGTGGCGACGGCAAACCCGCGTTGTTCCATCGCCTTGGCGAGCCGTTGCAGGAACGAACGATCGTCCTCGACGATCAACACCGTGCGTTCGCCCGGGATTTGGTCCGTCAGCGACCCTGCTGCAACATCGTTAATTGCGTCCACGCTCTTACCCGTATCTGATGCGCCCCCCGCGCAGGCTGGCTTGCGCATACGCGGCGGACATACCCCCTATGCATTAGAGATAGCCATCCGCGCGGCCGGCATCAAGCGGCCGATAGCGTTAAGGCCTGCTCGAAATCGCTGCGCTGCCAGCGCAGCCGGACGACGGCCCCATGCTGAGGCGGCGAGCGGTTGGCAAAAGAAAGCGTCGCGCCGGAGCGCTCGAGCAGGGTTTTGGCGATGAAAAAGCCCAATCCAAGCCCGGTCGGCTCGTCGTCTCCCGCGGGCAGTCGACGGCGGCTGGTCACGTAGGGCTCGCCGATCCGGCTCATGACCTCCGGCGCGAAGCCCGGTCCGTCGTCGCTTATGGTCACATCGATGTGTTCATCGTCCCATCCCACGGCGACCGTGACGCGCTCGTGCGCGAAATCGACCGCGTTCTCCAAAAGATTGCCCAGGCCATAGACGATCGCCGGGTTGCGCGCGCCTACCGGCGCCGGACCGCGGTCGGCCGGTGCGCTCACTTCGATGACAACGCCGAAATTGCGATGCGGCGCCACCACTTCCTCGATCAAGGCGGTGAACGGCATGCGGTCGAACGGTTCGCCGCTCGAGGACAGTTCCGTCAGCTTGCCGAGAATATGGCGGCAGCGCGTCGCCTGCTCGCGCAGGAGGCGCACATCGTCGCCATGCGGGGCTTCGGCGGAAATGGCGTTCTCCAGCTCCTTGGCGATCACCGATATGGTCGACAGCGGCGTGCCGAGCTCATGCGCGGCGGCGGCCGCCAGTCCGTCGAGCTGCGACAGGTGCTGTTCGCGCGCCAGCACCAGTTCGGTTGCTGCAAGCGCATCGGAGAGCTGGCGCGCCTCTTCGGTGATCTGCCAGGCATAGACCCCGATGAAGCCGATCGAGAGCAGGATCGAAAGCCAGACTCCCATCATGTAGATCGGCGGCAATCGCAGCGGGTCCTCGTCGTCCCAGGGCAGCGGGAAATGCACGAAGACCAGCACCGTCGCACAGGCGATCGCAAAGCCGCCCAGCATCAGTGTGAAGCGGGGCGGCAAGGCCGTCGCCGACAACAGGACAGGCGCCAGAAAGAGGAATGCGAAGGGGTTCTGCAATCCGCCGGTCAGGAACAGAAGCACCGCCAGCTCGGCGATGTCGAAAGCGAGCAGCCAGGCGGCCCGGTCGGGCTCCAGCCGTTGCGCCATATGGAAGCGAAGGCGTAGCGCCACATTGAGCCAGGCCGAGAGCGCAATGACCGCCAGACAAGCCAGGATCGGCAACTCGAATTCGAGCCCGAAATAGACCACCAGCACGGCCGTGGTCTGGCCGGCGATAGCGAGCCAGCGCAGGCGCACCAGCGTATTGAGGCGCACATTGCGGCGGGGGCGGTCCTGCGCGAGGTCGGGAGCGAGCATGGGGGCAATGTAATGGCTCACGCGACATACACCAATTGCCGCCTTGCCGCAGGCGGCGCGGGGCTTGCGCTTCCCGCGCGGGGAGGTCACATCTCGGGACACCATGCACGCGCAGGACACCCCGGCCATCGCCGTCGACCGCCTGGTCAAGCGCTATAAGACCACGACCGCGGTCGATGGTGTCTCCTTCAGCCTGCCCGCAGGGACGATCACCGGTCTGCTCGGCGGCAACGGCGCCGGCAAGACGACCACGATCGCCATGATCATGGGCCTCGTCACCCCCACTGCGGGCACCGTCTCCGTGCTCGGCGCAAGCATGCCGGACGAGCGCTACCGCGTGCTGCACCGGATGAATTTCGAAAGCCCTTATGTCGACATGCCGATGCGGCTCACCGTGCGGCAGAATCTCTCGGTTTTCGCGCAGCTTTATGCGGTGCCCGACATCGATGGGCGGATCGAACGCCTCGCCGCCGATCTCGATCTGCGCGAATTCCTCGACCGGCCGACGGGCAAGCTCTCAGCCGGCCAGAAGACGCGGGTCTCGCTCGCCAAGGCGCTGCTCAACGAGCCGGACGTGCTGCTGCTCGATGAGCCGACCGCTTCGCTCGATCCCGACACCGCCGACTGGGTGCGCAGCCGGCTCGAGGATTACCGACGGGCCCGCAATGCCACGGTGCTGCTCGCCTCGCACAACATGACCGAGGTGGAGCGCCTGTGCGAGCGGGTGATCATCATGAAGAAGGGCCGCATCGAGGACGACGACACGCCCGAACGGCTGCTTTCGCGCTACGGCCGCGAAACGCTGGAGGAAGTCTTCCTCGACGTCGCGCGCGGGCGCGACCGGCAAAGGGAGGCGGCGCAGTGAGGGGTGTACTTGCGTCTCCATCGCGTTTTGGCGCGGCCTTTCACCGCCTCATCCTGAGGAGCATTGCCATCAGCGCGTTTACGCGCGTCTTCGGCGCGCTATGGCAATGCGTCTCGAAGGATGGGGCGGCCCCATGCTCTTCGAGACGCGCTCCACGCAAGTCGGCTTTAGCCGACTTGCGCCGCTAAAGCATCGATGTCAGGTAAACCCGACATCGATGGAGCGCTCCTCAGCATGAGGCCGGGAGGGGCTTCGACAAGATGAGCGCGAGCGAATCAACTTTCTCCCTCACCCGCGTCGGCGCCATGGTGCGGCGCTATTGGTATCTGCTGCGCTCGTCCTGGCCGCGCATGCTCGACCTCATTTATTGGCCGACCGTGCAGATGCTGATGTGGGGCTTTCTGCAAATGTATGTCGCGCAGAACGCCGGCTTTTTCGCGCAGGCCGGCGGCGTATTCATCGGCGCGGTGCTGTTGTGGGACATTCTGTTTCGCGGGCAGCTCGGGTTTTCGATCTCGTTCCTCGAAGAGATGTGGTCGCGCAACGTCGGCAATCTGATGATGTCGCCGTTGCGGCCGGTCGAATTCATCGCCGCGCTGATGATCATGAGCGTCGTGCGCCTCGCGATCGGCATGGTGCCGGTGACTCTGCTCGCGGTCGCTTTTTTCGGATTCAATCTATGGTCGCTCGGCCTCGCGCTGGCGGCTTTCTTCCTCAACTTGATTCTGACGAGCTGGTCGATCGGCATCTTCGTCGCGGGCCTGTTGCTGCGCAACGGCATGGGCGCGGAAAGCCTCGCCTGGACCATCATGTTCCTGTTTCTGCCGCTCACCTGCGTCTACTACCCAGTGGCGGTATTGCCGCATTGGCTGCAATACGTGGCGTGGGCGCTGCCGCCGACCTATGTGTTCGAAGGCATGCGGGCACTGCTGATCGACCATGTGTTCCGCGCCGACCTGATGCTGCAGGCTTTTGCGTTCAACGTCGTGCTGTTCGCTGCTGCAACATTCGCGTTCTTGAAACTGTTGCGCAGCGCACGCGTGCAAGGCTCGCTCATGCAAACCGGCGAATAGCGGCAAGGCCCTGTTACTGCTGGGATTCGTGAGTTCCAACCGGATTGTAAACCGGATGCGAAGAAACTATGTCTATGTTGACGAAATGACAGAAAAACGACAGGCTGCCGCAGCGCAGCAGGGGCCGGGGACAGAAAAGATGGCAATTGGCGAATTCGAGGGCGCGGCAGCGCTGCCCGGCGAAAGCGGGGCTTTGCTCGCCACGCCGATGTACTGGTTTTACGAGCTCGGTCACGCCGCCCTCAATCCCTCTCGCGCGTTCGCCGACGCGACGCGGCTGTTCTTCAAAAATCCCGCCAATCCGCTTGCGCACACCGCCTACGGCAAGTCGGTGGCAGCGACCATGGAACTCTTCGAGCGTTCCACGCGGCGCTATCGCAGGCCGGAATGGGGCATCGAATACACCACCGTCGGCGGCGAACGCGTCCCTGTGCACATCAGCACGTACTGGCGCCGTCCGTTCTGCCGCCTGCTGCATTTCGAGCGCGCATTTACACATGCGCCGCGCCGGCCGCAGCCCAAGCTGCTGATCGTGGCGCCGATGTCGGGCCACTATGCGACGCTTCTGCGCGGCACCGTCGAAACCATGCTGCCAAACCACGACGTCTACATCACTGAATGGATCGACGCGCGCATGGTGCCGATCGGGGAAGGCCGCTTCGATCTCGACGACTACATCGACTACATCATCTCGATGCTGCACGCGCTCGGCGGCGATGTGCACGTGATGGCGGTGTGCCAGCCATCGGTGCCGGTGCTGGCGGCGGTGGCGATGATGGAAGCCGACAAGGACCCTTACGTACCGCATTCGATGGTGCTGATGGGCGGCCCGATCGACACCCGCATCAATCCGAACGGCGTCAATCAGCTCGCCGTCGGCCGCGGCCTCAACTGGTTCCGCCGTAACGTCATCACCAAGGTGCCGTTCCCGCATCCCGGGGTCATGCGCGACGTCTATCCGGGCTTTCTGCAGTTGCACGGCTTCATGAGCATGAATCTCGATCGCCATCTCGAGGCGCATCGCAATCTGTTCATGCATCTCGTCAAGGGCGACGGCGATTCGGCGCAGAAGCACCGCGAATTCTACGACGAATATCTCGCGGTCATGGACTTGGCCGCCGAATTCTATTTGCAGACCGTCGACACCGTGTTCATCCGCCATGCTTTGCCAAAGGGCGAGATGACCCACCGCGGCCGCCGCATCGATCCCAAGGCGATCGAGCGCGTGGCGCTGATGACCGTGGAAGGCGAGCAGGACGACATTTCGAGCGTCGGGCAGACCGAGGCGGCGCACCGCCTGTGCACCAGCCTGCCGGCCGACATGCGGGCGCATTATCTGCAGCCCAGCGTCGGCCATTATGGCGTGTTCAACGGCTCCCGTTTCCGGGCCGAGATCGCGCCGCGCATCGCCGATTTCGTGTTGACCCATGGCGGCAATGCCGGC
Source organism: Pseudomonadota bacterium (assembly GCA_021815055.1). Classification (GTDB taxonomy): domain Bacteria; phylum Pseudomonadota; class Alphaproteobacteria; order Rhizobiales; family Xanthobacteraceae; genus Pseudolabrys. The sequence continues at coordinate 14,232 of JAKAHJ010000004.1, read as the reverse complement.
GCCCAACGCAAGGTTGCGAGCGGCGTGCGGCACTGATCGCCCGCGGTCGGGAATCGTGGCACACTACCGTCCCGAATCGGGATTGGCTTCAATCCATGCCGCTGCGCGCTCTGCTCTACCGCCGGCCGCCGTCCGAACCGTCCGAGATTTCCGTCGCCTTCGACGGCGAGATCTATCTCGTACGCCTGCGCCGGCACGCACAGGCGCGCCGCTATACGCTGCGGATTCACGCCGCTACGCGCGAGATCGTGCTGACATTGCCGCCGCGCGGAAGCGTCAAACAGGCGCGCGAATTCGCGCAAAAGCACGGTGCCTGGATCGCGACGCGGCTGCGCCGGCTGCCGCAAGCGGCGCCTTTCGCCGACGGCACCGTGCTGCCCTTGCGCGGCGTCGAGCACCGCATCGAACATCGGCGCGGCACGCGTGGCACGGTCTGGATCGAATGCGGGAGTGACGGCGCGCAGCTTCTGTGCGTTGCCGGCGAAGCACCGCATGTGGCGCGGCGCGTCCGCGATTTCCTCATGCGCGAAGCCAAGCGCGATCTCGAAGCCGCCAGCAGGCAGGCGGCGCAGGCGCTCGGCGTGTCGGTGGCCCGCGTTACGGTGCGCGATCAGGCGAGCCGCTGGGGCTCATGCTCGACCGCCGGCACGCTGTCCTATTCGTGGCGCCTGATCCTGGCGCCGCCTTTCGTGCTGGAATACCTCGCGGCGCACGAGGTGGCGCATCTCGCCGAGATGAATCACTCGCGCCGCTTCTGGCGGCTGGTCGAGCGCATCTGCCCGCACACGAGCCGCGCCAAGACCTGGCTGCGCGCGCATGGCACCGATCTGCATCGGTATGGCGCGGAGGGCGGGACAAGCTAGCGTCGCGGCATCCGCCGAAAACAACGAAGTCCTCGACTATCGTCGCCCGAATAGATTATTGAGCAGCCAGGTATCGAGGCCGCCGCGCACGGCCGCGGGATCGGCTGCCGTCTGCTGTACGGGCGCTGGCGGACGCGGCGCCATGCGCGTGTTCGCATTGCCGGAAGCCGGCGTATTCCCGGCGAACAATCCGGAGAACAAGCCGGCGGGCGCTCCCGGCAGATCGGCGACCGGCACGCCTTGATGCGCGCCGCGCATGAAGCGGCTCCAGATTTCCACGGGCAGACCGCCGCCGGTGACATGCTTGGTCGGCGTGCCGTCATCGTTGCCGAGCCAGACGCCGGTGACGAGGTGTGAGGTATAACCGATGAACCAGGCGTCGCGGAATTCCTGGGAGGTGCCGGTCTTTCCCGCGGCCGGCCAGCCCGGCAGCGCGGCCTTGTGCGCGGTGCCAATGGTGAGCGTCTGGCGCATCATCGCGTTCATCATCGCGACATAGCGCGCCTCGATGATGCGGCCGAGCTGCCGGCTATTGCGCGTATAGAGCACCTTGCCGTTGCCGGCCGTGATGCTCGTAACGACGTGCGGCATCGCCGCATAGCCGCCATTGGCGAAGGGCGCGTAGGCGCCGACGAGTTCCAGCATCGAGACTTCGGAGGTGCCGAGCGCGATCGAGGCATTGGCCTCGAGCTTCGAGGCGATGCCGAGCCGGTGCGCGGTGCGGATCACCGCCATCGGCGTAACTTCGAGCGTGAGGCGCACCGACACCGTGTTGAGCGACAAAGCGAGCGCCTTGGTCAGCGTGACCGGCCCGTAATATTCGTGCCCGTAGTTCTCCGGCTGCCAGCCTTTGACATTTATCGGGCGGTCCTCGCGGACCGTGTCGGGGGTGAGGCCGTGTTCTAGCGCGGTCAGGTAGACGAAGGGTTTGAACGCCGAACCGGGCTGGCGCCGGGCGGACACCGCGCGATTGAACTGGCTCTCGCCGTAATTGCGGCCGCCGACCAGGGCGCGCACCGCACCGTCCGGCGTCATCGCCACGAGCGCGCCCTGCGCGACGCGCGCTTTGTCGCCCTTGGCCGCCAGTTCGTCGCCAAGCGCCTTCTCCGCGTCCGCTTGCAGGTTCGCATCGACGGTGGTGCGCACCACGATGTCTTCATCGACATGACCGAGCACATCGTTGAGCACGTCCATGACCCAGTCGGCGACGTAATTGACCGAGCCGTTTCCGGCCTGCGCGACGATGCGCGGCGGGCGCGCCATTGCAACGCGCGCCTTGGCCTCGCTGATGAAGCCGATATCGGCCATCGCCGAAAGCACCACCTTGGCGCGCTGTTCGGCGCCGTCGAAGTTGCGGGTCGGCGCCAGCCGCGACGGCGACTTGACGAGCCCGGCCAGCAGCGCGGCCTCGGCGAGGCTCAACTGTTTTGCGGGTTTACCGAAGTAGCGTTGCGACGCCTGCTCGATGCCGTAGGCGCCCGAACCGAAATAGACGCGATTGAGATAGAGTTCGAGAATCTGCGTCTTCGAGAATTTGCGCTCAAGCCACAGCGCCAGCAGCACCTCCTGCATCTTGCGCGTGATTGTCCGCTCTTGCGTCAAGAAAAGATTCTTCGCGAGCTGCTGGGTGATGGTCGAGCCGCCCTGCGCCACCCCGCGATGCAGGACGTTGGCGATGAAGGCGCGCGCGATGCCGAGCGGGTCGACGCCGTAATGCTGATAGAAGCGCCGGTCCTCGATCGCGATGAAGGCTTTCGGCACGTAGCCCGGCAGTTCCTTGAGCGCGAGCGGCGCGCCGGCAAGATCGCCGCGCCGGGCCAGCGGCCGGCCGTTATCGTCGACAATCTGGATCGAGGGCGGGCGCTTGGGAATCTCCAGCGACTGGATCGGCGGCAGATGGGCGCCGACATAGACCACGGTGCCGACAACGCCGATGAGCAGCCACAGCCCCGCCACCACGCCCCAGTAGAGGGTGCGAACGATGAGCGAGCGGCGGCGCACGCGCTTCTTGCGCTTGGGCTGTCGCCGCGCCGACGGTTTGCTTGCACCGCCATTGGAGGCGCGGTCGGAGGCCGAAACGCGTACTTGCGGCGAGGAGTCGAACGCCGGCTCGCGGCGCGTATTCGAATGTCCCCTCACCTGCGCCATACGCAACCCGCACACGGCCGGCGGCCGCACGCGCCACCGGTCTCCCACGGTCACGTTAGTGGGGCCGGTTTAAGGCGGTGTTAAGCGGAGATTTGCAAGCCAGAACAGAGCTTTCTTCGGGTTGCGCAGCTAAGGATCCTTGCGTCTCCTGCAATCGGCCTATGATGCCGGCGCGCCGATGACGAGCAGCATCCGCGGTCGGATGACGCTCGACTATGTTGCCGACGCCTTTCGCGTTCGCCGAGCGGCGCTGAACGGGCAACTCGGACTGCCGCAGGAGATTGAGCGTGGTCTGGACCGCCGGCTATTTCCGACTTGGTTACGCGTCTGCGCCGATTGGGAAGCGGCCACGAGCTTTCTGGCCAACCCGAGCTGCTGTTGCTGGTCGTGCTCGGCGTCTGCGGCGCAGTCGCTTCGGACAGGTTCATTGCCTCGCCTTAATGTGACCGGTCGGAACCGCGAAGGACCCGCGGGCATTCAGTTTCAAGGTCGCGCTTGAGGCAAATCAATGTGCCGCAGGCACATCTATCTAGCTTCGCTGCAGAGTTGCGGGCGGCTTGTTCATCATTCGCTGATCGCTCGACATGGCACAAGCAACCCCAATCGGCACTGACGACCGTCCGGCGACAGACATCGCCATTGGCGGACTCACCAGCGCGGAAGCGCGGCGCCGGCTGGCCGAATTCGGGCCCAATGCCGTCAGCGAGGAACTTCCGCCGCGCTGGAAAGTGTTTCTGGCGAAATTCTGGAGCCCGATCCCGTGGATGCTCGAAGCGGCGATCCTGCTGCAGATTGGGCTCGGCGCCTATGTCGAAGCCGCGGTAATCGGCGGCCTGCTCCTGTTCAATACGATCCTCGCATTCGTCCAGGAAAGCCGGGCCGGCGCTGCGCTTGCCGCGCTCAAGCAAAAGCTCGCCCCGACCGCGCTGGTGAGCCGCGACGGTGAGTGGCGGCGCATGCCGGCGTCCGAACTTGTTCCGGGCGACGCCATCCGGCTGGCCATGGGGGCCCTGGTCCCCGCCGATGCAACGGTGGTGTCGGGAACGATCATGGCCGACCAGTCGATGCTGACGGGGGAGTCGCTTCCCGTCGACGCCGGCCCCGGCGACCGCACCTATGCCGGTTCACTGGTGCGCCGCGGCCAGGCCATCGCCGAAGTGACCGCGACCGGATCGCGCACCAGTTTTGGCCGCACCGCCGAGCTTGTACGCGTGGCGCATTCAGCCAGCACCGAACAACGGGCCGTATTCGCCGCCACGCGCAATCTCGCGATCGTGAACGGAACGGTGGCGGTGCTGATCGTCGCTGCCGCCTATTTCATGGCCCTGCCGTTTCCGGACTTGGTCGGGCTCGCGCTGACCGCATTGCTTGCGACAATGCCGCTGGCGCTGCCGGCGACCTTTGCGCTGTCCGCCGCGCTTTCGGCCCAGGTACTCACGCGGCGTGGCGTGCTGCTGACGCGGCTCTCGGCCGCGCACGAAGCCGCCGCGATGGATGTGCTCTGTGCCGACAAGACCGGCACTTTGACGCGCAATAATCTGGAGGTCGTCGACATCGTCGCCATGGACGGCTTCGATCGCGACGGCATCCTGCGGCTTGCCGCTTTGGCGAGTTCGGAGGCCGATCAGGATCCGATCGATGCCGCCATCCGGGCTGCTGCGGCCCAGGCCGGCGCGAGCAAACCGCGCAGCCGGCTCGAACGTTTCGTGCCGTTCGATCCGGCGGTAAAGACATCGCAAGCTTTCGCGCGCGATCCGGATGGCCGTGAACTCCACGTCATCAAAGGCGCATTCGAGGTCGTCGGCGCTCAGGCGACGCTGCCGCCGCAAGCGGCCAAACTGGTCGACGGGCTCGCCGCGCAGGGCCATCGTATCATTGCCGTTACAGTGGGAACGCCGGCACCGCCGCGGCTGGCCGGGCTCATCGCACTCAGCGATCCGCCGCGCGAGGATTCGGCCAAGCTCATCGCGGCACTGCACGACATGCGGGTCCGCACCGTCATGATCACCGGCGATTCCGCCGTGACAGCGGCGGCCATAGCCGCCAAGGTCGGAATTGCTGGCGCCGTTTGCCCGGCCGAACGGTTGTCGGAAGAATTGAGCGTGGATCGATACGGCGTATTCGCACGCATCGTGCCCGAGCAAAAATTCCAGCTTGTAAAAGCGCTTCAACACCACGCACACACCGTTGGCATGTGCGGCGACGGAGTCAACGACGCACCCGCGCTGCGGCAGGCGCAGATCGGCATCGCCGTCTCTTCGGCAACCGACGCCGCCAAAACCGCCGCCGGAATGGTCCTCACCGAGCCCGGCCTCGCCGGCATCGTCGATGCGGTCAAGGAAGGCCGCATCGCGTTCCAGCGGCTGCTCGCCTACACCTTCAACATGCTGGTCAAGAAGATCGAGATCGTCCTGTTCCTGGCGATCGGATTGGGCCTCACCGGCCAACCCGTGCTCACCCCGGCGCTGATGGTGATGTTGTTCATGACGAACGACTTCCTGTCCATGTCGCTCACCACCGACCGTGCCAGCCCGGCACCCACGCCCAGCGTCTGGCGCATGCCCAACGTCACGGCCGCCGCGGCGATGCTGGGCGCGTGCAAGCTCGGCTTTTCCACGATGATTCTGGCGATCGGGAAATTCCGGTTCGGATTGAGTCAACCCGAGCTGCAAACGCTGGCCTTCGTCACGCTGGTTTTCGGAAATCAGGCCGTCCTGTTCGTGCTGCGCGAGCGACGCCACATGTGGAGCTCGCGGCCAAGCAATTGGATTTTTGCCTCATCCGTCGCCGACGTCACGATTGCCATCACGCTCGCATTATCCGGCACGCTCATGCAGGCGATGACGTGGCGCGCCCTCGCGGCCGTATTCTTGGCGGCCATCGGCTTCGCGTTCATTCTCGATCAGGTCAAGCGGCCGGCGACCGCGATTTTCAAGATTGCGTGACGAGGCCGCAGACCGCAGCGTTAATATTCTATTACTTTATGTCGGTTATGGACCGTGGGGATGAAAGCCAACAACAATCTGCGTCCGCGCCTGAAAGTCCGGCGCGTCAATCTCGATACCGGCCGCGAAAACGTGGTCGTGATCTCGCGCCGTTCGGTCGCGCTGCGGCCGGACGTGTTTCGCGGCTTCAGCCGCGTCGAGCTGCGCTCGAACGGCAAGGCCCTGCTTGCGACTCTGCTGCTCACCGACGATGGCATGGTCGAGGTCGACGAGTTGGGTCTCGCCGATCCCGCCTTCCGCCGTTTCGGCGAGCCGGTCGGTACGCTCGTCTCGGTCACGCCGGCAGCCTCGCCCGAGAGTCTCGAATTCGTCCGCCGCAAGATCCAGGGCCGTTCGTTCTCCGCCCCCGAGATCGCCGCCATTATCGACGACATTTCGCACTACCGCTATTCCGATATGGAAGTCGCCGCCTTCCTGATCGGCTCGGCCAGCTTCATGACCTCGAGCGAACTGCTCGCGTTGTCGAAGGCGATGGCCGATGCCGGCACGCAGATCAAATGGCAGCGGTCGATGGTGGTGGACAAGCACTGCATCGGCGGCATTCCCGGCAATCGCACCTCGATGGTCGTGGTGCCGATCGTCGCGGCGCACGGGCTGACCATTCCGAAAACTTCCTCGCGCGCGATCACCTCGCCCGCCGGCACCGCCGACACCATGGAGGTGCTGGCGCGCGTCGATGTCGGCGTCGAGCAGATGAAGGAAATCGTCGCCGCCTGCCACGGCTGCCTGGTCTGGGGCGGGCATGTGAACCTGTCGCCGGCCGACGACATTCTGATCTCGGTCGAGCGCCCGCTCAGCCTCGATACCCGCGAGCAGATGGTCGCCTCGATCATGTCGAAGAAGCTCGCGGCCGGATCCACCCATCTCTTGATCGACCTGCCCGTCGGCCCCTCGGCCAAGCTCACCACCGCGCTGGAGGCGATGCGGCTGCGCAAGCTGTTCGAATTTGTCGGCGATCACTTCGGCATCGCGGTCGAGGCGATCGCGACCGACGGCAGCCAGCCGATCGGCAACGGCATCGGCCCGGTGCTGGAGGCGCAGGACGTTATGGCGGTGCTGTCGAACGATCCCAGCGCACCGGTCGACCTGCGCGAGAAATCGCTGCGGCTCGCCGCCCATCTCCTGGATTACGATCCCGAGTTGCGCGGCGGCAAGGGCTATGCGCGGGCGCGGGAACTGCTCGACAGCGGCGCCGCGCTGAAACAAATGCAGAAGATCATCGACGCGCAGGGCCCCTCCGGCGTGCGCACCGACCTCGGCACCTTGACTGCCGACGTGACGGCGCCGCGCGACGGCATGGTCGAAGCGATCGACTGCCTGCGCTTCAACCGGCTCGCACGCACTGCCGGCGCGCCGATCGACAAGGGCGCCGGCATCAAGCTGTTCAAGAAGATCGGCGATCCGGTGGAGAAAGGCGAGCCGCTCTATCGCATCTACGCTTTCGACCAGCCGGAGTTCGAACTCGCGCAGGCCGCGGCCAAGGCCGACAACGGCTACGTCATCAGGACGCCTGTGCCGGGCAGCGAGAACCGGCCATGAGCGGCGTCAACCTGCAATGCTTGGCGTCCGGCGCGGATGACGCCGCGCGGCTGGCGGCGCGGCTCGGTGTGCCGCTGCGCGACATCGACGTGCATCGTTTTCCCGACGGCGAATTGCGCGTCACCGTCGGCGAAGCCGTCCCCACCGTCATCCTCTATTTTCCGCTCGACCGGCCGAACGACAAACTGCTCGTGCTCCTGTTCGCGGCCGAAGCGCTGCGGCGCGGCGGCGCCAGGCGCCTGGTGCTGGTCGCGCCCTATCTCTGCTACATGCGGCAGGATGCGGCCTTCCATACTGGCGAAGCGATCAACCAAAAGGTCATCGGGGCGCTGCTCGCGCGTACCGTCGACCGCGTCGTCACCGTCGACGCGCATCTGCATCGCACGAAGCGCATCGAAGACGTGTTCCCCGGCATCGAGGCGCAAGATCTGTCGGCGATGCCCGCCATTGCGGATGCATTGCGCGGCATTGCACGCGAAACCGTCGTCGTCGGCCCTGACGAGGAATCGCAAGCCTGGGTGAGCGACCTCGCCGGCCGGCTGTCGCTCGCCGCCGCGGTCGCGCGCAAGACCAGGGCCGGCGATCGCTCGGTCGAGATCGCCTTTCCCGATCCCTCGCTGTTCAAAGACCGCCCGGTACTGCTCGTCGACGACATCGTCTCCTCCGGCGGGACGCTGATCGCCTGCGCCAGGGCGCTCGCCGCCGCCGGCGCGCGCACGGTCGATGCGGTGATCACGCATGCCTTGTTCGCGCCCGAAATGATCGCCGATTTCAAACGCGCCGGTATCGGCTCGATCCGTTCCACGTCGAGCGTGCCGCATCCGACCAATGCCATAGCGCTCGACGGCATCCTCGCCGCCGCTCTCGAAAAGGAGTTCAGCGCATGAGCGTCACTTTACGCTTCTGCGGCGCGTCCCGCACCGTCACCGGCTCCTGCTATCTGTTCGAGACGAAGGCCGGACGCATGCTGGTCGACTGCGGCCTGTTCCAGGGGCCGAAGACGCTCAAGGCGCTCAACTATTCGCGCTTTCCCTTCCACCCGGCCGACATCGACACGGTGCTGCTCACGCATGCCCATATCGACCACAGCGGCCTGTTGCCGAAGCTCGTGCGCGAAGGTTTCCGCGGCCGGATTCTCGCGACGCGCGGCACCATCGATCTGTGCTCCTACATGCTGCCCGACGCCGGCAGTATCCAGGAATCGGAAGTCGAGGCCCTGAACCGCCGCAACGCCGCGCGAGGGCGCGCCGAGGTTTCGCCGATCTATACGCAGGCCGATGCCTTCGCCGCGCTCGATCATTTCCACGCGGTCGAATACGAGACCTGGGTACCCGCGATGACCGGCGCGCGCGCGCGTTACTGGAACGCCGGCCATCTGCTCGGCTCGGCCTCCATCGAGATCGAATTCGCCGATGAGGGCGGCGCCGGCAAGCCGCTGCGCGTTCTGCTCTCCGGCGACATCGGGCCCGACGCCAAGCTTTTGCAGCCCGATCCGGAAGCGCCGACCGGGCTCGACTATATCGTCTGCGAATCGACCTATGGCGACCGCGACCGTCCGCCGGTGACGCGAGAGAGCCGCCGCCAAGTGCTTGCCGCGGAAGTGCGCGAAGCGCAGGCCGCCGGCGGCGCACTGCTCATTCCTGCTTTCGCGGTCGAGCGCACGCAAGAGTTGATCGTCGATCTCGTCGACCTGATGGAGCGCGGCGACATTCCGGCCGCCCCCATTTTCCTCGATTCGCCGCTTGCAATCCGCGCCACCGAGGTATTCCGCGCGCATGCGGAGACTCTGGAACCGGGCGCCGACGTCAACCGGCTGTTGTCGTCGCCGCATCTGCGCTGCACCGAAACGGTAGAGGAGAGCAAGTCGATCGCCCGGTTCACCGGCTTTCACATCGTCATCGCCGCGAGCGGCATGTGCGACGCCGGACGCATCCGCCATCATCTCAAGCGCTGGCTGTGGCAGGCGAACGCCACCGTGCTGCTGAGCGGCTTCCAGGCGCAAGGCACGCTCGGCCGTTTCCTGGACGGCGGCGCCAAGGCGGTACGCATCCAGGGCGAGGAGATCAAGGTCAAGGCCCGCATCCGCCGCATCGACGAATATTCCGGCCACGCCGACGGGCCGGAACTGGCACGCTGGATCGCGGCGCGGCGGCCGATCCGCCGCGGCGTATTCCTGCAGCACGGCGAACAACCGGCGCTCGAAGGTCTGTCCGAACGTATCGCCGAGCGCACGGTGCCGGCGGCGCAGGTGTTCATTCCGATTTTGGACGACGTCTACGAACTCACCACCAAAGCGCCGACACCGCTCGACGTCACGCTGCGGCGGCGGCTCGAGCCTGCGGCCGTCGTCAATCTCGACTGGCACAACGACATGTCGAAGCTGATCCTCGATATCGACGCGGCCATGGACGCGGCCGCCGACGATCGCGCGCGCGGCGTGATCGTCCGCCGGCTCAAACGCGCGCTCGAAGCGAACCAATAGCGATCAGACCGCATTGTTCTCGCCTTCGCCCGTCGCAAACACCGCGATCAACGCGCGCTTGATGGCGGCCTGCCGGGTCGGCGAAGTGATCTGCGCACCCATTAGATCCGTCACATAGAATACGTCCACGACACGCTCGCCGAAGGTGGCGACGTGGGCGCTGGCGATGTTGAGGTTGAGCTTCGACAGCGTCGCGGTCAGCTCGTAGAGCAGGCCGGTGCGGTCGAGGCCGGTGACCTCCACCATCGTGTAGCGGTGGGACCACTGGTTGTTGATGGTCACCGTCGGCTCGAGCGCGAAGGCCTTGATGCGCCCCTTCGGCGCCGCGCGTTTGCCCACCATCTCGGGCAACCGCAATTCGCCGCGCAGCGCCTTCTCGATCGAATCGGCGATCCGATTGGCGCGGCGCTGCTCGTCCTCGTCGCGGTCGAATTCGCGCGAGAGCGAGATGGTATCGAGCGCGCGGCCGTCGGTGGTGGTGTAGATCTGAGCATCGACGATGTTGGCGCCCGCCATGGCGCAGGCGCCCGCGATGATCGATAGCAGCCACGGGTGATCGGGCGCGAGCACGGTGAGCTCGGTAACCGCGCGCTCGCGGTCGAAGCCGGTCATGGTCGACAGGTTCTTGTCGGCGTCCTCGGCCGCGCGCACGAAGCGCGCATGTTCGACCTTGTGCGGCAGATCGACCTTGAGCCAATAGGCCGGATAGTGCTTGGCGATATAGCCATCGAGCCGTTCGGTCGGCCAATCGGCCATGGCGGTACGGAATTCGGTCTGCGCCATGGCCACGCGCTGGGCTCGGTTGACCTCCGAGAAGCCGCCAGTCAGCACCGGCTCGGTCTCGTAATAGAGCGTGCGCAGAAGCTGCGCCTTCCAGCCGTTCCAGACGCCGGGACCGACCGCCCTGATGTCGGCGGTGGTGAGAATGGTCAAGAGCTTCAGCCATTCGGCCGACTGTACGGTGGCGGCGAAATTCTCGATGGTTTTGCGGTCCGACAGGTCGCGCGACTGCGCCACCGTCGACATCACCAGGTGATTTTCGATCAGCCAGGCTACGGTCTCGGTATCGGCGACGGAAAAGCCGAGGCGCGGACAGAAGCGCCGGGCCACGCGCGCGCCGGCCGTCGAATGGTCTTCGGGACGGCCCTTTGCGATGTCGTGCAGGAACAGCGCGACATAGAGCAGCGACCGGTGCGCGGGCAGAATCTTGTGGAACAGGTCGTTGGCGAGCTGGGTCTCGGCGCTGGCGCCACGTTCGATCTCCGCCAGCACGCCGATGCAGCGCAACAGGTGCTCGTCCACCGTATAGTGATGGTACATGTTGAACTGCATCATGGCGACGATCTTGCCGAAGGCCGGTACGAAGCGGCCGAGCACGCCGGTTTCGTTCATCCGCCTGAGCACGGTTTCCGGGTCGTTGTGCGAGGTCAGGATTTCCAGGAACAGGCGATTGGCTTCCGCGTCCTCGCGCAATGTCGCGTCGATGAGCTTGAGCGAACGCGTCAAGGTTCGCATCGCATCCGGGTGGAAAGCGAGATTGTGCTTCTGCGCCAGATGAAAAATGCGGATCAGGTTGAGCGGATCGCGCTCGAAGACGTCGGGGCGGGCGAGATGGATGCGATTATGCTCGACGACGAAATCGTCGCTCTCTTTGAGCGTGCGCCGCTTCACCGGGCGAAGCCGCGCCATCACGCGGCTCAGGACCGGCTCGCTCTTGGCGTGGCTGTCTTCCAGATCGGCGCAGAGAATCGCGGTCAGGTCGCCGACGTCCTTCGCGATCAGGAAGTAATGCTTCATGAAACGTTCGACTTCCTGCAAACCGGGATGCTCGGTGTAGCCAAGCCTGACCGCGATCTCGCGCTGGATGTCGAAGGACAGCCGCTCCTCGGCGCGGCCGGCGACGAAATGCATGTGGCAGCGCACCGACCACAGGAACGATTCGCAGTGGCGGAACAGTTGATACTCGCGCTTGTCGAACACGCCGCGTTCGATCAGCCCGTCGGGCTCGCGCACGCGGTAGACGTATTTGGCGATCCAGAACAGCGTGTGCAGATCGCGCAAGCCGCCCTTGCCATCCTTCACGTTCGGCTCGACCAGATAGCGCGATTGGCCGGCGCGGCGGATGCGGTCTTCGCGTTCGGCGAGCTTGGCGGCGACGAATTCGGCGGCGGTGTTGCGCACCACCTCGTGGTCGAAGCGGTTTTGTAGCTGGTCGAACAGGTTGCGGTCGCCGAGCAGGAAGCGCGCTTCCAGGATGGCGGTGCGGATGGTCATGTCCGCCTTGGCCTGGCGAATGCACTCGTCGACCGAGCGCGTGGCGTGGCCGACCTTCAGTCCGACATCCCACAGGCAATAGAGGATCGCTTCGGCGATCGATTCGCCCCAGGCGGTCTGCTTGTAGGGCAGCAGGAACAAAAGATCGATGTCGGAACCGGGCGCCTGCAAGCCGCGGCCATAGCCGCCGGTGGCGACGATCGCCATGTGCTCGGCTTCCGACGGATTCTGCGACGGATAAAGGTGCTTGCGCGCGAATTCGTAAAGCAGCCGGATGACCTCGTCTTCCATCCGGCACAACCGCTCGGCGCAGCGGCGGCCGTTGCGATCCTGGAGCAGCGCCTGTTCCGCCAGCGCACGGCCCTCGATGAGCGCGGCCTTGAGCCGGGTCGCCAGGGCGCTGCGCAGCTCTCGGTCGGCGCTGCCGTGGGTCTTGGCAAGCTGTTCCAGGTCGGCGGCGATCGCCCGTGAATCGATCAGGTCGCCGGAAACCCGCGGTGCGGGTTCGGAAGCCGAATGGGCATCGTGTTCAAAGGCGAGCGAAGCCATGGGGTCACCGGGATAGCCGAGACGCGCGCGCAAGTCACGGTTTCCATGCAAAAGTGAGGGCCGGCTCCGGCTATGGTTCCCGGCCATGGCTGGGCTAATGTGCGGTAGCGCCAAAAAAACCGGCGCGACAAGGGCGACACCGGGAGAGAAACGATATGCGCATGTTCCAGGTCTGTACCTGCGGCCAGCCGCTGCAATGCAACGAGCAGCCGACGCCGGAACCGAAAGGGACCGAGGTTCTGCTCAAGGTTTTGGCCGCCGGGGTCTGCCACAGCGACCTGCATCTCGCCGACGGCTGGTTCGACCTCGGCGGCGGCAAGCGCCTGAGTCTCGCCGACCGCGGCATGAAGCTGCCGGTGACGCTCGGGCACGAGAATGTCGGCCAGGTGGTGGCGCTCGGACCCGATGCTATCGGCGTCAAGGTGGGCGACCGCGTGGTGGCCGATCCCTGGATCGGCTGCGGCACCTGCGCGGTCTGCCTGCGCGGCGACGACAATCTCTGCCGCAGCATGCGCAGCCTCGGCGTGTTCTCCAATGGCGGCTATGCCGACTATATGCTGGTCCCGCATGCCCGCTATCTGTTCGACATCGGCGACCTGCCGCCCGAGCGCGTGGCGCCGCTCGCCTGCTCCGGCGTGACGACATTCGGCGCCTTGAAGAAGGTCCCGACGCTGACCACCGAGCCTACCGTCATCATCGGTGCCGGCGGGCTCGGCCTGATGTGCCAGGCGCTGCACAAGGCCATGGGCGGACACAGCGCCATCGTGGTCGATATCGATCCGGTGAAGCGCGAGGCCGCGCGACAAGCCGGCGCCGCGGCGGTGATCGACGGTGCGGCGCCCGATGCCGCGCAGCAGATCATCGATTTCACCAAGGGCGGGGCATGGGGCGTAATCGACCTGGTCGGCTCCTCCGCGAGCGCGCGCGTCGGCTTCGACAGCCTGATCAAGGGCGGCAAATACGTCATCGTCGGCCTTTACGGCGGCGAATTCACCGTTCCGCTGCCGCCGATCGCGATGCGCGCGCTGACCATCCAGGGCTCCTATGTGGGCAGCCAGCACGAGATGCGCGAAATGATGGATCTCGTGCGCCGCACCGGCCTGCCGGCGGTGCCGGTCGCAACGCGTCCGCTCGACGATGTCAATGCCGCGATGGACGAGCTGCGCGCCGGCAAGGTCGTCGGCCGCGTGGTGCTGACACCGGGATGACTCTTCACCTCTCCCCGCTCGCGGGGAGAGCGAGAACAGCAATGTCCCCCGACCTCTATTTCGCGTTCACCCTGATCGTCAAAATGGCCATCACCGCCGGCTTCGTGCTGGCGGCGACGGTGACGGCCGAGCGCGCCGGCCCGCTGGTCGGCGGGCTGGTCGCG
>JAKAHJ010000122.1 GCA_021815055.1 Pseudomonadota bacterium | reverse complement strand
GCAAAGGATTTCGAGGCCACAATCGAAAGTGCCGAAACGTGGCTGATGATCGCCAGCGTCAAGCTTCTCTCACGCAGGCTCGCCAGAGCATGCTGAACCAGGGGCAATTATGAGTCAGACTCTGAGGCAATTTCAACGCACGCAAGACATGGAAAGGCCTTCGAAAGGCCTTTCCATGCGACTGTCGGCCTGAAGGAAAAAGGAGAACGCTCGTCGGCGACGGCTAACCGCCCGTCACGTTGTCTTCGACGAAGTCCGGGTGCTGCAGCCGGGTGAACTCGACGGCGAATCCGTTTTCGATATGGCGCACCACGCGACCCTGGGTTTTGCCCACGGTCACGGTGGCGCCGACGGCCGGAAGCAGCTCGGGTGCGATGGCGATCGCGGCACCCGATTGCGACAGGTCGATGACGCGGCAGGCCACATTCGTACCGTTCGGCAGGATCAGCCGCGCCATCGGATTGCGCGGGGTGAAACGGCCGTGGCGGCGGTCTTCCGGCAGGTTGAGGATCTGCCGGTTGGCGAGCCAGGTGAGCTGAGCGGCGAGCTTGTCGCGTTTGCGGGCGGTGGCCGCGATGCTCATGGCGAAACCGTTGTCGAGCACGCGCGTGATCTTGCCCTCGAGCCGGCCGAGATGATCGACATAGGCGATCACGCGTTCGCCGGGAACGCCGACGACCGGCGCAATCACGGCCATGCCGCCCGGCGACATGTCGACCACCTGGCAGGGGAATTCGCGCCGGTCTTCCAGCATGTAGCGGCCGAGCAGATTGACCTTGACGCGCTGGAAACGCCGGCGCTCGTCGGCCAGAGGCAGAATTCTCGGCTTGGTAAGCGGCTGGGCCATGCGCTCGGGCGAATTTTCGCAGATTTTTACGTCGTCACGACCCTATTGGCCTCTCGTTAACGCCGCGTTATCCGGGCCGGCGCAGCGGTTCGGCACACTCCAGCGCCACAACTGATAAGTGCCTCGGGGGCAAGGGGCCGCGAGCGCCGGCAAGGCGCGGCAAATCACTCATGACGCGGTACGAGGAGGGCGGGAGCCCTCCATTTTTCTGAAATTAACGCTGCGTTCCGCGGGGCCGCACTTGCGGCGGGAAGGCCAAGGGCGTAACTCGAACCGCCCATCGGAACGTCCACGTGAAACGCGAGCCGCTGTTCAACATTCCTCCGGTCGTCGTCGGCGTGCTTGCCGTGCTGGCGTTGATTCATGCCGTGCGCACCTATCTGCTCACGCACGATCAGGACACCGAGGTTCTGCTGCTCTTTTCGTTCATCCCCGCGCGCTACGACAGTTCCGTCGTACTCGGCGGCATGCTGCCGGGCGGCTTCGGCGCCGAAATATGGACTTTCGTCACTTATTCGCTGCTGCACGCCAGTTGGATTCATTACGGAGTCAATGCGGTATGGATGCTGCCTTTCGGCAGCGCGGTGGCGCGCCGATTCGGTGCAATCCGTTTCCTTGCGTTCTTCGCCGTGACCGCGGCGGCCGGCGCCGCCATGCATCTGGCGACCCACGTGGGCGAGCGGTACCCGATGATCGGCGCGTCGGCGGCGATCTCCGGCACCATGGCTGCGGCGATGCGTTTTGCATTCCAGCGTGGCGGTCCGCTCGGATTGCTACGCGGAGACGGCGACGAGGCCTATCGCGTGCCCGCGATCCCGCTCACCCATGTACTGAGAGACGGGCGGGTGGTGATCTTTCTGGTGGCCTGGTTCGGGATCAATCTCCTGTTCGGACTGAGTTCGCTGTCGCTCGGCGGAGCGGACGAACCGGTGGCGTGGCAGGCGCATATCGGCGGTTTCCTCGCCGGCCTACTGCTTTTTTCCTGGTTCGACCCGGCACCAGAATACCGTCAATTCGACGGTCCGGGCGCAATGCGGCATTAAGCGTATGCCACAGATCGGGTGCGCGCATTTTGCCCGTTGACGGAACCGGTACGGAGGCGGGATCGTTGCTCGTTGACCCGGAATCGCGGGGGCTCCCTGGCGACCGGGTCCAAGGAGAGGCTGCCATGAATGTGCGAACAATTCTGGCCGCCAAGGGCGGCGAAATCGTCTCTATCGAACCAACGGCGGATCTGTCGGCGGCGGCAAAGCTCATGAGCGCCCGCCGCATCGGCGCGGTCGTAATCCGCGGCGTCGGCGGGCGCCGGACCAGCATACTGTCGGAACGCGACATCGTGCGCGCGGTTGCCGAGCACGGCGCCACGGCGCTCGCACTTCCCGTTGCGCAAGCGATGACGCGCAACGTGATGACCTGCGGCGAGGACGACACGGTCGCAGAGCTCATGGAACAGATGACTGCGGGTAAATTCCGTCATATCCCGGTGGTGAACGACGGGCATCTCGTCGGGTTGGTCTCGATCGGCGATGTGGTCAAACAACGCGTCGAGGAATTCGAGCGCGAATCTGAAGCGATGCGCGACTACATCCGCAGCGCGTGACGCGGGCGGACGGGGCGTTATTTCGCCGCGCCGTTGACGGAATAGGGCTGCGACAGCGCGGCAATGGCTTCGTTGACGCCGGCCAGAGCCTTTTCGGCCGCTTCGGCGCCAATGGCGATCGCTTCATTGCCGCGATGGAAATCGAACCAGCCGATGGTGCCGAGCCGCGGACTGATGAGCACGTCGGGTGGATCGCCCGCCAGGCGCGCGCGTGTGATACGATCCTGCATGACGTTGAAGGCTTCCACCATCACGGTCGGGATTCCTGGCCGTCCGCGCCGCCCGAGGAATTGCCGGCGCAGCGAAGGCTGGCGCGAGAACATGCGGCGCAGGCCGTTCTGTTTGGGCGCGGTGTCGGCCTCGGCCCCGTCATCGTCGTCCGAGCCGTGGCTGGAAATGATCGTACCGCGGCCGAACAGATCGGAATTCAGATTGACCGCGATCACCATGCGGGCGCCGAGCGCGCGCGCGGCGGAAACGGGCACCGGATTGACCAGTGCGCCGTCGACCAGCCAGCGTCCGCCGATGAGCACGGGTGGAAAAATTCCCGGCAAGGCATAGGAGGCCCGCAACGCATCGGCGAGGCGCCCGCGGGTGAGCCAGATCTCGTGGCCGGTGTTGAATTCGGTGGCGATCGCCGCAAAGCGGATCGGCAGGTCGTCGATACGGCTGCCCTTCAATTCGGTCTCGAGCTGCGCAGCGAGATGGCCGCCGCGGATGAGGCCCGAGCCGGACAGATTGATGTCGAGATAGCCGAGCACGCTGCGCACATTGAGACGGCGCGCCCAAGCCTCCAGGGTGTCGAGTTGCTGGGCCGCATAGCATCCGCCGACGACCGCGCCGATCGAGGTGCCGACGATGACGTCGGGCACGATGCCGTGAGCGACAAGGGTCCGTAATACTCCGATATGCGCAAATCCGCGCGCGGCGCCGCCGCCGAGCGCAAGCCCGATCGTCGGACGCGTCGGAGCCGGCTGCGACTGCGTCGTCGCTTCGGCGGCTCGATCGCCATTCCGCACGCGCGCGAGGAGGCCTTCAAATACCAAAGCGACTTCTCCCTCGCCTCAATGATCGAGCCGGCGCGGGTTGCGTGACAAGCGTTTCAGGACAACATGGTGAAAAGTGCTGGCGGAGTCCTGTGACCGAAGCGTGACGAGGCGGGCGCATGACGGCGACGAAGTTAAGGTTAAATGCGCCGGCCGTCATTAGGTTTCCCCTCGCTGGGTCGCGAAAGCGGCGACGTCAATGCCCCGGTGCCGAAAAGCGGGTGACGATCGCGTCGAGGGGGGGCCGCTCGCGGTCCTCGGGCGGCTTTGCCGGCCGGCCGATATGAACGAAACCGGCCATGCGCTCCTGCGGGCCGAGGCCGAGCCGGTCCAGGACTGCGCGGTCATAAGCATACCATTCGGTGATCCAGCTTGCGGCGTAGCCCATGGCGTGAGCCGCCAGCACCAGATTCATCGCGGCCGCGCCCGCCGACAATTGCTGCTCCCATTCGGGGATCTTCACGTGCGGCGCCGCGCGGCTGACGACGGCAATGACCAGTGGTGCGCGCGAAAGCCGCCCGCGCTCGAAGTCGATCTGCTCGGCCGTCGCATCGCCCCGCCCGGCGCGGAAGACATCGGCGATGATGGCCCCGGCCGCCGCGCGCGCGTCGCCTTCGAATAGGATGAAGCGCCAGGGCTCGAGCTTGCCGTGATCGGGCACGCGGGAGGCAATCGTCAGCAGCGTGTCGATCTCGGCGGCGCTTGGGGGAGGACCTGTCAATTCCATCGGCTTCACCGAGCGGCGAGTCTTCAAGAGCTGCAAGGCATCGAGCATGGGGGCCTCAAAAGGTCGATTGGCGCCCCTAGCATAGCCTTGCGGTGGAAACAAACCGCGTAAGCGGCTTGAAATCGCCGCGATTCCGACCGAAAAATTGGCGGTCATGCGCTTTTCTTCCGCAATCCTCGCCGCCGGCCCGCTCGGGCCGGTTTTTGCGATCATTTTTTGCTTGCTGTCGTCCAGCGCGGCATCGGCGCAAGATGCGAGCGCCGGTTCACTGTTTTCGGGTGCGCCTGCGAGTGGCGGATTGATCTCGCCCGGCGGTGACACGGCGGCCGAGGTTTTCGCGCCCGGCGCAGTACTGGCTCCGGGGAAGCCGGCGTTGATGTTGCCGAATGCGGCCATTCCGATGGTGCCGGCCGGGCAGGTCGCGCTCGCCCTCAGCGCGCGCTTCGGCAAGAACGCCCCGGCGATCGGCGGCGGGCTCACTTGGCGCGTGTTCTCCGCCAAGCCGGATTCGAGCGGCAGCTACCGGCTGGTCAAGGAGGATACATCGGCGGCGCCTACGCTGGTGCTGCCGGCCGGCCCCTACATCGTCCATGTCGGCTTCGGGCTGGCCACCGCGGTCAAGCCGGTCAATCTGCTCGGGCCGACCGTCCACCAGGAGTTCGATCTTCCGGCGGGCGCGTTGCGCATGGAGGGCCGCGTCGGCAATGTGCGCATTCCTGCCGGGCAGATTTCGTTCGACGTCTACAAGGGCAGCCAATTCGAGCCGGGCGGCGACCGGCGGCCGATCGCCGAGCGCGTGGCGACCGGCAATGTCGTGGTGGTTCCGGCGGGCACCTACCACATCACGTCGAATTATGGCGATGCCAATTCGGTGGTGCGTTCCGACATCCGGGTCGAGGCCGGCAAGCTTACCGACGTCACGGTGACCCACCGGGCGGCCGCCATCACGCTCAAGCTGGTTACCGAAAAGGGCGGCGAGGCGCTCGCCAATACCGCCTGGTCGGTGCTGACGCCCGGTGGCGACGTGATCAAAGAATCGATCGGCGCCTTTCCGCGCGTGATCCTGGCCGAGGGCGAATACCGCGCCATTGCCCGCAACGAAGGCAAGGTCTATGAGCGCGAATTCAAGGTCGTCACGGGGGTCGATGGCGACGTCGAAGTGCTGGCGCGGTAATCTGCCACGGCCGAACATTGACCGGGATAAACGATGCCGAATCGCGATATCCGTGACGACGCGGCCATGTGCATCTTTACCGGTCTCGACCTTCGCTCGATCGCGCTCTTGTTCGACGTCGACGGTACTTTGATCGATATCGGTCCGTCGCCCTTCGAGGTCGACGTCTCCGACGCACTCAAGGAATCCCTCGAGCGGCTGTTCGAACTGACCGGTGGCGCAATGGCGCTTGTGAGCGGACGGCCAATTCGCGACATCGACCGGATCTTCGCGCCGCTCGAATTGCCGGCAATCGGCGGCCACGGTGCCGAGATGCGCGTCGCGGCGGGACCGCCGGTCGCCCGTATCGATCCGTTGCCGCAAGAACTGCGCCGGAATCTCGTCGCAGCGGCGACGCCCGATTCCGGGGTGCTGTTTGAGGACAAGGGTTATTCTGTCGCGCTGCATTATCGGGCCGCGCCCCGGCAAGCGGAGCGATTGCGCCGGCACATCGCCGAAAACCGCGCTGCGTTTCCCGGCGAAAGGACCGAGCTCTTGCTCGGCAAGGCGATGTTCGAGGTCAAGCGTCCCGGGATCGACAAGGGTGAGGCGGTGCGCGAACTGATGACCCGCCGCCCGTTCGCCGGCCGCACGCCCGTTTTCGTCGGCGACGACGTGACCGACGAGTCCGTGTTCAGGGTATTGCCCGAACTGCGCGGCAAGGGTTTCGCGGTGGGCCGGCATTTTGCGAACGTCGCGGGTATTTTCGCTTCACCCGGCGAGGTGCGTCAGGCATTGCGGCAATTGGCGGCAAACGCGGCGGCTCATTCATGAGCGGTTATGGGCTCGATCTCGCGGTCATCGGCAACGGGCGCACCGCGGCGCTGATCGAACCGTCGTCACGGATCGTCTGGTGGTGCCTCCCGCGTTACGACGGCGATCCGGTGTTCTGCCGGCTCGTTGCCGCCGGAGAGGAGAAAGGCTTCACCGATGTCGTCCTCGAGGGGCAGGTCGAGACGCGCTCCGATTACGTGCGCAATACCGCCATCGTCGTCACCGAACTGATCGACGACAAAGGCGGAGCCGTGCGCATCACGGATTTCGCGCCGCGATTCCAGAATCTCGGGCGCACGTTTCGTCCGCCGCAGATCATGCGGATCATCGAGCCGATCGGCGGCATGCCGCGCATTACCATCCGCTTCCGCCCGACCCATCGCTATGGCGTGCCGGTCGCTTCGCGCTCCTCGGGCAGCAATCATATCCGCTACTGGCGCGACGACGTCCCGGTCAGGCTGACCTCGGATGCGCCGCTTTCCTATATCGAGAACGAAGCCTCCTTCGTGCTGACCCGGCCGGTGCGCATGGTATTCGGCACCGACGAGCCGTTCGAAGGCACGCTCGAAACGACCTGCCGCGATTTTTGCGAACGCACGCACGATTATTGGCTGGAATGGGTGCGGCGGCTTGCCTATTCGGTGGACTGGCAGGATGAGATCATCCGCGCCGGCATCACGCTCAAGCTGTCGAGCTACGAAGAGACCGGCGCGATCGTCGCCGCGCTCACCACTTCGATTCCGGAAGCGCCGGGCGCCGGCCGTAATTGGGACTATCGCTATTGCTGGATGCGCGATGCGTTCTTCGTCGTGCGCGCGCTCAATCGCATCGGCGCAACGCGCATGATGGAGGATTTCATCTCCTACATCCTGAGCATCGCCGCCGGCCGCGCCGCGAGCATACGGCCGCTTTATGGAATCGTGCACACCGATCCGCTCGAAGAACGCACGGCGCCGGATCTCGCCGGTTATGACGGAGACGGGCCGGTCCGTATCGGCAATGCCGCGTCGCATCAGAGCCAGCACGACGTCTACGGCAGCATCATCATGGCGGCGACGCCGATGTTCTTCGATCGCAGGCTGCCGCGGCCGGGCGATCTGGCGCTATTCCGCATGATCGAGCCATTCGGTGAGGAGGCCGCCAGACTGGCCTTCGAGCCCGATGCCGGAATTTGGGAATATCGCGGGCGAACGCGCATCCATACGCATTCGGCTGCCATGTGCTGGGCCGGCTGTCAGCGGCTCGCGGCGATCGCCGCCCGCCTCAATCTCACGGAACGGGCGCGCTACTGGGACGAACACGCCAAGCGGATACGCGACGCGACGCTCGAACGCGCCTGGAATCCGCGCCGCAATGCGTTTTCCGGTGCCTTCGAAGGCGACGAGCTCGACGCCAGCGTGCTCTTGCTCTCCGAGCTCGGGCTCGTTTCGTCGGATGATCCCCGCTTCGTGGCAACGGTCGATGCGATCGACCGTGAACTCCGGCGCGACTTTCACGTTATGCGTTATATTGCGGCCGACGATTTCGGCTTGCCGGAGACGGCTTTTTTGATTTGCCGTTTCTGGCTGATCGATGCATTGTTCGAAGTCGGACGGCGCGAAAAGGCACGCGAGATGTTTGTCGATGCGCTTCGCCTGCGTAACCGGTACGGCCTGTTGTCGGAAGACGTGCATCCGGCGACGGGCAGGCTGTGGGGGAATTATCCCCAGACCTATTCGATGTCGGGGCTGATCTTGACCGCGATCAAGCTCTCGCCGAGTTGGGGGGATCGATTTTGGCACGGCTCGTCGTAGTCTCGAACCGCGTGGGCTTGCCGGAGGGCAGGGCGCGCGCCGGCGGTCTCGAAGTGGCCATCCGGCCAGCTTTGCGTCAGCGCAAGGGCGTATGGTTCGGCTGGAGCGGGCGGATAGCCGATAACGATCCGGGCCCGGCCAAGACCGTCGAGCACGATCGCGTCACTTACGTCACGACCGGATTGCGCAAGGACGACTACGAAGAGTTCTACAACGGATTCGCCAACCGGGTACTGTGGCCGATTCTGCATTATCGGCTCGATCTCGCGGAGTTCACGCGGCGCGATCTCGGCGGTTATTTGCGGGTGAACGAATATTTCGCGCGTGGGCTGGACAAGCTGCTGCGGCCGGACGACATCGTGTGGGTCCACGATTATCATTTGATACCGCTGGCGCGGGCGCTGCGCGAGCGCGGCCATAAGAACAGGATCGGTTTCTTTTTACATGTTCCGT
>JAKAHJ010000121.1 GCA_021815055.1 Pseudomonadota bacterium | reverse complement strand
GGCGAGCGCGCCGAAGCGCGCAGCGCGAAGGCGGGCGAGCCGGGTGAGGAGGCGTTTCGACAAGCTCAGAATCGCAGCCAAGCCTCCTCACCCGCTTGCCTCCGCTGCGCTCCGGCAAGCGCGGGGAGAGGTGAAGAAGGCGCGCTCGTAATTTACGGCAAGCGCGGCAATGCCGATGTGCTCACCGCCGTGGATGAACGGGCAGAGCAGCTCGGCCTTGCTCCGGGCATGGCGCTGGCGCAGGCGCGCGCCATGCATCCCGCGCTCGAAGCCGTACCGGAAGACCACGACGCCGACGCGCAACTGCTCGAAACAATCGCCGACCTCTGCCTGCGCTACACGCCGCTCGTCGCCTGCGATGCGCCCGACGGCTTGCTGCTCGACATCACCGGCTGCGCGCATCTCTATGGCGGCGAAGAAGCTCTGGTCGCCGATCTCGGTAACCGGCTGGAAGCGGCGGGCTTTGCGTATCGCATTGCCATTGCCGGCAACATCGGCGCCGCCTGGGCCGCCGCGCATTTGGGCGAACCGGGAAACTATGTTTGCGGCGAGGAGCACGAGCTGCTCGCACCGTTGCCGCTTTCCGCGCTCCGACTTTCGCCCGGCACGGTGGCCTCGCTCGCACGTGTCGGCCTCAAAGGCATCGGCGACATCATCGACCTGCCGCGCAGTCCGCTCACCGCGCGTTTCGGATTTGATCTGCTGCGCCAGCTCGACCGCGCGCTGGGGCAAGAACACGAGCCGCTCAACCCGCGCCTACCGGTCGCACCTTACGTGGCCGAGCAGCGTTTCGCCGAGCCGATCGCGCGCGAGGAAGACGTGCTGAAGGCCGTCGAGCGTCTGGCGGGGCGATTGAAGATCGCTTTGGAACGGCGCGGCGACGGCGCGCGCCGGCTCGAGCTCACGCTGTTCCGCACCGACGGCGCACTGTGCCGCATCGCCGCCGGCACCTCGCGTCCGGTACGCGCGCCTTTGGCGATCCGCGCGCTGTTCGTGGAGCGGCTCGCCGCGCTCGCCGATGCGCTCGATCCCGGCTTCGGTTTCGACATGGCGCGGTTGTCGGTTCTGGTGGCCGAGACCTGCCCGCCCGAGCAGATCGGCATCGGCGGCGCGCCGGACGAGGCCGAACTCGACCGCCTGGTCGATCGCCTGAGCGCACGGCTGGGCGCGCAGCGCGTGCGCCGGCCGATCGCGCAAGACAGCCACATCCCCGAACTCGCCGTGGCTCACGTTCCGGCGCAGATGAAAAGTGCCGAGCCCGGCTGGGACGCGTTCCGCCGCTACCGCAGCGAAGCCGATCTTGCGCCGCGGCCCTTGCGGCTGCTGGCGCGGCCGGAGCCGATCGAAGCGGTAGCGGAAGTGCCGGACGGTCCGCCTTTGCGTTTCCGCTGGCGACGCGCGCTGCACGAGGTGATCGCAGCCGAAGGTCCCGAACGCATCGAGGGCGCCTGGTGGAGCGAGCACGGCGGCCAATCTTTGGGAAATCTTGCGCGCGATTATTTCCGCGTCGAGGACGAAAGCGGTTTGCGTTTCTGGTTGTTCCGCGCGGGCCTCTACCGCGACTTGATGCGGAAAGATCTGGCGCAAGGCGCCGCCGCGCCGACCTGGTTCATGCACGGCATGTGCGCGTGACCCGTGCCTCATGGTGAGGAGCACGGCAAGCACCGGCCAACAGTAAAATGCGTTACCTCGAATTCGCCGTCGCTTCGAATTTCTCCTTCTTGCGCGGGGCCTCGCATCCCGAGGAACTGATGATGCAGGCCGCCCATGTCGGGCTTTACGGCATCGGCCTTTGCGACCGCAATTCGGTCGCCGGCGTGGTGCGCGCCCACCTCACCAGGCGCGAACATAATCTCGGCTTGCGCTATCACCCGGGCGCGCGGCTGGTCTTTTCCGACGGCACACCGGACATCCTCGCTTATCCACGCGATCGCGCCGGCTGGGGCCGGCTCACCCGCCTGCTCACGCTCGGCAATCTGCGCGGCAAGAAGAGCGAGTGCATTCTCACACTCGACGATCTCATCGCGCACAGTTTCGGGCTCGAACTGGTGGTGATGGGCGGAGAATCCCGATTGCTGTCCAAATTGCGCAATGCCGCCCCCAGCCGCGTGCGGCTCGCAGCCGCCATGCTCTATCGCGGACGCGACCGTGCGCGGCTCGCGCGCCTCAAAGAGATCGCGCGCGAAACGCAGGTACCGCTGATCGCGGTCAACGACGTACACTTCCATCATCCCGACCGCCGTCCGCTCGCCGATGTGCTCACCTGCATCCGCGAGAAGGTCACGATCGACCGCGCCGGACGCAAGCTCGCCCCCAATGCCGAACGTTTCCTGAAGCCGCCCGATGAAATGTCACGGCTGTTCCGGGACGCGCCGGAGGCGATCGAGGAAACGCTGCGCTTGAGCGAGGCGCTCACCTTCTCGCTCGACGAATTGCGCTACGAATATCCCGACGAGACGGTGGAAGGCTTTTCCAACGCGCAGGACGCGCTCGTGCATCTGGCCTATGAAGGCGCGGCGCGGCGCTATCCGCAAGGCCTGCCCGACAAGGTGCGCTTGAGCCTCGATCACGAACTTAAATTGATCGCGCAACTACAATACGCGCCTTATTTTCTCACCGTGAACAACATCGTGCGTTTCGCCCGCAGCCAGGGCATCCTCTGCCAGGGCCGCGGCTCGGCCGCCAATTCCGCGGTGTGCTTCTGTCTCGGCGTCACCGAAGTCGATCCCGATCGCGCCGATCTCCTGTTCGAGCGCTTCATCTCGCCGGAGCGGCGCGAGCCGCCCGACATCGACGTCGATTTCGAACACGAGCGGCGCGAGGAGGTGATCCAGTACATTTACAAGAAATACGGGCGCGAGCGCGCCGGCATCGCCGCCACCGTGATCTCCTATCGCGGGCGCTCGGCCATCCGCGAGGTCGGCAAGGCTTTCGGCCTTTCGGAGGACGCCATCGGCGCGTTGTCGTCGTCGATCTGGGGCGGCGGCGGCGGCGCGGTATCGCACGACGCGATCAAGCGCACCGGCCTCGATCCGCAAAGCCCGCGCATGCGGCAGATCGCGGCGCTGGCCGCGGAGATCAACGGCTTCCCGCGCCATCTATCGCAGCATGTCGGCGGCTTCGTGATCACGAAGAGCCGGCTCGATGAGGTGATGCCGATCGGCAATGCGGCCATGGAAGACCGCACCTTCGTCGAATGGGACAAGGACGATCTCGACGCGCTCGGGATTCTGAAGATCGACGTGCTGGGCCTCGGCATGCTGTCGTGCCTACGCAAGGCGCTGGATTTGGTGGACAAACATTACAGCCTCGCCGCCACCTCTCCCCGCTTGCCGGGAGAGGTCGGCGAGCAGCGAAGCTGCGAGCCGGATGAGGGGGCGTCACAGCGGGCTCAGACTTGCGGCAAAGCCCCCTCACCCGCCCCGCCTTCGCTAACGCTTCAGCGGGTCGACCTCTCCCCGCAAGCGGGGAGAGGTGAAAGAGGTGCCCTTACCCTCGCCGCCATCCCGCCTGAAGACCCCGCCGTCTACCGCATGCTGCAGCGCGCCGACTCGCTCGGCGTGTTCCAGGTGGAAAGCCGCGCACAGATGACCATGCTGCCGCGGCTGAAACCTGCGAACTTCTACGACCTCGTCATCGAAGTGGCGATCGTGCGGCCCGGTCCGATCCAGGGCGACATGGTGCATCCCTATTTGCGCCGGCGGCAGGGAATCGAGCCGGTCTCCTATCCGTCGAAAGAGCTGGAAGCGGTGCTGTCGAAGACGCTGGGCGTGCCTCTGTTCCAGGAACAGGCGATGAAGATCGCGATCGTCGCCGCCGGTTTCACGCCGGCGGAAGCCGACAAGCTTCGCCGCGCCATGGCGACCTTCAAACGCGTCGGCACCATCGGCACGTTCCAGCGCAAGATGATCGACGGCATGCTCGCGAACGGCTATGCGCGCGATTTCGCCGAACGCTGCTTCCAGCAGATCGAGGGCTTCGGCGAATACGGCTTTCCGGAAAGCCATGCGGCGAGCTTCGCACTACTGGTCTATGCCTCGGCCTGGCTCAAATGCCGCTATCCGGATGCATTCGCCGCAGCGCTTCTGAACGCGCAGCCGATGGGCTTTTACGTGCCGGCGCAGATCGTGCGCGACGCGCGCGAGCACGGCGTCGAGGTGCGCCCGCCCGACGTCAATCATTCCGATTGGAATTCGACGCTCGAGCCCGGACCGCGCGCGGCAATCCACGAATTGCATCGCGAGATGAGTGAGGACACCTACGCGACGCACGCGATCCGCCTCGGCCTGCGCGAGATCAAGGGACTGTCGGAAGAGGATGTGCGGGCAATTGTGGAAAGTCGCGATTCTCCCCTCCCCCCACGTAGCGAAGCGGAGCGGTGGGGAGGGGTCGGGGGTGGGGGACGCTTTTTTCCGGACGCACAAAATCCAGGAGATCCCCCCAACCCGGCAGCTTCGCTGCCTACCCTCCCCACCGCGCGCATGCGCTCACGGGGAGAGGGTAAATACGACTCCGTGCGCGATGTCTGGCTGCGCACGGGCCTATCCCCACGCGTCATCGAGCGGCTCGCCGATGCCGATGCCTTCGGTTCGCTCGGCCTCACGCGGCGCGAGGGGCTGTGGGCGGCGAAAGCGCTCGGCCGCGTCGGCGACCGCGACGACGATCTGCCGTTATTTGCTTCTTCACACCCCTTACAGGGAAAGTCGGCGCCGCAATCTCAATCCCCGCTTGCCTCTTCTTTACCTCCCCCGCTTGCGGGGGAGGTCGATGTGCCGAAGCGCAGCGATGGCGCGTCAGGAGGGAGCTCTGCTTCAACCGCCGAGCAAGCGCCTGCCCCCTCCCTAACCCTCCCCCGCAAGCGGGGGAGGGAACAGTCAGAGCAAGGGGAGAGGGAGCGCTCAGTGCTTGTGGCAAGTGAAGCCGAAGTTCGTTTGCCCCCGATGCCGATCGGCGAGGAAGTGATCAACGACTATCGCTTCTTCAGGCTGTCGCTGCGTGCGCATCCGGCGCAGTTTCTGCGCGGCGATCTCGCCCAGCGCGGAATCCTGCGCAACGAGGCGCTGCGCAGCGTCGCACGCAACGCGCGCGTAACGATCTCCGGCCTCGTCACCTGCCGGCAACGGCCCGGCTCGGCCAAAGGCGTGGTGTTCATGACCATCGAGGACGAGAGCGCTGTCGCCAATGCCATCGTATGGCCGAAAGTATTCGAACGCGTCCGCCCCGTCGTGCTCGGCGCGCGCTATGTGGCGGTGACCGGCCGCGTGCAGGAAGAATGCGGCGTCATCCACGTGGTGGCGGAAAAACTCGAAGACTTCACGCCTTGGCTGGCGCGGCTGGCCGAACACGGCGCCGGCATCGACGCGCTTGCGCGCTGCGACGAGGTGCGCCGACCAATCGAAGAACAGCGCGAAGCACGCGCCCAAGGCGGCCGGCAAAGCCGGCTCGTGCAGTTGATGCGCGAGATGCCGGAGCTCGCCGCCGATCTCGACGTTCCCGCGCGCGGCTCCGCGCATGCGCCGTCAAGGCGCGTGCGCTGACGGGCCACGCCCGCTGCACCCGGCTCGGAACGACGCTACCCGCTCTTCCTATTATTCCGCCGGCCGGCGCGCGCGGATTTCGCCACTTTTTCTCGCACCGTTTCCTGCAGCCCCTTGTCTTCCGGCGCGTGGCCGACGAGGTCGGCTTCGACCAATGCCCGCAATTCGGGCGTCACTTCCGGCCGCACGCCAAACCACAGTTCGAAACCGCGCACCGCCTGGTGCAGCAGCATGCCGAGCCCGTCCGCCGTGCGAAGCCCGCGCGCGCGTGCCGTCGCCAAAAGGCGCGTGACGAGCGGCGCATAGACGAGGTCGGCCACCACCAGCGAGGCCGGACAACGCAGGTTGATCTCGAGCGGCGGCTGCCCGCTCATGCCGAGCGTGGTGGTGTTGACCAGCAGGCCCGCGCCGCCCAACAGCCCTGTGGTTTCGTCCCATCCGGCCGCGCGCACGCGCGCGCCGAACTGCTTCTGCAGGACCTCCACCCGCTCGAGCGTCCGGTTGATCACATAGACGCGCTGCACGTCCCGCTGCAGCAGCGCGAACACGACGGCGCGCGCCCCTCCGCCGGCGCCGAGCACCACAGCCGTTTCCAACCCGCGGTCCCAGCCCGGCGTCGCCTTGTCGAGATTGGCGAGAAAGCCTTCCACGTCGGTATTGGTCGAGCGCAGCGTACCGTCGTCGTACCAGAGCGTATTGGCGGCGCCCACCGCACGGGCGCGCTCATCCGGCAAAGACAATGCGAGTGCAGACTGTTTGTGCGGGACGGTGACATTGGCGCCGATATAGCCGTGATCGCGCAACGTCTCGACGAAGTCGTCGAATTGCTCCGGCGGCACTTCCTCGCGCCGGTATTCGGCGTCGAGCTTGTGCTGCTCGATCCAGTAATTGTGGATCAAGGGCGAGCGCGAATGTTTGACCGGCCAGCCGATGATGCACGCAGCCTTGCGCGTCTCGCTCATTGTTCCGCCACCACCGTATTGCGCAGCACACCGATCTCCGGCACTTCGACCTCGATCGTATCGCCCGGCGCCAGCCAGCGCGGCGAATCGCTGCGCGGGCCGAGCTTCACGGGCGTGCCGGTGACGATGATGTCGCCGGGCTTGAGCGTCATGAAGGTGGAGACATGGGCGATCAGCTCGGAAAACGATTTGATCAGGTTGGCCGTGCTGTCGTCCTGCGTTACCTCGCCGTTGATCCGGACGGTGATGTGCAGCGGCCTGGTGAGATCGACTTCGTCGCTGGTAACGATCCACGGGCCGATGCTGCCGGTCGCGTCCCAGTTCTTGCCCTGCGTCACATTGAACTTGCCATGCCCGATCCAGTCGCGGATGGTTCCTTCGTTGCACAGCGTGACGCCGAGCACGTGATCGAGCGCCTGCTCGCGCGCGATGCGGCGTCCGCTACGGCCGATCACCAGGACGATCTCGCCTTCGTAGTCGAGTTGTTCGGATTCGCGCGGCCTCACGATCGCCTGCTCATGCCCGGCCAGGGAGTTGGGCGCGCGACAGAATATGCTGGGATATTTCGGGATTTCCTGATCGCCGTAATCGGCACTGCGGTTGGCGTAGTTGAGGCCGATGCACAGGATCTTTTCCGGCGCGGTGATCGGCGGCCGCCATTCCACCTCGCGAAACGGATAATCGGCCCGTACGCCGCGCGCCGCCTCACGCGCACGCTCGATTCCCTCGTCGCGCAGGAGATCGATGAGCGCGTCGTAGCGCGGGCCCAAGCGCAGCTTGAGGTCGATCACCCCCTCGCCCGCGACGACGCCGAAACTTTCCCGGCCCCGCACCCTAAAACTCGCCAATTTCATCGAAATATCCAGACTTTTACCGGAACCGCCAGCGGACGGCATGGAATCATTGGTTTCTCGTGGCTATGCTTCCCGGGCCGGGGTGCGCCATACGCATGTATTCCGCATGAGCGGGAGCGTCAACGCCGCCGAGCCAAGCGCGAAACCGGACCGGGGGAGAAATGCCGCACATCGTCGCCGAATATTCCGCCAATCTCGAAGACCGTCTCGATGTCGCCGGGCTCGTCGCCGGTCTGCACCAGGCCACCATCGACAGCGCGGTGGCAGAACTCGCCGGTATCCGCACCCGTGCGGTCCGACACGCGCCTCGCGCCGGTCAATCCGATGCATCCGGTCGGCCTCACGGTCGAAATTCACGAGATCGATCACTTGACCTTCCGCCGCAACACGCTGCGCGAGAAGGCGCAAAGCGCGGCGTGACATGAAATCCATCTTCATCGACTGCAACGATCAGCTCGCGCCGGTGTGGGCGAAAGTCATTCGTCCCGACGATCCCCCCATCGCGGTCAATCGCACCGATCGTGTCGGCGCGGACCTGCCGCGCGTGCTCGACGATTGCGAGATCGCGCTCGACGATCATTCCTACATGCCGACCGAGTTGGTGTCGCAGTGTCCGCGCCTGAAGCATGTCGTTTTCCTCGGCACCGGCGCCGCGAGCTACATGAACATCGGCGAACTCGCGGGCCGCGGCATCACCGTGCACACGATCAAGGGCTATGGCGATACCGCGGTCGCCGAGCACACCGTCGCGCTGATGTTCGCGGCTGCGCGCGACGTCGCCCGCATGGACCGCGACATCCGCGCCGGGATTTGGACCCCGCAGGAAGGCGTGCAGCTTCAGGGCAAGACGCTCGGCGTGATCGGAATGGGCGGGATCGGCGCCGAGGTGGCGCGCATTGCCAAGGGCATCGGCATGGACGTGATCGGCTATAACCGAACGCCGCGCGAAACGGACGTTCCCACCACCGACATCGACACGCTGCTTGCGCGCGCCGAGGTGGTATCGTTGAACCTCGTGCTCAACGACGAAACGCGCGGCTTCCTCAGCCGCGAGCGCATCGCGCGCATGAAGCCGGGGGCGATCCTCGTCAATACCGCGCGCGGCGCGCTGGTCGACGAAGCGGCACTGGTCGACGCTCTCAAAAGCGGCCATAT
>JAKAHJ010000120.1 GCA_021815055.1 Pseudomonadota bacterium | reverse complement strand
ATCTCGACCGCCGCGCGCTGCGGATTGATCGGCTGGCTGTCGTCGGAAAAGCCGGGAGCAACGAGCTTGTCCCATTCCTGGCGGTAGGTGTCGATCTGCGCGAGCCATATTCTGCGCGCGTCGCGCTTTGTCTCGATGTCCTTGCGGCTGTCGAGTTCGTCGAGCACCTGGCGCAGGAAGGTGCGCACATCGGCCATCAGCCCGAGCGCGACCGGATAGTTGCGGCCGATCTCCTCCGGATCGATGTCGACATGGATGAGCCGGGTCGGCGGAATCGTGAAGGAATAGCCCGGGATCCACGACGACGAAGTACGGTCGTCGAAACGCACGCCGAGCGCCAGCAGCACGTCGGCCTGCCGCGTCGCGTGATTGGCCTGATAATGGCCGCCGCGCGCAACCAGCCCGAGCGCAAGCGGATGGTGCGTGTCGATCGCCCCGAGCCCGCTCATGGAGGCGGCGACCGGGATTTGCAGCCGCTCGGCGAGCGTCAGCAGTTCGTCGCAGGCGCCGCCGTAACGCACCCCCTGCCCGACCAAAATGCACGGCCGTTCGGCGGAAAGCAGCATGTCGACCGCCTTCACGACGCCGTCGGGATCGGCGCCGCAGCGGCTCGAGATGTTTGCGCTCCATTCCTCGGGCTTGGGCGCCTCTTCCGCCGCCGCTTCCAGGAACACGTCGAACGGCACGTCGAGCACCACCGGCCCAGGCCGTCCCGTCACCATGGTCTTCCAGGCCTGCCGCACCGCGAGCGGCACCATCTCGCCGCGCGTCGGCTGATAGACCTTCTTGCAGCAGCCGCGCACCATGGAGGGAAAATCCGCCTGGTGCTGGCGATACATTTCCTGGAACGCGCCGCGATTGAATTGGCTGGTCGGCACATTGCCGGTGACCGCCAGGAACGGCACCGAGTCGAGATAGGCCGTCGTCAGCGAGATCGGCAGATTGGCCGAGCCGGGGCCGCAGGAGGTGAAGGTCGCGGTCGGCCGGCCGGACACCCGGTAATAGACGTCGGCCATAAAGCCGGCGACGCTTTCGTGATGGACTGAGATCGTCTTGATGTCGTCGCGCCGCTCATAAAGCGCATCGATGAACTGGATATTGCCGTGCCCGCACAGGCCGAAGACGTAAGGGACTTTTTCCTGGATCAGATAGTCGACGATGACCTGGGCGCCGTTGAGCTTGTTGCCTGCCGACATCGGTTTCGCTCTCCTGCCTGTCGACGCGCCGGACGCGCCCAGTCCGCGCGGGACGCTATTTCTCACAATGCTGCACGTCAATTAATATTGTGGGATACTGCAATCCGCCCGCGACACGGTGACGCCAGTGCGTTGCACATATGTTTTCGCAGACCGAAACCGGCCGCGGCCGTGGAGAGCGGACACCAGTTCATCGATTCCAAAGCGGGGCAATGGGAGTTGAAGGCGCCTTTCCCCATCGCCTGCAATCACGTCGCGGGCGTGTCGACCGGCACCAAGCTTTACACCTTCGGCGGCTTTCTCGAGCAGAACCGCTGCCCGCATTCGAAGTGCTTTGTCTACCACACGGCGACCGCCCAGTGGGCGCCGATCGCAGGTCTTGCGCGGCCGCGCGGCGCGATCTCGGCGGGCGTGCTCGACGGCAAGGTCCACCTGCTCGGCGGCCGCCGGCCCATTTGCCGCGCGCTCATCGCGTTTCATTGCCGCATTGAATCGTCGAGACATTGAACGCCGAAACTTTTTCGCCGTGCCGCAATCTCTTTTCAAAACCGTTCCGCCGCTAATGAAAAACACGTAAGCGCAACTTCGGATTTTACTGGTCGCCGATTTCAAGCACAAAGTTTCCGGCTTGCGGGCGCCGCATTCCCGCTAGTTGTTGGGGGACTTTTGTCTTGGACGACGACGAATTCGCCGCGCGGATCGCCCGCATTCAACAGCGTTTCGCTGCTGCATTACCGGGAAAAGTCGACGGCGGTTTCGCCATTCTTCCGCGTCTCGGCGACATCGACGCCGATGCGATCGAGTCCCTCGTCGTCACCCATCGCAGCCTGCACGAAATGTGCGGCATCGCGCCTTCGGTCGGTTTTACCGCGGTCGGCGCGGCCGCGCGCGCCGCGGAAACCGTCCTGCGCGAGCCGGCGAAGATGAAGCGTCCGCTGACGCCGCAGGAGATCGCCGCCTATCGGACAGCGCTCGACGGTCTCCGCGAGGCGGCGCAATCGGAATTGAATTCCATCAGGGGTCGGGGATGAAATCATGCGTGCACGTGTTCGCGTACCGGCCACGCTTTTTGGCCTGACGGTATTTACTTCCTTCGCCGCGGCGCAGATCCATGTGCGCCCGTACGGTTCGCCAACGCCTTTGCCGCCGCAGCGCGCCATGGCGCAAGCGCAAGCAGTGCGTCCGGCGGCGCCGGCGCCGCGCTCGAATTTGGTCGTCGCCACCGTCACGCTCGCCGATATCGGCTACGCGGACGGCGTCCGTTTCGCCAATATGGGCGGCCGCCGCGAAATCTTCATTCCGGTACCGCAATCCGACGCCATCACAATCAAGCAACTGACGCTGGTGCTCGACGACGTGACGGCGCACGAGGCGCGCCGCAGCCTGGAAGTCCTGGCCAACGACCGCAGCGCCGCCTCCATCGCACTCGACGGCAAGGGCATGGCGCGCGTCATCCAGGTGCCGCTCAACGGCGCGAAACCGCGCGACGGATTCGTCAAACTGTCGTTCGTCTACAACGGCGCGGCCACCCAGAACCGCTGCATCGACGTGCGCTTTGTCGGCGACAGCGTGACGGTGCGGCCGGAATCCGGGCTCGACCTCGAATTCGATCCGGCGCAGCTCAATGATGTCGCGACCATCGCCGCGCTGATGCCGCGCAAAGTGACGATATTGCTGCCGAACCGGCGCTTGTCGACCTCCGACTTCGCCGCCGCCATCGCGGTCTCCCGCTCGCTCGCCAATACCGGCCGGCGCGCGCAATTCCACGCGGGCTACGAACGCCCGCCCGAAACGGTCGACGCCGAAGGCCGCCGCCTTTGGACGCGCGGCCTGGTCGTCATCGGCACGCCCGAGGAGGTCACCGGCGCGGTGCCGCCGCCCTTTGCCAACCGGGCCGGAGACGATCCGAATGCCGGCGTGATCAATGCGATCCGCGTCGGCGGATATCCCGCGCTTCTGATTTCCGAAGGCACTGGCGTGCGCGCCTCCCGCCTGCTCGGCGCGACCTTGATGGGCGCTACCCGCGGACTGAACAGCGCAACAGTCGCCGCGCTCGCCGCGCCAAAGGTCACCGGCGATCGCATCACATTCGACCGGCTCGGCCTTGCGCCCGCGCCCGTGGAGGTTTTCGGCCGCGCCGTCATCGGCGTGTCGGTCGACACCCGCCGCCTGCCCGCCGATACGAGGATCGCGCGGCTCTTGCTCGACATCATGGTCGCGCCGGACGGCACCGGCGAAAAAGCGGTGGTCAGCGTCTTCGTCAACGACCGCCTGCTCGCCAGCGCGGTGGCGGAGAATGACGCGCCGACGCATCTCGACATAGCCCTGCCGGAAGGCTTCATCGAGACCGCCGCCAATATCCGCGCCGTCGTCCTGCGACGGAGCGCCCAGGGCGACTGCCGCTTCGAACCGCAAGGCTATCCCGCGCAGATTCTCGGCTCGAGCGCCGTGATCCTCACGTCTTCCAGCCCGGCCCGCGACTTCGGCGATCTCACCGCACGCTGGAGCAACGGCATCGACGTGGTGGCGCCTGCGGCCGCCGCCGAACGGCCCGACCGCTATCTCGGCCTCATGTCCGATATTGTCGCCAACCTGTCGCCCGAACTAGCGCCGATCAATGTGCACTTCGCCGACAATGAAACGGCAGCGACCCCCACGGCGCCGTTCCTGGTGGTCGGCGCGCAGCCCCCCAGCGGTTCGGATCCGCATGTCCGGTTCGACCGTGGCCGCGTCGTCGTCAACGACCGGTCGGGCCGCACTTTGCTCGACCTCGGCGGCTTCGCGAGCGGGGCGGTGGCGCAACTGGTCAGTTCGGGCGGCAAACCGGGCCTTTGGGTGAAGTCGCTCGCTTCCGACGGTGGCCTGCCGGCCCCCGCGAGCCTGCATATCGGGCGCGGCGACGTGGCGTTCGTCGATCAGAACGGCCTCGCACTCGCGATGTCGACCGCGCGCGACACCCTGCTCCAAGTCGCCTATCCCGACCAGACCACCTGGGCCACGGTCGCCATTCGCTTCCGCTCATGGATCATCGGCGCGCTCTGGCTGCTCGCAACCATCGCCTTCCTGTACGCGCTGCAACGCATGCGCCGGCAGCGGCCGCAGCGTCCGAAGGAAGAATAGACCGTGCCGCTCTCCCCCTCCGACCGCGCGCTGGGCGACCTTTTGGTCTCACGCCAAATCATCACTTTGGCGCAACTCGACGACGCCGTGGCGCTCGCCGAACGCTGGAATGTGCGGCTCGGCGACGCCATCCTCTCGCGCAACTGGATGGACCCGGCGGCCTATTATCGCGGCCTCGCCTATTATTACGAACTGCCGCTGGTCGACCTGATCAAGGAGCCGCCCAATACCGAATTGCTGCGCGTCGCCGATGCCGACATCTACGCGCGGCAACTGACCATACCGTGGCGGCGGCGCGACAGACGTTTGACCATCGCGACGGCCGAGCCCGGACCGGAAACAGTGCAGTTCGCCCGCCAACGCTGGGGCGCGGATATCGAATTCGCGGTGGCCTCCAAGTTCGACGTGGTGTGGGCCGTGCAGACCGCTTTCGCCGACCCCCTCTCGCAGCGCGCCGTGTTCGATCTCGCCGACCACGATCCCGAAATGTCCGCGCGCACGGTAGTCACGCCCCAGCAGGCGCTGGTCATCTACGCCCTGGCGACCGCGTTTCTCGGCGGGCTGGCGACCGCACCGCTCGCGACGCTCATCGTGGTCAATGGTTTTCTGAGCCTGTTTTATCTCGGCAACTTCATTTTCAGAGGCGCGCTGGTCGCCGCCGGCGGCGGCCGGCAAACCGCCCGGAACTATGAGATCGAGATTGCCGCCCGCAATCTGCGCGAAGAAGAACTGCCGGTATTTACCGTCCTCGTTCCGATGTACCGCGAGGCCGCGGTGCTGCCGCGTCTGGCGCAGTCGCTGCGCGCGCTCGACTACCCGCTCGGCAAGCTCGACATCAAGATCGTGCTGGAGGCCGGTGACACCGAGACCATCGAAGCGGCGCGCCGCGAAGGCCTGGAGGGCGTGTTCGAGATCATCCGCGTGCCGCCGTCGCAGCCGCAGACCAAGCCGAAGGCCTGCAATTTCGCGCTGCGCTTCGCGCGCGGACAATATCTGGTCATCTATGACGCTGAAGACCGGCCGGAGCCGGATCAACTGCGCAAGGTGGTCGCCACCTTCCGCCGCCTGCCGCCCGAGGTCGCCTGCCTGCAATGCCGGCTCAATTACTACAATGCGAGCGAGAACTGGCTGTCGCGGCTGTTCACGCTCGACTATTCGCTGTGGTTCGACCTGGTGCTGCCGGGTCTCGAGCGCCTCGGCATCCCGATCCCGCTCGGCGGCACCTCCAATCATTTCAAGATCGAGGTGTTACGCGAGCTGCGCGCCTGGGACCCGTTCAACGTGACCGAGGACGCCGATCTCGGCATCCGTCTCTCGGAGAAAGGCTACCGCGTCTCGATCGTCGATTCGACCACCTTCGAAGAGGCGAGCTGCCACACGCGCAACTGGATCCGCCAGCGTTCGCGCTGGATCAAAGGCTACATGCAGACGCTCCTGGTGCACACGCGCCGGCCGCTGCATCTGATCGGCCGCACCGGCGTACTCGGCTTTCTGGGCTTCGTGTTCTTCATCGGCGGCACCGTGCTTTCCGGCTTGTTCAATCCGGTGTTCTGGGTGCTCTATCTGGTGTGGCTCGCGCTGGCGGTCGCCGGGTTCGACACGCTGTTTCCGCAAGCCCTGCTGCTGATCAGCCTGGCCAATCTTCTGCTCGGCAACGGCGCGCTGGTATTCCTGAGCATGATCGCGCCGCTGCGCCGCGGCTGGCTCAGCCTCATTCCCTTCAGCCTGACGGCCTTCTTCTACTGGGTGCTGATTTCGATCGCCGCCTATAAGGCGCTGTGGCAGCTCATGCGCGATCCCTTCTACTGGGAGAAGACGCAACACGGCGTCTCCCGTCACCCGAGCGCGGAGACCGTTCCCGCCGAAGGCGCCGCACCATGAGCCGCGTCCTCGCCGCCTCTCCGATCGGGATCGCCAGCTTCATCGCGGTGCTGGCGCTCGCAAGCCTCGCCGTCAAAGGCGGATTGGTTCCGGGCGACACGCTGTCGCTGTGGGCCGGCTCCATCATCGCCGGCGACGGCCAGCAGTCGCTCGGCCGCATCGTCGCCGCCTATCCGACGCTGCCGTTCATGGCCACCTCGGCGCTCGCGTTTCTCGCGCCGGCGGGCACGCCGGTCCCCGCGCTGCTGGCGGCCGCACTTGTCGGCATCGTGGCCGGGTTCTGGTTCCTGGCGTTTCGCAGCGCCGGGCTCAACCTCGTCGTCGCCGGCCTGGCGACCGCCTTGCTCGCCTTTCATCCCGCCCTGCTGCGCGCGGCGGTCGCCGGTCCGTCCGAGATGCTGGTCGCGTTGTTCATGTTTCTCTTTGGAAATGCCCTCTTCGATTTGCGCGAGCGGGGAGCGGCACCCGAGGTGATGACGGCGAGCCTCGCTTTGCTCGGGCTTGCGTTCTCGCAGCCGATGGGCGCGGCTTTCGCCTGCGCGGCCGTGCCTTTCCTGGTGTTCGCGGTGCCCCCGGAGCTGGTGCGCAATTCCGCCTTCAACGTCGTGCTCGTGCTGGTGTTTCCAACCGTATTCTCGGTCGGCGCCTTCTCCTACGTGTCATGGGTCTTTCCCGGCGACGGATGGAGCTTCTACAGCGCGCCATCGCAAAGCCTGACGGCCTGGTCGATCGGCGTCGCGGATATTTTCGGCGGCGGAATCACCGGCACTCTTGCCGTGGACGCCACGCTCGGCTTCGCGACCGCGCTCCTCATCGGTGCACCGCTGGCCGCCGTCGCCGCTTATCGGGTTCGGCGGCGGCAGCCGCTGCTGGCACCGTCGGCGGTGCTGGCGGCGACGACGATCAGCGCCGCCGCGATCAGCGTCGGCACCGGACTATTCGGCGACCCGGCCGCCGTCGCGGTGGCCGCACCCGTGTTGTGC
This sequence comes from Pseudomonadota bacterium, assembly GCA_021815055.1. Classification (GTDB taxonomy): domain Bacteria; phylum Pseudomonadota; class Alphaproteobacteria; order Rhizobiales; family Xanthobacteraceae; genus Pseudolabrys. The sequence goes on along the minus strand of JAKAHJ010000120.1, from coordinate 1,361 downwards.
GCGATCGCCATTATCCGCATCCCGCCCGCGCGCGAAAGCGCCGGCATGATGCTCGGCCTGCTGGTTCTCGGCTGGCTCGGCGGCGCGCTTGCGCTGACGCTGGTCGACCCGCGCGCGGCGACGCATTTTACTGGGCTCGAGCTTGCTCTCGATCATGAGCGGCTCGATGCGCTAGATCTCGGCCGCGCCATCGCCAAGCGCAACGGCGTTCTCGTCGACACCGACAACGCACCCGCCGTCGTTATCGGCCGGACCTTCGCGAACGGGCTGACCACCCCGTCCGACGAGCAGTTCGCGTTCGCGATTCTATTGTCGCGCGTCGATACGCCCTATGTCGCCGTGCCCGATCCACACAGCGCTACCGGAACGCAAGACCGTATCGTGCGGGCCTTCCCTCTCCTGTACCGGGATGGGACGCCCGGTTATCGGCTGGTTTACCAGAATGCGACGTGGCGCCTGTTCGCACGCAATTGAGAAACCCCCTTAGGAACGGAAACGGGGAGCACGCGTAACATCGATGCAAATGGACAAACCGACAGAGCCCGTCATGCGAATTCTCATCGTCGATGACTCCGAAGATTCCCGCGACCTCACCGAGGCCGCGCTTCTCAGCGCCGGCTATGACGACATCGCCGCAGCCGACTCGGCGAAGGCGGCTTACGACTTTCTCGCGATCGGCAAGAGCGGAACGGCCGTCGCGGTCGACGTCATCCTGCTCGACATCCTGATGCCCGAGATCGACGGGATCGAAGCCTGCGCGGCCGTCCGCAGCGACGGCCGCTATAACGACATTCCCATCGTCATGGTCACGCAGCTCCACGACATGGACAGCCTGGCCAATGCCTTCGTCGCCGGCGCCACCGACTACATCACCAAGCCGGTCAACCGGGTCGAACTGCTCGCGCGCGTGCGCTCGGCGCTCAGGCTCAAGGGCGAACTGGCCCGCCGCCTGGCGCGCGAGCGCGAGCTCATCGACTTCATGGCCAAATGGGGCAACCGCCGCGGCACCGTCTGGATCGACGAAGCCTCCCATTTGTTCGTCGGCGAGATCGCGGAAGCCTATCTCATCGGGTGCAAGATCACCGCAAACGAACCGGTCTCGGTGCTGGCGCTCTCGATCGACCGGCTCGACGCCTATCGCGCGGCCAGCGGCTCCGCCGCCGCGAACGCCGTGCTTGCCGACGTCGCCGCAGCGGTTCGGCGCCTGCCCGCGCTGGTCGGCACCGTTGCCGCCGTCTACCCCAACGGCGTGATCGTCGTCGTTGCGCCAGGATACGACAACGCGGCCGCGTCCCGGCTTGCGGAGGCGCTACGCGCCGAAGTCGCGCATTTGCGCCTGACGAACGCCGAATCCACGGCCG
>JAKAHJ010000119.1 GCA_021815055.1 Pseudomonadota bacterium | reverse complement strand
GCTCGGCATCAAGGACGACCCGCTGCTCGACGTCGCGATGGAGCTCGAGAAGATCGCGCTCAACGACGAGTATTTCGTCGAGAAGAAGCTCTATCCGAACATCGACTTCTATTCCGGCATCACGCTGAAGGCGATGGGCTTCCCGACCACCATGTTCACCGTGCTGTTCGCGGTCGCGCGCACGGTCGGCTGGATCGCGCAGTGGAAGGAGATGATCGAGGACCCGAAGCAGAAGATCGGCCGGCCGCGCCAGCTCTATACCGGCGAGCCGCAGCGCGACTACGTGCCGGTGTCGCGGAGGAAGTAGTTTCCATCGCCGCGGGTGCTGTTCAGCGATTGCATGCGGTGTCCGGGACACCGTCGAATATGGCTATCTGGATAGCCTCTGGAGCCTGTCGTCCCGTTTCACGTCCGTGACGCCGAAACTGACACGCTGGTGCGAAAGCTCGCGCGCGCCAAGGGGCTGAGCCTTACCGAGGCCGTGAAACTGGCCGTGCGCAACGAATTGCAGCGTGCGGCGGAGGAAACGCCGCTCCGAGATCGACTGCGCAAGATCTCCGCACAGCTTGCGGCCTATCCGCGCACCGGCAAGCGCGCCGGCAAGGCATTCTTCGACGGATCATGGTCGTGACGGCGCCAAGGCGCTGCCGTTTCCGTTGCATTGCAAAGGCGACGATTTTCGCCGCACCGATCTGGCTTAGAGCGAAACGCCGTCCGGCCTCGCCGCTTTTGCCCCGTCATAGCCCCAGGTCACATAGACCCCCGCCCAGGTAAAGCCGCCGCCAAAGGCCGCGAGCACCAGGCGCTGGCCGGCTTTGAGCTTTGCTTCGTAATCCCACAGGCACAAGGGAATCGTCGCGTTTGTGGTGTTGCCGTATTTGTTGATCGTCACCATCACGCGCTCCATCGGCAGGCCCATGCGCTCGGCGGTCGATTCGATGATGCGTTTGTTGGCCTGATGTGGCACCAGCCAGTCGATCATGTCGCCGCGCAGATTGTTGCGCGCCATGATCTCGGCGGCCACCTCCGCCATCTTGGCGATGGCGAATTTGTAGACGGCCGCGCCCTCCTGATGCACGTAATGCAGCCGCTTGGCGACGGTGTCCGGCGTCGCCGGCAGGCGGCTGCCGCCGGCCTTCTGGTGCAGATGGATCATACCCGAACCGTCCGAGCGGATCAGCGAATCCATGATGCCGTAGCCGTTCTGCTGCGCTTCGACGAGCACCGCGCCGGCGCCGTCGCCGAACAGCACGCAGGTGGCGCGGTCGGTGTAATCGATGATCGACGACATCTTGTCGGCGCCGACCACGATCACTTTGCGAACCGTGCCGGCGGCAATGAATTGCGATGCAATGGAAAGCGAATAGAGAAAGCCGGAGCAGGCGGCCTGCACGTCGAACGAGCCGATATTGCGCACGCCGACCATGTCGCAGATGAGATTGGCGGTCGAAGGAAACTGCAGGTCCGGAGTCGTGGTCGCGCAGATCAGAAGATCGATCTCGTCCGGCCTGGTGCCGGTCTTCTGCAACAGGCCGCGCACCGCCTCCGCACCCATGTGCGAGGTGCCGAGCCCCTCGCCTTTGAGGATATGCCGCTCCTTGATGCCGGTGCGCTCGGTGATCCAGGCATCGCTGGTGTCGACCAGGCGCGCCAACTCGGCATTGGTAAGCAGGTCCGGGGGCACGTAGCCGTGCACGGCGGAGATGGTGGCGCGGAGCGAAGTGGTCAAAGGCGGGGTCCCGGACTACACCTAAGAATTGTACATATTCTGTTATTCAGATGACAGGTTACGCCGTTACCGGCCCTGGCGCCATTGCTTCCCGTGCAGTTTGGTTACGCGCCGCGAGCACGCCCAGGACGGCTTTGGACGCGCGCTCGCCGGGCGCCGATTTACCAATTTCCATGAGGGAATCCAGACGGGCAAACGCTGCGGCCTGCCGGCGCCGTTCCGGAGTGTCGCCGATCAAAGGCGCCAACGCTGCCGCCAGCGCCTCAGGCGTGCAATCCCGCTGCAGGAATTCGGGCACGGCGTTTTCACCCAGCACCAGATTGGCGAGAATGACGCTCCCGGTCTTGATCAGCAGGCGGGCGATCAGTTCCTCGATGAGCGGCACCTTGTAGGCCGCGACCATGGGTACGCCCGCGATCGCCAATTCCAAGGTAGAGGTTCCGGACTTTGTCAGCGCCGCCCGCGCGGTGCGGAAGGCGAGGTCCTTCCCGGCCGGATCGGTTACGATCCGCGCCGGCACCCGCCACGACACCACCGCAGCCTTAACGGCGCCCGCGAGCCGCGGCACCGCCGGAACGACGACCTCGATCGGTCCTGCCGTCTCGGCGACGCGCGCAATCGCCTCGCCGAAGACCCCCGCCATGCGGCGGATCTCGCCCGACCGGCTGCCCGGTAGCACCAGCACGAGCGGTGGATCGGCGAGGCGCCGCTTGGCCTCCTCGGCATTCGGGCGGAGGCGTCCGACCTGTTCGGCGAGCGGATGGCCGACGAAGGTACAAGGCGGCCCGTTGAGCCGCCGCAGGGCCTCCGACTCGAACGGCAGCAGAGCCAGCACAAGGTCGACATAAGCGCGCATGGCGCGTGCCCGGCCCGGGCGCCAGGCCCAGACCGAGGGACAGACGTAATCGACGATCGGAATTCCCGGGGCGCGTGCGCGCACCCGCCGCGCCACCCGATGCGTGAAGTCCGGACTGTCGATGATCACCAGCAGGTCGGGTTTGGCGGCGATCACGGCGTCGGCGGCTTCGCGGATACGCGCGAGAATTTTTGGCAGCCGCGCGGGGATGGCCGCAAAGCCGACGATCGCCAGGTCGCCGAGCGGGAACGGGCTCGCCACGCCTTCGCCCGCCATATGATCGCCCCCAATACCGGAAAACCGCACCGCGCCGCCGGTGGCACGGCGAAGCGCGGCGATCAGCGCGGCGCCCAGACGGTCGCCGGATTCCTCGCCCGCGACCAGAAAGATATGCGGGCCCGACCCCCGATCTCTTGTTGCCGCTTCGGTCATAGTGACTCGCCGGCCGGCTCGCCGACGGCGAAAATTCCGGCACGGTCCGCCTGCGCGACCAATTCGCCGGGGTCGGCCATGATGGTTTCACCGGCAATCACGGCGATACCGGCAAGCCCGGCGCGCGCCGCGCCCTCCACGGTTTTCGGCCCGATCGAGGGCAAATCGAAACGACGGTCCTGCTCGGGTTTTGGCGCCTTCACCAGCACGCCCCTCCCGACCGCGGCCCGCACGCGGCCGTTCGCGCGCATTTCGGCGACGCGGGCGAGCACGGCATCGGTGCCTTCGGCGGCTTCGACGGCCAGCACATGCCGGTCCGCGACCACCACGGCCTGCCCGACATCGAACGGGCCGGCGGCGTGAAGATAATCGAGCGCGAGCGCAATATCGGCACGGTCACGCTCGGACGGCTGCACGCGGCCAAGCGCGCCCGGCGGCACGAGGATCTGCGGCGCCACTTCATGCGCGCCGAGCAGACGGAGACCCGCGCCTTCCAGCACCTTGGCCATGTTCGACAGGAGATGATTGTCGCCGCCGCGAAACGCCTTCAGCACAGCGGGCAAATAGGAAAGTCCGACGAGATCGGGATGCACCTGCCAGATCGAGGGCCGCACCAGCGAGCCGATGCACACCACGTCGCGGCAGCCTTCGGCCTGTGCCAGTCGCAGGAATTTCCCGATCTGCCCGATATGGATCCAATGGTGCCGATAGCGCGCGAGTGCCAAACCCTCCGCCGCGCCATACAGCGGGAACAGCACCACTTGCCGCCCGCGCGCCGCGACCAGATCCGCCACCGCCAGCGGCAGGCTGCCGCCGCCGCAGATCATGGCGAGCGGCCCCAGCGCAGCGGCGGCCGGCGCGACGCTCATGTGTCCGCGTCCGCTTCGCCGCGCTTGATCGCCATGGTGAGCGGGCGCTTCCCAGCGCGGATAAAGTCGACGATCCGGCCGATCAGCGCATCGGAGGCGAATTCGGCCGCCACGCGATCGAGCCGGCTGCGGAATTCTCCTTCGCCGAAAAACAGCGCCTGATAGGCGGCGCGCACGCGATGGAGGTCGGATTTGCCGAAGCCGCGGCGGCGCATGCCGACGACGTTCAGCCCCACCAGATGCGCGAGCGGCCCCTGCGCCATGCCGAAGGGAATCACGTCGGCGCGGATTCCGCTCAAGCCCACCAGCATCGCGCCGTCGCCGATGCGCACGAACTGGCGCACCGCGACGCCGCCGCCGAACACGACATTGTCGCCGACGGTGACGTGGCCGCCGAGGACGGAGTTGTTGGCCATGACGACCTTGTTGCCGACCACGCAATCGTGCCCGACATGCGTGCCCACCATGAAGAAACCGCCGTCGCCGACCTGCGTCAGGCCGCCGCCTTCTTCGGTGCCGGTATTCATGGTGACGTTTTCGCGGATGTCGCAGTCGGCGCCGATGACAAGCCGGGTCGGCCCGCCGCGATAGCTGAAGGACTGCGGCGGCGAGCCGAGCGAGGCGAACGGATGGATCGCCGTGCGCGGGCCGATCGAGGTGTGGCCGGTGACGTTGACATGCGCCATCAACCGGCAGCCGTCGCCGACTGTCACGTTGGCACCGACGGTGCAAAAAGGACCGATCGAAACGCCGGCGCCGATCTTCGCCCCGTCCTCGATCCGCGCCGAGGAATCGATCATGCCCTGGCCCATCGGTCGGAGATCATGCGTCGGAGATCATGGCGCCGACTTCCGCCTCGGCAACGGTTTGGCCGTCCACCTTCGCCTCGCCGCGGAACCACCACATGTTGCGCCGCCGCGCAATGCGGGTCATGTGATATTCGAGCGTGTCGCCCGGCAGCACCGGCTTGCGGAATTTGGCCTTGTCGATGGTGAGGAAGAACACCTGCCGCGAGCGCAACGTGGCGCTGGTCGCGATGCACAACACGCCCGCGGTCTGCGCCATGCCCTCGATCATCAGCACGCCCGGAAACACCGGATTTTCCGGGAAATGCCCCTGGAAATGCGGCTCGTTGATGGTGACGTTCTTGATGCCGATGCCGTGCTGATCGCCGCGAATGTCGATCACCCGGTCGACCATGAGGAAGGGATAGCGGTGCGGCAGCATTTTGAGCACCACCGCGATGTCGGCCGCTTCCAGCGTCTTGACCGCTTTATCCATCGGCAATGGTCTCATTCGTCCTCGGCCGCAGGCTTGCCGGTGCTCTTTCGCGATAGCATTTCCCGGCGCGCGAACTTTTCCAGCATCATCATTTCGCGGAACCACAATTTCACGGGTTTCGCCGGCGTGCCGCCCCAGCGGGCGCCGGCCGGCACATCGCCGTGAGCGACGCTGGTGCCCGCAAGCTGGGCGCCCTCGCCGACGGTCACATTGTTATTTACGCCGGCCCGCGCACCCAGCACTACGTAGTCCTCGAGCGTCGCAGAGCCGGCAAGACCGGTTTGGGCGACCAGAACGCAATGCCGGCCAATCATGACATTGTGGCCCACCTGGACCAGGTTGTCGATCTTGGTACCCTCCCCGATGACAGTATCGCGGATGGCGCCGCGGTCGATGGTGGTCCCGGCACCGATTTCGACCTCGTCCTGGATGATGACCCGGCCGACCTGGGGAACCTTGAGGTGTCCCTTGCCGTCCATCACATACCCGAACCCGTCCTGCCCGATCTTGCAGCCCGGGTGCACGATCACCCGGTCCCCGACCAGTGCATGGCTGATGGCGGTGAGCGGTCCGATCGAGCAGTCTCGTCCGATGCGCACCTCGGCCCCGATCACCGCATTGGCGCCGATCACGCTTCCGGCGCCGATTTCGGCGCGCGGGCCGATCACCGCACCCGGCTCGATCGTCACAGGGCTCTCCAGCCGCGCGCTTGGGTCGATATGGGCGCCCGCCAGGGCGCCCGCTTCGGCCAGCGACGAGGGCCGCAGCGCTTGCGGGAACATCGCGCGCGCCACAGTCACAAAGGCCCGATAGGGCTCGCACACGATCAGCGCGACCGTGCCCGACGGCAGGGTCTTGGCGAGCGCGTCGGTGGTCAGGCAAGCGCCGGCATGGGTTGCCCGGGCCGCGGCGGCAAAGTTCCTGTTGTCGAAAAAGGACAGGTCCGCGGGCGAGGCGCGATCGAGCGGCGCAATCCCTGCGACAGATACCGCGCGGCCCGGCGCCGCGCGTTGCGGCGGGACGATCGTTGCGCCGGTCAGAGCGGCGATCTCGTCAAGCGAGAGACCGCGCGCCTGCCTGAGAAAAATCGGCTCGCTCATCCACCGATGCCCTGCCGCAGGGATGCGGCCAAGACGAGACGACCCGCGCTCAGAACTTGCCGCCGCCGCTGAAGCGGAAGAACTGCGTCTGGTCGCAGACGTCGCCGTGGCCGGTCGATGCGCAGTACTTCGTGATCGGGTAGGCGAAGTCGAAGCGCAGCGGCCCAAGCGGGGAGTCCCAGAGCAGGCCGACACCAACCGACGAGCGGACCATGGTCGGATCGTCGAGGCCGACCTGCGCATTGTAGCCGACATTGCCGCCTTTCGTCGGGCCCTGGTAGCCCCACACCGAGCCGGCATCGGCAAAGAGAGCAACCTTGATACCGACCTCGCGCGGCAGGAAGTAAAGCGGCGTCTGGGCTTCCGCGGTGGCACCCCAATACATGGTGCCGCCGAGGGCGTCCTGAGTCGTGAAATAAGTCAGGTCGCGCGGACCGATGCCGTTCGGCGCAAAGCCGCGCACCAGGTTCGGTCCCATTTGGAAATGGTCGAGCATGCGCAAGGTGTCGCCGCCCCACCCCGTGATGTTGCCGCCTTGCGCCTTCAGCACGCCCACGACGTCGGGGAAGATTTCGTAGTAATTGCGCACCTCGGCCTGCGAGCGGAGGAAATAGCTGTCGTAATTGATGCCGGGCACGTCCTGGACATTTTCGAAAGCAATGTCCTGCCGAAGTTCGGCATAGAGGCCGCTGGTCGGGGACTTGACGTTGTCGAGCGTATTGTACGCAAGCGTGTAGCCGAACAGCGATGTCGTCACCGGGTTGCTGATCTCGACCTGCACCGGCATCGAGGGCACCAGGCAGTGGTTCGGATTGTTCGGCGGCAGCAGGGCCTGCGCCAGCGTACAGACCAGTGCCGGGTCGATTTCCTGCCAGTTGACGGCGACTCTCGGTGCCAGCGACACGTCCTCGGTCAATGCGAAGCCGAGACGGAACGTCGCGCCCATGGATTTGGTGTTGTAAGAGGTGACGAAGTTGTTCGCGAAGTTCTCCCGCGCGTAGAGGTCGATGCCGCCGGACATACGGTAGCCGAGCAGATAAGGCTCCACGAACGACAGGTTGAAACCGCGCGCATACTGGCCGTACTGCACCGCTGCCTTGGCAAACTGGCCGCGGCCCATCAGGTTGCGGTCGGCGACGCTGACTTCGGCGATCGCCCCGTCGGCGGTCGAATAGCCGCCGCCGACGGAGAATTCGCCGGTTGCCTGTTCTTCGACGTCGACATTGACGACCACACGGTCGGGCGCCGAGCCAGGCTCGTTGGTGATCTTCACCGACTTGAAGAAGTTGAGGTTCTTCAGGCGGCGCTCGGCGCGATCGATGAGCGCCCGGTTATAGGCGTCGCCCTCGCCGATATCGAACTCACGGCGAATTACGTAGTCGCGCGTGCGGGTATTGCCGCGAATATTGATGCGCTCGATATAGGCGCGCGTGCCTTCCTCGACCACGAAAGCGAGATTGATGGTCCTGGTCTGCGCGTTGCGATCGCCGCGCGGCCGTACGTTCGCGAAGGCGTAGCCGTGCTTGGCCGCCTCGATCGTCATCCCCTCGACGCTCTTCTGGACGAGGTCGGCATTGTACACGGCGCCCGGACGGATCCTGAGCTTGTTACGCAGCGAATTCGGATCGAGCGCGCGTACATTGGAAACCACGTCGACGGTGCCGACATGGTACTGCGGGCCTTCGTCGATCGTGAAGGTGATGATGAAACCCTTCTTGGCCGGGTCATATTCCCCGACCGCCGAGAGGACGCGCACGTCGGCATAACCGTTCTTCAGATAGAACCGGCGCAACAGGTCGCGGTCGGCCTCCACGCGATCCGGATCGTAGATATCGGTGGTCTGCAGGAAGCTGAGCAAACTCGTCTCGCGCGTCTTGATCACGTCCTTGAGGCGGCCGGACGAGAAGTGGTGCGCGCCGACGAAGCGGATCAGCTTGACCCCGGTCTTTTCGCCCTCGTGGATTTCGAACACGAGGTTCACGCGGTTGTTCGGCAGATCGATGATCTTCGGCACGACGGTGACATCGAACCGGCCGCCGCGATGATAAATCTCGATGATGCGCTGGACGTCGGCCTGCACGGTCGGCTTCGACAACGTACCGCGCGCCTTGGACTGCACTTCGAGCTTGAGCTGGTCGTCCTTGGCCTTCTTGTTGCCTTCGAAGGCGACCTGGTTGATCACCGGGTTCTCGACCACCGTGACCACCAGCCGGCCGCCGACGTGATTGATGCGCACGTCGGAAAACAGCCCCGTGGCATAGAGCGCTTTGAGCGCCTCGTCAATTTCCGTCGGCCCGAGCCGGCCGCCGGGACCGGGATGGAAGTAGGAACGGACTGTGTCCGCAT
>JAKAHJ010000118.1 GCA_021815055.1 Pseudomonadota bacterium | reverse complement strand
TCTTGTCGGCGTCCGGGCCGCGCTTCCGAAGGAGCGCGAAGCGCTCGCATCGTCAGCCAGCTCCTGGCGGCGGGTCATAGTGCCCGCGAGCGGAGCCCCGGCGCCGCCCGAGCGCGCGAGGTGCGTAATCCTCACGCCCGCGGGCGCCACATCCTGCTCCGTCATTTAGACGCCTCTAGATGACGCCCTCAGCCGAGCCGGACGGGAATAGGAATAATATGCTATAGGACCATAGTCAAGCCACATCAGGAACTTTTTCTGGCGATCCCGGGCGTGGCGGGCGCGCGCACGCGACTTCAATGGTCCGGCAAATACGGTTGAGTGCGGGAAGGCGGTGGCGGAGGCATTGGCGTAGCGAGGCCCGGGGCCCCTACTCCGCAGCGTCTCTCCGCCTCATCCTGAGGAGCATCGCGGAACGCGATGCGTCTCGAAGGATGGGGCGGCCTCGTGCTTCGAGACGCGCCTGCGGCGCTCCTCAGCATGAGGCCAAGGGATTGCATCTCTGCCCGCCCTCGGCCACAACGCGCCGCCATGCTCATCATCGACGACCTCACCGTCCGTATCGCCGGCCGCACGCTGATCGAAGACGCCTCGGCGCGCATTCCGGACGGCGCGCGCGTCGGACTGGTCGGCCGCAACGGCACGGGCAAGTCGACGCTGTTCAACGTCATCACCGGCGAACATCCGGCCGAACAGGGCCATGTCGAAATTCCGCCGCGCTGGCGCAGCGGGCGGCTGGCGCAGGAAGCGCCGAACGGGCCGGAAAGCCTGATCGAGGTCGTGCTCAACGCGCCGAGCGAGCGCACGAGCCTCATCAAGGAGGCCGAAACCGCCAGCGATCCGCATCGCATCGCCGAGATCCAGACCCGCCTCGCCGACATCGGGGCGCATGCGGCTCCGGCCCGCGCCGCCGCCATCCTGGCGGGCCTTGGCTTTTCCGCCGCCGACCAGGCACGCCCCTGCGCGGAATTCTCCGGCGGCTGGCGCATGCGCGTCGCGCTCGCCGCCACGCTGTTTTCCGAGCCCGACTTGCTGCTGCTCGACGAGCCCACCAACTATCTCGATCTCGAAGGCACGCTCTGGCTGCAGGAGCATCTCGCGCGCTATCCGGCCACGCTGATCGTCATCAGCCACGACCGCGACCTGCTCGACCATTCGGTCGACCAGATCCTGGCGCTGGAGGCGAAGAAGCTCACGCTCTGGCGCGGCGGCTATTCCGATTTCGAGAAGCAGCGGCGCGAGCGGCAATTGCTCGACCAGAAGCTCGCCAAGAAGCAGGAAGCCCAGCGCAAGCATTTGCAGGCCTTCGTCGACCGCTTCCGCGCCAAGGCGACAAAAGCGCGGCAGGCGCAGTCGCGCCTGAAGATGCTGGCCAGGATGGAGCCGATCGTCTCGCTGGTGAGCGAGGACGTGCGGCCGATCGCCATTCCCGCACCCGAGAAACTCCTGTCGCCGCCGATCGTCGCCACCGACGGCGTCTCGGTCGGCTATGACGGCCGCGCGGTGCTGTCGGGCTTATCGCTGCGCATCGACAATGACGACCGCATCGCGCTGTTGGGTTCCAACGGCAACGGCAAGTCGACGCTGGTGAAGCTGATCGCCGGCCGGCTTGCGCCGATGCAGGGCACGGTGACGCGCGCCGCCAATTTGAAAGTCGGTTATTTCGCGCAGCACCAGCTCGACGAGCTCGATCCGCGCGACAGCGCCTACGATCACCTGCGCCGGCTGATGCCGGAGCAGCCGGAGGCGCGCGTGCGCGCGCGCGTGGGATCGATCGGTTTTTCCGGCGAGGCCGCCGACACAAAAGTCGCCAACCTCTCGGGCGGCGAGAAGGCGCGGCTGTTGATGGGCCTTGCGACCTTCGCCGCGCCGCATCTCGTCATTCTCGACGAGCCGACCAACCATCTCGACATCGACAGCCGCGGCGCGTTGATCGAGGCTATCAACGACTATCCGGGCGCGGTCATCCTGGTCTCGCACGACCGCTATCTGTTGGAAGCCTGCGCCGACCGGCTCTGGCTGGTTTCGGGCGGGAAGGTCGCGCCCTTCGACGGCGATCTCGACGACTACCGGCGGCTGGTCCTGTCGGGTTCGGCGGAAAAACCCGCGACAAAGTCAGCGGTGCAGACGGATCGCGCCGAGGCGCGCCGCGCCGCCGCCGACCGGCGCGCGGAGCTTGCGCCGCTGCGCAAGCGCGTGCAGCAGGCCGAAGCGACAATCGCGAAGCTGACGCGCCAACTGGCCGAGCTCGACACCACGCTCGCCGACGGCTCGCTGTTTGCGCGCGAGCCGGCGCGCGCGGCGGCGCTGTCGAAGACGCGCGCCGACACGGTCAAGGCAATCGAAACGGCGGAAGAGGACTGGCTCGCCGCCAGTTCGGCGCTCGAGACGGCGTAGCGCTCGATTGCGCGTGGACTACTGCACGTAGACACGCTCGGGCTGATGCGCGGCGCTCTTGGCGGGTTTCTTCTTCTTGGGCGCGTGCTTCGGCTTTTCAGGCTCCGGCGCGCGCGCGATCTCCTTCAGCCGCCCGGAATAGAACGTGTAGATGCCCGGCAGATTGCCGCCCGTATAGGTGATCACGACCTTGCGCTCGCCCTTCTCGCCGGCGCCGATCGTGACATGGCTGGGCTGCCCGGCCCGGCGCACCGCTTCGCATTCGCTCATGCCGAGGGCGATGCCGCCCAAGGCGGGCTCGCCAACCGGTCCCATTCCCGGGCCGGTCTGCAGACCGCCCATCGGGTCGGCCGACGCGGTGGCGACAGGCGCAGGCTGCGGTGCCGGCGCAGCCGCCGCCGGCGGCGCTTCCGCGGCCGCGCAGCTTCCGTCCGCATTGACGAGATCGTTCGGCGAGACCGGCCCCTTCGGCCCAAGGGCCGCCGTATTGGCATCGGCCGACTTCGCCCAGTCCGGCGTCGCGAACATGTCGACCGGCTTGGAGAACCAGTTGCTGCGGTCGAGAACGCTCGCATCGGGCGAGCAGCCGCCAAGGGCCGCAGCGGCAGCCACCGCAATTCCGAACCCGATAAAATGACGCAACACGATACACTCCCCCGGCGAATTAATTTCCCGCCCTGTTCAAGACGAATTTTGCGTCATCACCATGGCGCCCGGCAAGCCTCCGCGCCGCGCAGGGTTACCGCCGCCACGGAGGCTGCCTTCAGGCCTTTTTTACCCAGCGCCCGCTGTCATCGCTCTGCCAATAGGTGGCGTCGAAGCCCTTCGCCTTGGCCTCGGCCCAATTGGCCCGGGCAGCGGCAACCGCATCCTCGTCCTCGCCGTCGAACAGCAGCACAATGCGCTGGTACGCCCCGGCATCGGCGGGAACCGGCGCGTTCTCGATCAGGAAGCGCACGGTGGCGCCGTTCGGATTGCTGCCGGTGAGCGTCAACAGCACCGGCTGCTCGGCCGCCTCCGGCTCGCGCCAGGTGCCGTGCGGCAGGAAGCCGTCGTCGCGGTAGGTCCACAGATGGGAATCGAGCGCCTCGATGCGCTCCTCGGACGCACCCTGCACGACGACGCGCCAGCCGCGCTCGAGCGACTTCTCGAGCAGCGCCGGCAGCACGTTTTCCAGCTTCCGGCCTTGCAGGTGGTAGAAGAGGATTTCGGTCATGCAGCCGGCTAATCCTTCTCTTTCCAAGGGCGGCGCGCGGCATGACGAACGTGGACGATCACGACCTCACTGTCCTGCACCATCCAATATATGAGGTACGGATAACGACCAACGGGAATTACCCGCGCGTCTTGTTCGCCCGTGAGGCGGCCGATGCGCGGATGCGCACCGATCAGATCAAATGTACGACTTAGCGCATGTCTGACATTCGCTCGGCCTTGCGGGCTATGCTGACCTAGTGCGGCGGATTTGACGTTCCTATCAGTGTTGCCGCGATTCCTTCATAGGAACGTCAAATCCAAAGCCGCACTAGAATCATAGACTTGCTAGTGTCCCTTTGGTTCCGACGCTTGTAAACGAACGTGCTGCAAAGGGATACAAGCGTCGGAACCGGGACACTAGATACTCAAGAATCGCGACTAGATCACTATTCGCCCGTCGTGCGAAGCGAACCCTCATGCATCGAAGCGCCTCCAGAGCGCTTCCATTTCCTCGTCAGAGGCGAATTCGCCACGCCGCGCCTGCTCCGCACCCTCACGGATGGCCGCCCGTGTTTGCTCGTCCAGCGGTTCGTCGATCGAATCGATCTCGCCAAGAATTGCGAGAGCAATCGCGTCCTGGTCCTGTTCGGGCAGCGTCTTCAGTTTGGCGATGGCCTGTTCGAGCAACCTTGTCATGACAAGCGCCTTTCGGAGTTTCCGAGAACCGCGATAAATCGATCTTACCCCTCGTAATAATCCTGCACCAGCCTATCCAGCAGCCGCACGCCCCAGCCCGAACCCCAGCTCTTGTTGATGTCGGTCTGGCGCGAGTCGAACGCGGTTCCGGCCACGTCGAGATGCGCCCAGGGCGTCTTGTCGTCGACGAAGCGCTTGATGAATTGCGCGGCGGTGATGGCGCCGCCCCAGCGCGAGCCGCCGGTGTTCTTCATGTCGGCGAACTTCGAGTCGATCATCTTGTCGTATTCGGGCGCAAGCGGCATGCGCCAGACTTTCTCGCCGGTCGCCGCGCCCGCCTTGTCGAGCCGTTCGGCCAGTTCGTCATCGTTCGCGAACATGCCGGCATATTCCTGCCCGAGCGCGACGATGATGGCGCCGGTCAGCGTCGCCAGATCGATCATGAATTTCGGCTTGAAGCGCTGCGCCGTGTACCAGAGGCAGTCGGCGAGCACGAGGCGGCCTTCGGCGTCGGTGTTGATGATCTCGATGGTCTGGCCCGACATCGACGTGACGATGTCGCCCGGGCGCTGCGCCTTGCCGTCCGGCATGTTCTCGACGAGACCGATAACGCCGACCGCGTTGACCTTGGCTTTGCGCGCGGCGAGCGCCTGCATGAGGCCGGTGACACAGGCGGCGCCGCCCATGTCGCCCTTCATGTCCTCCATGGCGGCGGCCGGCTTGATCGAAATGCCGCCGGTGTCGAAGCAGACGCCCTTGCCGATGAAGGCGACCGGAGCCTCGCCCTTCTTGCCGCCGTTCCAGCGCATGACGACGACGCGGCTCTCGTGCGCCGAGCCCTGGCCCACGCCGAGCAAAGCGTTCATGCCGAGTTTCTTCATCGCCGCCACATCGAGCACCTCGACCGCGACGCCCGCCTTCTTCAGCGCCAGCGTGCGGCGGGCGAACTCGTCCGGATAGAGCACATTGGCCGGCTCGTTGACGAGATCGCGCGCCAGCAGCACGCCGCCGGTAACCGCCTCGCGCGCCACGAAAGCCCTGCGTGCGGCAGCCACGTCGCCGACGGCGATCGTGATGCTGCGCTTTTCCGGCGGCTTGTCGTCGTCCTTGCGTCTGGTCTTGTAGCGGTCGAAGGCATAGGCGCGCAGCCGCATGCCCTGCACCAAGTCGGCGGCCTCGTCCGCGCTCATCGCTCCGCCCGGCAGTTCGGCGAAGACGGTGCCTTCGCTGGCTTTGACCGGCAGCTTGCCCATGGCGACGCCGCCCAGCTTGAGCCGATCCTTCTGCGCGAGGGGGGCCGCCTTGCCGGTCCCGATCACCACCAGGCGGGCAACATCGAGCCCGGCCGGAACGATCAGCTCAAGCGCCGATCCGCTGTTGCCGGTGAAATGCTCGGCCTTGGCCGCCCGCCTCACCAGGTCAATGGCCGACCCCAGCGCATCGGCGGTCGCGCGCCCGAATTTCAACTTATCGTCGCAGAAAACGATGAAAACGCCCGGGCCGGGTGCGCCAAAGGGACCAAATGCGAGCTTGAGGCCATCGGCCATTGGACGAGATCCTTGCCAGAAACAGCGGGCCACGGCCGCCCGGGCGGCCGCGCGGCCGCGACATACCCCATATGACCCAGCCGGAACCGGGCTGCAACGGCTGAATCCGAGGCGTTTTCCGCCCCATCGCAAGGCGCGCGGGACAACGCGTGAGCCGGCTACGGTATCGCTTGCCAGAATCGCGTGCGGCAGACAGGCAATCTCTGCTAAGGTACGTCCACGGCTTAACTTTTTGTTGTGCATGCCGCGCTTCGGCTGCCTTCGCCCGGCCACTTTGTGGACGGATCAAAGTAAATCTATACGGGGACCGGTTTTACGATGGGGTCCTCGGTGGGGACGCGGCAGGGGACCGGCCGCAACACCCGGCTTGTGCGGCCGGATCGAGGGACGACGGCGCGGATGGGGTTCATCAGCCGATATATTTTCCGCACCACCTTCGGTGCCTTCGTGGTCGTGCTCGTCAGCCTGACCGCGGTGATCTGGGTCACCCAGGCGCTGCGCGAGTTCGATCTTTTGACCAGCCAGGGCCAGACCATCCTGGTCTTCATCGGCATCACCGGGCTGATCGTCCCCCTGCTCGTCCTGGTAATCGCGCCGATTGCGCTTTTGATCGCGGTCGCGCATGTGCTCAACAAGCTGTCGACGGATTCCGAAATCATCGTGATGAATGCCGCCGGCATGCAGCCATGGCTGCTGTTTCGCGCCTTCATGACGGTGGGGCTCGCGGTCGCGATCCTGGTCGGCGCGATCAGCGCCTATTTCGCGCCGAAGGGCCTGCGCATGCTGCGCGACTGGCTCACCGAGGTGCACGCCAATGTCGTCAGCAACATCGTGCAGCCCGGCCGCTTCACCTCGATCGAGAGCGGCGTCACCATCCATATTCGCGAGCGGCGCACCAACGGCCAGTTGCTCGGTATCTTCCTCGACGACCGCCGCAACCCGAAAGAACACCTCACGGTGCTGGCCGAGGTCGGCGAACTGATCGAAAACGACAAGGGCACTTTCCTCGTTCTGCAGAAGGGCGTCGTGCAGCGGCAGGTCGCAAACCAGCGCGATCCCGCGATGGTGGTATTCGATCGCTATGCCTTCGACCTGTCGCAATTCGCGGCGGGCGCGCAGGCCGTGCAATACTCGCTGCGCGAACGCTATTTCTGGCAGCTCCTTTTCCCGGACCCGAAAGACAAGATCTATCTCGATCAGCCGGACCGGTTCCGTGCCGAGCTTCACGACCGGCTCACCGCGCCGCTCTATCCGCTCGCCTTTGTGGTGATCGCCTTCGCCTATCTCGGCGCGCCGCGCACCACCCGCCAGAGCCGCACGCTCTCGATACTCGGCGCCGTCGGCGCCGTTGCGCTGCTGCGGCTGATCGGCTTCATCTCGACCGTGGCCGGAACCGCCATCCCGTGGATGCTGTCGCTGCAATATCTGGCGCTCGCGGGGGCCTTCGCGTTCGGCATTCTGGTGATCCGCCGCGGCCTCATTCTCGAACCGCCGGCCTTCATCGCCAATGCGATCGCCGCGCTCACCGAGCGCCTTGCGCGACGCTTCGCGACGCCGTGATTTGACCCATGCCGCTCGCCCGGACCCTCACGCTTTATTTCGGCTGGCGCTTCCTGAGCACCGTGCTGCTGGTGTTCGTCGGCATTTTCGCGCTGGTCGCCCTCATCAACTACATCGAGATGACGCGGCGGGCGGGCGACATTCCGAACGCGTCGGCGCTTCTGGTGGCGCGGGCGTCCTTGTACCAGGTGCCGCAGGTGATCGAGCACGTCATGCCGTTCTGCGTGCTGATCGGCGCGATGTCCTGCTATCTCAACCTTTCGCGTAGGTTGGAGCTGGTGGTGGCACGCGCGGCCGGGATGTCGGCCTGGCAGTTTGTCGCCCCGGCGCTCATTGTCGCGTTTCTGTTCGGCGTCTTTGCCACCACCATCTACAATCCGATCTCCGCCACCCTGCAGGAGCGCGCCAAGCGTTACGAGGCCGAGCTGTTCGGCGAGCACAGTTTCGGAATTTTCGGGAGCGGCGGCGGCACATTCTGGCTCAGTCAGCGCAGCGACGACGGTCTGGCGATCATCAATGCCAAATCGAGCCGCAACCAAGGCGTCGCGCTGGGCGGCGTCACGGTATTCACCTTCGACAAGGACTCCCATTTCGCGAGCCGCATCGAGGCGCGGGCCGCCGTACTCGAGCCCGGCGCCTGGCGGCTCATGGATGCCCGCGTGGTCACCGTCGGCGCGCTGCCGGTAGACGAACCGGAATACCGGCTCAAGACCAGCCTGAAGCCTGAGCAGGTTCGGGAAAGCTTTGCCACGCCCGAAACTGTCCCGTTTTGGGAATTGCCGCTGTATATTCAGATCGCCGACCATGCGGGACTGGGCGCGGCGGGTTACAGATTGCAGCTTCAGAAGCTTCTGGCCCGACCCTTTTTGATGACCGCCATGGTCTTTCTTGCCGCCGCCGTCAGTCTACGGTTTTTCCGCTTCGGCGGCGTGCAAAAGATGGTTTTAAGTGGCATGGCGGCGGGCTTTCTGCTTTATGTTTTGTCGAAAGTGACCGACGATCTGAGCAAGGCCGAGCTGATGCTCCCCGTGGCAGCGGCATGGTTTCCCGTGCTCGTCGGGGGGCTGACGGGCTTGGTCGCGTTGTTGTACCAGGAGGACGGGTGATGGCGGGGCCCGCGAGCGCTCGTCCACCAGCGCCCAGGCTCCCCCGCCGCGGCGCCGCCAAGATTGCTGCCGTCCTCAGCCTTCTGGTCTGCGGCGGATTTTTCGCGTCAACCGCGGCCCAAGCGCAGAAATTCAGCTTCCCTGAGCGTCCCCCCAAGCCGCCGGCCGCCGCGCCCGCCCCTCAGCAGAACGGACAGCCGCAGATGCTCGTGCAGGCGCGCGAGATCGATTACGACTATTCCAATAGCCGCGTCGCCGCCGTCGGCAATGTGCAGATCTATTACCGCGGCTCGACCATCGAAGCCGACAAGGTCGTCTACAACCAGAAGACCAAGCGCCTGCACGCGGAA
>JAKAHJ010000117.1 GCA_021815055.1 Pseudomonadota bacterium | reverse complement strand
GAGCGCCGAGAACAGGACGATCGTGAGCGTCGGCTCGAAGATGGCCAGCGAATACATCGCGTGGCTGTAGCCCGCACGCGCGCCGAGACAGGCCGAGGCCGACAGCACCGCGAGCGCGGTAAGCAGGCTCGATCGCGCCGCGATCGCCACCAGCGCGAGCGCCACGGTCACGATCAGCATGGAAGCGAGCGAGCCCTCGCCGAAGGCGATCACGCCGCCGGAAAACATCAGCGCGCCGACCACGAGGCAGATCTGCCCGAGCAGCGCCCAGCTTTCCAGCCGCTTGAGTGCGATGGCCGCACCGCAGGCGGCGAGCGCAAGCCCGAGCAGCACGGCGGTGAGCGGCGTCGGCACCAGCGCGACGGCGCCTAACGCGACCGCCGCCACGCCGAAACCGATCAGAATGTTGATGCCGAGCGAGCCGGTCTCGCGCGCGGCGAGCGCCTTAAGGCGATCCGCCTCGGCGGGCGCGAGCTTGCCCTCTTCGACGAGCTTGGACAGATCGAGCGTGATTTTCATTGGCGTGCCCCCCGGCGCGATTGCGGGCGGGAGGATAGCACGCTGTGACGATCGAGACAGATGCGTGTCCCGGGCGCAGCGCAGCGCGCAACGAAGTGGAGCGGTGCGCTGCAGACCCGGGGACCCCGGTTTTGGGACGCTTCATGAACCGGGGTCCCGGATCAGCGGCGCATCATTTCGCGCCATAACGCGCAAGCGCGCCTATGGCGCTCATGCTGCACCGCGTCCGGGACACGTGTTAGCGCATGAGCTTCAGCACCGTCGCCGCCGCTTCGAATTCGGCGTGACGGAATTCACGGCGGTCGAGTGCGATGTCGTCGCGGCCCCACTGCGCCATCTGCCAGTCCTCCTCGACATGGGCGGCAGTCCAGGCATGCTCGGGTTCGATCGCACCGCGCACGAGCGCCAGAGCCAGCAAGGCCGAGCCGGTTAGCGCACAGATCGAGGACGTGGCGCCGAGCCGCCAGACTTCACGCGGATCCGGCTGCGGGTCAGTCTCATGGCCCGGGATCGCGGCACGCGCCGCCGCGATCGCCTCCGGCGGCTGGGCCGCATAGATCACGCCTTCCACCTGCACGAAGCGCGCGCCGAGTGCGTCGCGCGCCCAAGCCATAATCGGGTCCCAGCATTCGGACTGCCGCGCGATCAGACCTTCGGGCCGGTCGGCGCGATAGAACACGAGATCGCTGCCGAGAAATTTCGCGATTTCCTCGACAACCGGCGCGGGTTTGTCGGCCACCGCATCGATCACCGCATTGGCGAGACGCGTGAGCGGCATACGCGCCGGATCGATGACATCGTCCTGCGCGTTCCATTCCGCGGCGATGCGTTCGGCGAGCACACGCGTGGGCGCGGCCAGCAGACGGCGCGCCGGCGTCGCTACCTTCTTGCCGTCGATGAGCACCGGAAAACCGGCCGGCCCCTCCCCGGCATGCGCGCGCCGATAGAAGCGCTTGCGCAAGATGGGCCGCACGGCGCGGCGCGCCGACTCCGTCGGGTCGAGCGGCTGATTTTCGTAAATGTCGGTAAATATGTCGCGCATCACGTTGCTGTCATTGTGCGCCGCAACAGGATGGGCCGCAGCGCGGGAATCCGAGCCTATTTGGTACCGATTTGCGTCATTTTCCAGCCCGGCCGCGAGTCCAGCCCTCGCTGCAACGGCGCAAGCAGGGAACCTCGCGCGCCGCTTTCAGGGAACGAAAAAGCAAGTGTTGCCTTGCAGTTAATGGATGCGGAAATCGTCAACGACCCATAGCCTTGGGCGCTTGCCGCGAATAATATCCGCAACGGAGTCGAAAGCGGCCCATCGGACTTGGACGGCTCACCGCTTGCGACGCCGCACGGCCGAGAATTACGCCGCGTAGTTGGCGCGTTCCGAGGAGTCAATGAAGAACACTGACATTGCGGCGCCGGATTACTTCCACAAAGTCGTCGATTGCCAATGGGCGTGTCCGGCGCATACGCCCGTGCCCGAATATATCCGGTTGATCGCGCATGGGCGTTACTCCGACGCCTACATGATCAATTGGAAATCGAACGTGTTTCCGGGCATCCTCGGACGCACTTGCGACCGTCCCTGCGAGCCGGCCTGCCGGCGCGACCGGGTCGAGAACGAGCCAGTGGCGATCTGCCGCTTGAAGCGCGTCGCAGCCGATTACAAAGACGACGTCACGGCGCGGCTGCCGCGCCCGCCGCAACACAAAAACGGCAAACGCGTCGCGCTCATTGGCGGCGGCCCTGCCTCGCTGACGGTAGCGCGCGACCTTGCACCGCTTGGCTACGCTTGCGTCGTATTCGACGGCGACCAAAAAGCCGGCGGCATGATCCGCACGCAGATCCCGAAATTCCGCCTGCCCGACCAGGTCATCGACGAAGAGACCGGCTACGTGCTCGGGCTTGGCGTCGAATTCCGCGCCGGCAGACGCATCGACAGCATGAAGGCGCTGCTCGCGGAAGGCTGGGATGCGGTCTTCGTCGGCTCGGGCGCGCCGCGCGGCCGCGACCTCGACATTCCGGGCCGCAAGGAAGCCGCCGCCAATATCCATATCGGCATCGACTGGCTGTCCTCGGTCTCGTTCGGCCATGTGAGCAAGATCGGGCGCCGCGTCGTCGTGCTCGGCGGCGGCAATACCGCGATGGACTGCTGCCGCTCCGCCCGCCGTCTCGGCGGCGAGCATGTCGACGTGGTCGTGCGCTCCGGCTTCGAGGAGATGAAGGCGTCGCCTTGGGAAAAGGAAGACGCGCAGCACGAAGGCATTCCGATCCACAATTACCTCGTGCCGAAGGAATTCACCCATGAGAACGGCAAGCTCACCGGCATCACCTTCGAGAAGGTGAAGGCGGAATACGACGCCAAGGGACGCCGCAGGCTGGTGCCGGCCGGCGAACCGGATCGGCATTTCCCCTGCGACGACGTTCTGGTGGCGGTCGGCCAGGAGAACGCCTTCCCCTGGATCGAGCGCGACATCGGCATCGAATTCGACCAGCGGGACATGCCCAAGGTCGATCCGCAGACCATGGCCTCGACGCACCCGCAGGTGTTCTTCGGCGGCGACGCCGCTTTCGGCCCGAAGAACATAATCTGGGCGGTCGCGCACGGCCACGAGGCCGCGGTGTCGATCGACAAGATGCTCAACGGCGAGGACATCGCCGACCGCCCCACCCCGGCGGTCGAGCTGATCAGCCAGAAAATGGGCATCCACGAATGGTCCTACGACAACGACATCGCGCTCGACCAGCGCTACAAGGTGCCGCTGCGCGACAAGACGGTCGCGCTGCGCGACATCAAGGCCGAGGTCGAACTGGGCTTCGACGTCGCGCTCGCGGTCAAGGAGGCGCATCGCTGCCTGAACTGCGACGTGCAGACGGTGTTTGCGAGCACGCTCTGCATCGAATGCGACGCCTGCGTCGACATCTGTCCGATGGACTGCATCAGCTTCACGCAGAACGGCGAGGAAGCCGAGCTGCGCGAGCACCTGAACGCGCCGTCGCTCAATCTCGCGCAGAGCCTCTATGTCCAGGACGGGCTGAAGACCGGCCGCGTCATGGTCAAGGACGAGGACGTCTGCCTGCATTGCGGCCTGTGCGCCGAACGCTGTCCGACCGGCGCCTGGGACATGCAGAAATTCTATTTGGAAATGACCCACGCAGGAAAATCATGCCGCCCGCCAACTCCAGCGCAACGCCGATCAGCCGCGTAAACGATTTCGTCGTTCGCTTCGCCAATGTCAACGGCTCGGGCTCGGCCAGCGCCAACGAGATGTTCGCCCGCGCGGTGATGCGCATGGGCGTGCCGGTTTCGCCGCGCAACATCTTTCCCTCCAACATCCAGGGCCTGCCGACCTGGTACGAGGTGCGCGTCTCGGAAGCGGGCTATCTGGGCGCGCGCGGCGGCACCGACCTGATGGTCGCGATGAACCCGCAGACCTTCGACAAGGATATCGCCGGCATCGAGCCGGGCGGCTACCTGTTCTACGATTCGACCAAGCCCTATCCGGCCTCGAAATTCCGCGACGACATCACCGTCATCGGCATGCCGCTGACCGCGATCTGCAATCGCGAATATTCGGATCCGCGTCAGCGCCAGCTATTCAAGAACATCATGTATATCGGCGCTCTCACCGCGCTGATCGACATGGATGTGGCCGTGGTCGAGAAACTGATCGGCGAGCAGTACAAGGGCAAGGACAAGCTGATCGCCCCCAACATCAAGGCGCTGCATATCGGCCGCGACTACGCGATCCTCAATCTGCAATGCCCGATCGGGCTCAAGCTCAGGCAAGCCGACAAGGTCGGCGACCGCATCTTCGTCGACGGCAATTCGGCGTCGGCGCTCGGGGCGGTCTATGGCGGCGCCTCCGTCTGCGCCTGGTATCCGATCACGCCCTCCTCCTCGCTTGCCGACGCCTTCACGCGCCATTGCGCCCGCCTGCGCGTCGATGCCGAAACCGGCAAGGCCCGTTACGCCATCATCCAGGCCGAGGACGAACTCGCCTCCATCGGCATGGTGATCGGCGCCGGCTGGAACGGCGCGCGCTCGTTCACAGCGACGTCCGGCCCCGGCATCTCGCTGATGCAGGAATTCATCGGGCTTGCCTATTTCGCAGAAATCCCGGCGGTGCTGTTCGACGTGCAGCGCGCCGGCCCCTCGACCGGCATGCCGACGCGCACGCAGCAATGCGACATCATCTCCTGCGCCTATGCTTCGCACGGCGACACCAAGCACGTGTTGCTGTTCCCCGAGGACCCGACCGAGTGCTTCGAATTCGGCGCGCTCGCCTTCGATCTCGCCGACCGGCTGCAGACGCCGATCTTCGTCCTGCTCGATCTCGACATCGGCATGAACACGCATCTGTCGCGTCCCTTCGCCTGGGACGACGCCAAGGTCTACGACCGCGGCAAGGTCATGACGGCGGAGGAACTGGAAGCGGGCCGCGACTTCGGCCGTTATCTCGACGTGGACGGCGACGGCATTCCCTACCGCACCTATCCCGGCACGCATCCGACCAAGGGCTCGTACTTCACCCGCGGCACCTCGCGCGACCGCTATGCGCGCTATACCGAAGAAGGCGCGCCTTACGTCGACAACATGCAGCGGCTGGTCCGCAAGTTCGACACCGCCAAGGACCTGGTGCCGCGCCCGCTGATCGCCAATGCCGACAAACCGACCAAATACGGCGTGATCTATTACGGCTCGACCGCGCCCGCGATGGACGAAGCGATCGGCATGATCGAGGCCAAGGGCCATGCGCTCGATCGCATGCGCATCCGCGCCTTCCCGTTCCACTCGTCGGTCGCGAGCTTCGTCGCCGACCACGACTTCGTGTTCGTGGTGGAGCAGAACCGCGACGCGCAACTGCGCTCGCTGATCGTCAACGAATGCGGCATCGATCCGGTCCGGCTGGTGCCGGTCCTGCATTACGACGGCACGCCGATCACCGCCCGCTTCATCGCCAAGGCAATCGGCGAGCACCTCGATCAGCTCACCGTGAAGCCGGTGAAGGTGACGTCGTGAGTCCCGCCCTCATCCTGAAGAGCCGCGCTCCTTCGGAGCGCTCCTCAGGACGAGGCCGATAGAAATTAGAGAGCAAGGCAACCAAAATGACCTACCTCGCCAAGCCGAAATTCCACCACCCCAACCTGCCGAAGAACGCGCTCGGCTATACCCACCGCGATTACGAGGGCACGGTGTCGACGCTGTGCGCCGGCTGCGGCCACGACTCGATCACCGCCGCGATTATCCAGGCCTGTTTCGAACTGTCGATCGAGCCGCACCGGGTCGCCAAGATTTCCGGCATCGGCTGCTCGTCGAAGACGCCGACC
Source organism: Pseudomonadota bacterium (assembly GCA_021815055.1). Classification (GTDB taxonomy): domain Bacteria; phylum Pseudomonadota; class Alphaproteobacteria; order Rhizobiales; family Xanthobacteraceae; genus Pseudolabrys. The sequence goes on along the minus strand of JAKAHJ010000117.1, from coordinate 3,240 downwards.
TACTTTCTCGGCAATTCGCACGGCTTCAATTCGGTGCACGGACGCATGCCGTCGGTCTTGACCGGCGCCAATCTCGCCAACCGCGACCTGATCTATCTTGGCGTTTCCGGCGACGGCGACTCGGCCTCGATCGGCCTCGGCCAGTTCGCGCATTGCCTGCGCCGCGGCGTCAACATGGTCTATATCGTGGAGAACAACGGCGTTTACGGGCTGACCAAGGGCCAGTTCTCCGCCACCGCCGACCGCGGCTCGAAGTCGAAGCGCGGCATGATGAACACCGATAATTCTATCGATCTCGTTGCCATGGCGCTGCAACTTGGGGCCTCCTTCGTCGCTCGCTCCTTCTCCGGCGACAAGCAGCAGCTCGTGCCGATCATCAAGGCGGCGATCGCACACAAGGGCGCGGCCTTCATCGACGTGATCTCGCCCTGCGTCGCCTTCAACAACCATGCCGGCTCGACCAAAAGCTTCGATTTCGTGCGCGAGCACAACGAGGCGGTGAACCGCCTCGATTTCATGGCGAGCCGCATGCCGATCGAGGTGCAGTACGAGCCCGGTTCGGTCGAGATCGTCGAGCAGCACGACGGCTCGCGGCTCGCGCTGCGCAAGCTCGCCGCCGATTACGAATTGCACGATCGAGGCGCCGCGCTCGGTTTCCTGCAGCACCATGCCGCCAAAGGGCAGATCGTCACCGGCCTACTCTATGTCGAGAAGGATCCGGAGGACCTGCACGCCCACCTGCGCACGGTCGATGTGCCGCTCAATACGCTGAACGCGCCTGAATTGTGCCCGGGCCAGAGCGCCCTCGACAGGATCAACGCCAGCCTGCGCTGAGGCGCTCGTTGTCCTTGTCATGCCCGCGCTTGTCCCGGCCATCTCGCTTAGGCAGGCACATTGCGTCCCTGTCGCGGTGCTGGACGCGGCGAGCCGCTAGATTTGTAGCCGTCCCGGCGGCCGGACGCGGAACGACGCGGCACGGCCGGCGTTGACGGAGACGATGATGGCTGGGCCGAGGACGAGCGGGCGAGGCGGCGAGGACGGCGGCGCGGCAGCCCGCAGGCGCAAAAGCTACGGCGCCAAAGGCATCAGCGAACGCGAAATCGAAGACGTCGAGGAATTGTCGACACCGCGCACGCCGGTGATCTACGAAGTCGTCCGGCGGCAAGGCGACGAAGAAATGGCGCGCCCCGCCGTGTCGCTGTGGTGGTCGGGCGTGGCGGGCGGCCTGTCGATCAGCTTCTCGCTGCTCGCCCAAGCCATCCTCAGGACGCATCTGCCTGACATGCCCTGGCGGCCTCTGGTGGCGAGCTTCGGCTATTCCGTCGGCTTTCTGATCGTCGTGCTCGGGCGCCAGCAGCTCTTCACCGAGAGCACCATTACGGTGGTGCTGCCGGTGCTCAAGGAGCTATCCGTCGCCAATGTCGCGCGCATGGCAAGGCTGTGGGCCATCGTGCTGGCGGCGAATCTCGCCGGCACGCTGTTCGCCGCTGTGTTCTGCAATTATTTCCCGGTCATGCCCCCGGAATTGCGGCACGAGATGCTCACCATCAGCCGCGACCTCGTCGAGCTGACCTGGCCGGAAATGTTTTTCCGCGCCGTTTCATCCGGCTTCCTGATCGCCGCCATGGTCTGGATGATGCCGGCTGCGGAAACCGGCAAGTTCGCCGTCATTACGATGATGACATGGCTGATCGCGGTCGGCGGCTTCACCCACGTGGTGGCGGGCAGCATGGAATCCTATTTGCTGGTGCTCGCCGGCGATTGGGAATGGTGGCGCATGCTCGGCCAGTTTCTGGCGCCCGTTCTGCTCGGCAATATCGTGGGCGGCACCGCATTGTTTGCGGTGATTTCCTATGCGCAGGTGATGGAGGAAATTTGAGGCGGCAGGCGCGCGGACGGGCCGCTGTTTCGGGGCTATCGACGGACACAGTTGCCAACGTAAGTGACATGTTCGATTGTGCGCGCGCTGCATGAGCAGCCACCACCGTGACCGGCGCAAGCGACGCAAAATGACGGAACGCGCGCCGCATCCCCGCCAGCTAAGCATTCGACGGGCGCAAGGCTAGCCTAATCCTCCTCCGGTGCGTCCTCGATCGGGTCGTAGCGCTTGGCGTCAAAGCCGAGCAGATTCCACGACTGCTGCATGTGCGGCGGCAGCGGCGCGGAGACATCGATCGTGCCGCCGCGCGGATGCGGCACCGCGATCCGGCGCGCGAGCAGATGCAACTTGCTCTGGATGCCGCCGGGCAATTCCCAGTTCTCGATATTAAAGTATTTCGGGTCGCCCACGATCGGGTGATGGATATGCGCCATGTGCGCGCGCAGTTGATGCGTGCGGCCGGTCACCGGCTTGAGCGAGACCCAGGCGAGTTTCTGCGCGGATGTTTCCACCACTGCGTAATAAGTAACGGCGTGGACCGCTTCCTTCTCGCCATGCTGGGCGATGCGCATGAACGAGTCTTCCTCGATCTCCTGCTTGGCGAGATAAGTGGAAATACGGCCCTGATGCGGCCGCGGGACGCCGGCGACCAGCGCCCAGTAGATCTTGCGCGCCGAGCGCGAGCGGAAGGTCTTGGCGAGTGCGGCGGCGGCAAAGCGCGTCTTGGCGACCAGCAGGCAGCCGGCGGTGTCCTTGTCGAGCCGGTGCACCAGCCGCGGACGCTGCGCGTCGGCGCCGGAACCGCGCAGGCTCTCCAGCATGCCGTCGACGTGCCGCGTGGTGCCGGAGCCGCCCTGCACCGCAAGGCCCATCGGCTTGTTGAGCACCATGACGTCGTCGTCTTCGTAGAGCGTGATCGATTTGAGGAACGCCCGGTCTCTCGCGGCGGCCGGAGCATCGTCGCGCGGCGGCGGCGCTTCCAGCTTGAGCGGGGGAATGCGCAGTTTCTGGCCGGCGGCAAGCCGCGCCTTCGGCTCGGTGCGCTTGCCGTCCACCCTCACCTCGCCTTTGCGGATGATGCGCTGGATGTGGCTGAAGGACAGACCCGGAAAACGCGCCTCGAAGTAACGGTCCACGCGCATGCCGTCGTCGTCCCGGGCGACGGTGACCGTCTGGACCCCACTTTCACCTCTCCCCGCTTGCGGGGAGAGGTCAACCGCCCGAATTGCTCGAGTGCGGTCGGGTGAGGGGACGTGACCGCGTGCCTGAGGTTGGGGAAAGGCCCCCTTACCATAGCCGACGCTTCGCGTGGGGAGGGAAGCAGAGCGCCCTTCCCCCTTGGCAAAACCCTTGCGCCCGTC
>JAKAHJ010000116.1 GCA_021815055.1 Pseudomonadota bacterium | reverse complement strand
GACGCTCGCGCCGCACACCGAATTCGGCGTCAAGGGCATCGGCGAGGGCGGAGCGATCGCGCCGCCGGCGGCCATCGGCAACGCCGTCAACGACGCGTTGCGGCCGCTGCGCGCCGAATTGCTCGTTTCGCCCATGACGCCGCGGCAGATCTTGACGGCGATCGCCGCCGGACGGAGCGCATCGTGAAGCCGGTCCGTTTCGATTACGCGCGCCCGGCCGATCTTGCGGCCGCGGTGGCGCTCGGCGGCCGCGGCGACGCGGTCGTGAAGTTCATCGCCGGCGGGCAGTCGCTCGGGCCCATGCTCAATCTGCGTCTGGTGCAGCCCGACCTTTTGGTCGACATCACCGCCATCGCCGAGCTCAAGCGCGTCGATCAGACCGCGGATGCGCTGATCCTGGGAAGCTGCATCACCCATGCCGATATCGAGGACGGCCGCGTCCCCGACGTGACCGGCGGCGCGATGCGCGCGGTGGCGGCCGGCATCGCCTATCGCGCCGTGCGCAATCGCGGTACCGTCGGCGGCAGCCTCGCGCATGCCGACCCTTCGGCGGACTGGATTTCGGCGCTGTCCGCGCTCGGCGCGCAGGCCATCGTGCATGGCGCGCGCGGGGAACGCCGCATCGCGGTCGAGAGCCTGATGACCGGCGTGTTCGAAAGCGGCCTGGAGCCGGGCGAATTGCTCACCGGCGTTGAAATCCTCCGGCTCTCGCCGTCCGCCCGCTGGGGCTATTACAAGCATTGCCGCAAGACCGGCGAGCTGGCGCATGCCATCGGCGCCTATCTCGACGATCCCGAACGCGGCGTTTGCCGCGCGGTGATCGGCGCGACCGGCACGCGCCCGCTCGTCTTCGGCGATGCGGCCGCGCTGTTCGGCGGCGGCGCTCCCGGCGGCGCGATCGACCGCGGCTTCGCCGAACGCGCCATGGCGGCGCACGGCATGGCCGACGCGATCGAGCAGCAGATTCATTTCGCCTGCCTGCGGCGGGCGGTCGCCCAGGCCCACCGCGCATGACGACAGTTTCCCTCACCATCAATGGACGGGCGGTCACGGCGGAGGCCGAGCCGCGCATGCATCTGGCGGACTTCATCCGCGAGACGCAGACGCTCACCGGCACGCATCTGGGCTGCGAGCACGGCGTGTGCGGCGCTTGCACCGTGCTGGTCGACGGCGTGCCGGTGCGCTCCTGCATCACCTATGCGGTGGCCTGTAGCGGTGCGAGCGTCACCACGGTCGAAGGCCTCGACGACGACGAGATCGGCAAGGAACTGCGCGCGGCCTTCACGCGCGAGCATGCCTTGCAGTGCGGCTATTGCACGCCGGGCATGTTGATGTCGGCGCGCGACCTGGTGGTGCGGGCGCCCGACGCCGACGAACACGCCATCCGCGTCGCCATGAGCGGCAATCTCTGCCGCTGCACCGGTTATGTCGGCATCGTGCGCGCGATCCAGAGCGTGATTGCCGACCGGCGCGCGCGCGGCATCGCCGCCGTGCCGGGGGCAGGACGCACTGCACTCGGCCCGGCCGGCTCCGGGCACGGCGAGGCGATTGCGGCGCGCGTGGCGGCGCCGGCTGTGACCGCAGCCGTTGTGTCGCGTGAACCCGCTGCTGTTAGCGAGAGCCTGGCCGATTGGCAGCCGCAGACGAGATTCGCGCGGAGCTTCGTGGTCAATCATGCCGTCGATGCGGTGTGGGATTTCTTCGCCGATACCGGCGCGGTCGCAGTCTGCCTGCCCGGCGCATCGGTGAGCGGCGACACGAGCGCGCGTAACGTCGCCGGCAAGATGCGGATCAAGGTCGGTCCGATTACGGCGGAGTTTCACGGCGCGGCCGAGATCGACCGCGATCCGCTTACGAAGTCCGGTACGATCCAGGGCAGCGGGCGCGACCGGCGCAGCAGTTCCGCGACGCGCGGCGTGATCCGCTACCGCCTGCTGCCGCAAGGCGACGGCGCGACCGAGGTCGAGCTCGATGTCGGCTATCGGCTGACCGGCCCGCTGGCGCAGTTCAGCCGTTCCGACCTCGTGAACGACATCGCCAGCCGCCTGATCGCAGCCTTCGCGCAGAATGTCGAAGCGCGGCTGAGCGGGACGGCCGCTACCGCGCCGGCAGCGGAGCTGAACGCCGGCCGCCTGTTCTTCTCGGTGCTGGCCGAACGTATCAAGACGCGGCTCAGCCATCTGTTCGGCCGCCGCGACGGTTGACATCATTCGCATATGGAAAAGGACATCCGATGACCGACGCCCGCAAGAAAATCCTCGAAACGATCGACGCCAACCAGGACAAGGCGATCAAGTTCCTGCAGGACATCGTGGCGATCCCGAGCGTCACCGGCGATGAGGGCAAGATCCAGGCCTTTCTCGACCGTTACCTGAAGAAGATCGGTCTCGATGTCGACATGTGGGAGTCCAACTGGGACGAGCTGAAGAAGCACCCCGGCTACATCCCGGTCGCGCAGGGCTATGAAGGCCGGCCCAATATCGTGGCGAAATGGAAAGGCACGGGCGGCGGACGCTCCTTGCTGCTGAACGGGCACACCGACGTCATCCCGGTCGGCAATGGCGAGGGCTGGAGCGATAATCCGTGGTCGGCCAAGGTGAAAGAGGGCCGCATCTATGGCCGCGGCTCCTGCGACATGAAGAGCGGCGTCGCCAGCCATATCCTGGCCGTCGAGTTCCTCAAAGCCGCCGGCATCAAACTCAAGGGCGACGTGCTCATCGATATCGTGATCGACGAGGAGGTCAGCGGCCACGGCACGCTCGACACCGTGATCCGCGGCTATACCGCCGACGCCGGCATTTCCGGCGAAACCAGCGGGCTCGCGGTGCAGCCGGCCTGCATCGGGCGCATCTGGTTCGAGATCGAAATCCAGGGCAAAGCGGCCGGCATCCAGCGCCGTTACCAGGGCGTGAGCGGCATCGAGCTCGGCTACAAGATCACCAAGGCGGTGGAGGCGCTCGAGGCCATCCGCTTGGCGACCGTCAAGCATCCGCTGTACCCGAAGCCGATCGACGCGTTGCCCTGCATGATCGGCGCCTTCCACGCCGGCAACTTCCCGAGTTCGTTTCCCGCCACCTGCCTGCTCAAGGGCAGCATGGCGACCGTGCCGGGCGAGGACCACGAAGGCGTGAAGCGCAGCCTGGTCGAGCACATCGCCGCGGCGGCCGCCGCGGACCCGTGGATGAAGGATCATCCGCCGAAGGTGCGCTTCGTCGGCTACGACGCGCAGGCGTCCGAAATCCCGGTCGAACATCCGATCGTCAAGACGGTCGCCAAGAACTACACCGAGGTCACCGGACGCCAGCCGGAGATCAGCGGGCGGCAGGGCGCCGCCGATACGCGCTTCCTCAATCTGTACGGCCACACGCCGACGGTGATCTTCGGGCCCGGCTCGACCGCGGTCATGCATTCGGACGACGAATACGTGTCGATCGAGGACTACATCGCCGCCATCAAGGTGATGGCGCTGAGCATCTACGACTGGTGCGGCGCCTGAGGCGCCGCAACTCTGTCATTCGACGACCGCCTGATAGACCAGGGGTTTCGCGTTCACCTGCGGCTCGGCCACGCGCGGCCGGCCTCACTTCCAGAACTGCCGCGAGGCGATGCGTGCGCCTTCCGCCATGGCGGCGAGCTTGGCGAACACCACGTCGGGATCGACCGCGGCCTGGCCGACCCAGGTGCCGTAGCCGCAGTCGGAGCCGGCGATGACGTTCTCGCGCCCGACCAGATTGGCATAGCGCGCGATGCGCTGCGCGATCGCTTGCGGGTGGTTGATGAAGTTCGACTTCGATTCGATCACGCCCGGGATCAGCACCTTGCCGTCCGGCAGCTTCACCGTCTCGAACAGCTTCCATTCGTGCGCGTGGCGCGGATTGGCGGCCTCGAGCGAAAGCGCGCAGGGCTTCGCCTTGAACACGATGTCGATGATGTCGGCGAGCGGCACGTCGTAGTGGTGCGGGCCTTCGTAATTGCCCCAGCACAGGTGCATGCGGAGCTGCTCCACCGGGATATCGGCGACCGCATGATTGAGCGCTTCGACATGAAGTTGCGCGCGCTTACGGAATTCGGGCAGGCTCAGCGAGGCGTATTGGATGTGCCGGCCCATGCCGAGATCGGGGCAGTCGATCTGCAGCACGAAGCCGGCCTTGGCCACGGTCTTGTATTCGTGCCGCATCGCGTCGGCGATGGCGTAGATATAGGTCTCGAAGTCCTTGTAGTAGTCGTTGCGGAAGAACAGCGACACCACGCCGGGCGAGGCGGCGCTCATGAAGCCGCCGACGGCCTTCGCGCCGGCGAGCGCCGCCTTGAGGTTGCGGGCATCGACCTCGGGGGCGAGCCTATCGCGCACCGTGATCGGGGCGTTGCAGGCCGGCGTCTTGCGGCGCGAGCGGCCAGGATCGCCGAACACCTTCTTTTCCAGCGCCGGGAACTCGTGGAGGTCCTGGTAGACGAAGGTATTCCCGGTTCCGCCGAAGCCGTCGAGCCGGTCCTTGATGTAGGTGGCATAGGAGGGTTTGGACAATTCGCCGTCATTGATGAGGTCGACGCCGGCGGCCGCCTGCTTCCGGACCACCTCGGCGACCGCCGTCCGGATCCGGACAGCCAGCGCCTGCGGCTCGACCGGGACGCCTTCCTCCTTGGCATACATCATGCGGATCAGGTCCTCCGGCCGCGGCAGGCTGCCGGTATGGGTGGTCAGAAAGCGATCTCGGCTGCGTTGCATGGTTTGTTTCTCCCCGGCCGCGACCTTACCCGGCCCACGGGCGGCAACCAATGGTGGGCAGCGCGGCGCGTTGACAGGAGAGGGAGGGGCCCTTAGAAGAGCCCCGAAACAGGCATCCAGAGTTTTGCTATGAAAATCCGTAACTCATTGAAATCCCTGCGCGGCCGGCATCGCAACAACCGTCTGGTGCGGCGCAAGGGTCGGGTCTATGTGATCAACAAGACCAACCGGCGCTTCAAGGCCCGCCAGGGCTGACCGTAGCGACCTGACGCCGGGCCCAAGGGCGCCGATGGGCGCCCTTTTTCGTCGCCACATCTTGGCCGCAAGGGGCGGGGACATTACTTTCTGTCCATGCGCACCCGATTCCTCGCGCCTCTCGCCGCCTGCCTCATCGTGGCTTTCGCCGCGCAGGCTGCGGCCGAGCCCGGCAGCCGGCTGGACGCGCCCAAACCGGCGCCGAAGGCGAGCCGCATCGACCGCGCGCACAACCTCGACTTCCTGTTCGGAGCGCTCAAGGCGGCGCCCGACGACACTATCGCGAAGGGCGTCGAGCAGCGCATCTGGGCCCTGTGGTCGGCCACGCCCAGCGACACCGCCGCCCTGCTGATGTCGCGCGTGAAGACCGCGATCGAGCAGAAAGACATCGACCTCGCGATCAAGCTTCTCGACGCGATCGTGAAGGTCAAGCCGGATTATATCGAAGCCTGGAACCGGCGCGCCATCATCTACTACATGAAGAAGGATTACGGGCGCGCGCTCGCCGACATCCGCCAGGTGCTCAAGCTCGAGCCGCGCCACTTCGGCGCGCTCTCGGGGCTGGGCCTCATCCTGCAGGACATCGGCGACGACAAGCAGGCGCTCGAAGTCTATCGCCGCGCGCTCGCCGTCTATCCGCGGCTGGAGCGCATCCCCGATCTGGTAAAGACCTTGCAAGAGAAGGTGGAGGGCCGGGATATCTGAGGTGCGTCCCCGGTGGGCCGTAGCGCACGCTCAGTGCGGCGTTCCCGGCGGCGCCTGCAAGGCGTTGAGAACGGTCTTGGGGCGCCGGCCGCCGATGACCTGCGCGAAACAGGACTGGCCGTTCTTGCACGACACCGTGCAGTCGGTGCCGGGATGGCCGCGACAATCGGTACCGCAGCCATAGCCGCCGGCGTCTTGCGAAAACGAGCCGCCAGCCGTGTTGCAGATCGTCTTGATCTCGTCGGCGCTGTGTTTTTGCAAATTGATGTCGCGGGCCCAAGTCGGCCCACCGAGGGCAATAACGCCGAACAGCACGCAGGGAATCAACAGTCGCACGGCAGCCTCCTATCGGTGCGCCGCCCCCGTATGATCCGTCGTCGCCAAAACGCTGCCGAAGCTTACGGACGGAAGCAGCGCTTTTCAAGACGAGTTGGCCAGCCTGGTTACGTGAAGCGGTAGCGCGCCGCGGTTATCCCGATAGCTTGAGTTTACCAGATCGAATAGCCGCCTTAGGTCTGCGCTTCGTCCCCGCCGAGTGTCGGTTCGACGGGCAGCGTCATCTGGAAGCGCGCGCCCCCGCTTTTCGCTGACGACGCTTCGAGCCGGCCGCCATGGCGCTCGGCAATCATCCGGCAAATGGCCAGGCCCATGCCCATGCCCTTCGCCTTCGTCGTCATGAACGCGTCGAAAATGGCGTCGATTTTCCCCGGAGCAATGCCCGGACCGGTATCTTCCACGACGATGGCGACGTAATCCTCGCCGTGCATGCGCGTTCCGAGTGTCAGTATGCGCGGGCCGGCCTTGACCGTGTCCATGGCCTCGATTGCGTTGCGGATCAGGTTCATGAGCACTTCCTGTAACTGTCCCTGGTGTCCGATGATCGTGGGCGGAGCCGGCATCAGATCCGTGCGAGCCGTGACGCGATGGGTCTTCAAATCGTCGCGCAGGATGCGCAATGCGCCTATCGTCAGGTCGTTCACGTCGATCGCGGCGCGGCTGCGCTTTCCGTTCTTGAACAGGTCGCCGATATTGTCGAATGTCTGGCTGATGCGTTCGCCGTCGGCGACGATATGGGCCAGCGCCGGTCGCACCTTTTGGATATTGGGCGGTTTGCGCTCTAGATCGCGTGCGGCGCTGTCGGCGCGCATCACGATGGCGGTCAGCGGCTGGCGCACCTCGTGCGCGAGCGAGGCCACCACCGCGCCGATGTTCATCATCTTGTTGCTGCTTTCGCCCCGCAGCGCCGTGTGCGCGTCGGCAAGACGCGCGTAGAGCCGCGCCGATTCGGCCAGCAGGATGAACAGCACGATCGTCGACGTGACGAGCGAAAAGACACGGCTCGCATAAAAGCCGAGGCTGAAACGCACGACGGTGAGGGCCAACTCGCCGATCAGGGAGGAGGCCACCACCATGAGCCACAGGTCCAGCACCGAGCGGCGGCGAACCCAGAGCAAGATGAACGCGAGCACGGAAACCGCCATGACGGTGCTGGGAACGTAGCTACCCAGCGCGCTGAGCTCGGTCTGGCTCACGAACAGGCGCGGCATGAACCGGTCGCCCGCGGTCGTCAGCCACACCAATGTGCATACGAATCCGAACGTGATCGACACGCAGGCGGCGATCGTCAATCCGATCGGAGATTGCGCCGCCCGGGCCGGCGGCGCTTCATCTTTCAGCCACGCATAGAGCATCAGGGCGATGGCGAAGCCGAGATGCCAGAACGTGTAGAGCCATGCCGCGGTTTGCAGGCCGGCGCCGAGCAGCCCGGTCGGCGAAAAGGCGCCGGGAAACGTGAGGGCATGCGGAATGACGATGAACGCGGTAAACAGATAGCCGGTTGCCAGCACTAAAAGTGCACGCGACCTGTACATCGAATATTGAGCAAACAAAAGAAGCGCCGTGATGAGGTCGGTGACGGAAATCGTGGCGTTCAGATTTGGAACGAATGCCGGGATTCGCGGCAAAGGGGTGACGGAGAACGGCGCCAATAGGCCGAGCGCTACAACGATGACGGCGACGACCGCGAGCGCTGACCATTTCTGCTTGGCGGTCGGCGGCAGATTGATCAACGCGAGCGTGGGGCCTCCCCGTTGCTCACGCGACGCCGAACTTACCTCCGCACGCGCTGAATACACGCCCCTCGCCATCGGTTCTTCTGCGTTGACGGCACGATCTCTTGGCCCGTGTAAGAGCCCGATGCTTTGGCGAAGTTCAATACGATAACCTACCTAGTGCGGCTTTGGATTTGACGTTCCTATGAAGGCCTCGCGGAAATACTGATAGGAACGTCAAATCCTCCGCACTAGATGGACCCGGGGCCGTTCGGCTCCCGTTGCCCGACTCCAGGCGAAAAAATCACGGCACAAAAAATCACCGCGCTGCCCGCTCGGACATTGATGCAGGTCAATAGAGTAGTAACTCCGGCGTATCAGTCGCCCGCGATATCGCTCCCCACATAGGCAATGCGCAGCATGTTGGTCGCGCCCGGCGTGCCGAACGGCACGCCCGCCACCACGATCACGCGCTGGCCCGGCTTGGCGAAGCCTTCCTTGAAGGCGATGCGGCAGGCGCGGTCGACCATGTCGTCCTGGTCGCGCGCGTCCTCGGTGACGACACAATGCACGCCCCAGCACACCGACAGCCGCCGGCCGGTGGAGAGGTTCGGCGACAGCGCCACGATCGGCGAGCGCGGCCGCTCGCGCGCCACCCGCAAGCCGGTCGCGCCCGACGAGGTCCAGCAGATCACCGCGGCAAGGTCGAGCGTGTCGGCGATATGGCGCGCGGCGTCGGCGATGGCGTCGGCGCCGGTCGCTTCCGGCTGCATGCGCTGCGCGGCCATGAGGGCGCGATAGACCGTCTCGCTTTCGACTTCCTCGGCGATGCGGTTCATGGTCGCCACGGCTTCGACCGGAAACTGCCCGGCCGCGGATTCAGCCGACAGCATCACCGCATCGGCGCCGTCGAAGATCGCGGTGGCGACGTCGGAGACTTCCGCGCGCGTCGGCACCGGCGAAGCGATCATCGACTCCAGCATCTGCGTCGCCACCACCACCGGCTTCCCGGTCATATGGCCCATGCGCGTCATCTGCTTCTGCACGCCCGGCACTTTCTCGAGCGGCATTTCGACGCCGAGGTCGCCGCGCGCCACCATCAGCGCGTCGGCGAGATCGATGATCTCGGCGAGGCGGTTCACGGCCTGCGGCTTCTCGATCTTCGCCATCACGGCGGCGCGGCCGCGCGTGATCTTCTTGGCCTCCGCGATGTCCTCCGGCCGCTGGATGAAGGAGAGCGCGACCCAGTCGATACCGGCCTCGAGCGCGGCTTCGAGATCGGAGCGGTCCTTCTCGGCGAGCGCGGAGAAGGGAATGGTCGAATCGGGCAGACTGACGCCCTTGCGGTCGGACAGTTTGCCGCCGACCGCCACGCGCGTCACCATGCGCTTGGGCGCGGCCTCGGTGACGGTGAGCCGCACCTTGCCATCGTCGATCAGGAGCGTATGGCCCGGCTCCACCGCGGCGAAGATTTCCGGATGGGGCAGGAACGCGCGCTCGGCG
>JAKAHJ010000115.1 GCA_021815055.1 Pseudomonadota bacterium | reverse complement strand
CAAGGCTTCGAACGGCGACGCCTGGGTCGAGGCCGACGGCAAGCAGTATTCGCCCTCGCAGATCTCCGCCTTCATCCTGCAGAAGATGAAGGAGACCGCCGAAGCCTATCTCGGCTCCAAGGTCGAGCAGGCGGTCATCACCGTTCCCGCTTATTTCAACGACGCCCAGCGTCAGGCCACCAAGGACGCCGGCAAGATCGCCGGTCTCGAAGTGCTGCGCATCATCAACGAGCCGACCGCGGCCGCGCTCGCCTACGGTCTCGACAAGCAGAAGACCGGCACCATCGCGGTCTATGACCTCGGCGGCGGCACCTTCGATATTTCGGTCCTCGAGATCGGCGACGGCGTGTTCGAAGTGAAGTCCACGAACGGCGATACGTTCCTGGGCGGCGAAGATTTCGACATGCGGCTGGTCAACTATCTTGCCGACGAATTCCAGAAAGAGCAGGGCATCGACCTGCGCCGCGACAAGCTTGCGCTGCAGCGCCTGAAAGAGTCGGCCGAGAAAGCCAAGATCGAGTTGTCCTCGACCACGCAGACCGAGATCAACCTGCCGTTCATCACGGCGGACGCGACCGGTCCGAAGCATCTCACCATGAAGCTCACCCGCGCCAAGTTCGAGGCGCTGGTCGACGACCTCATCCAGAAAACGGTCGAGCCGTGCCGCAAGGCGCTCAAGGACGCCGGCATCTCCGCCGGCGAGATCAACGAAGTGGTCCTGGTCGGCGGCATGACGCGCATGCCGAAGGTGCAGGAAGTCGTGAAGCAGTTCTTCGGCAAGGAACCGCACAAGGGCGTCAACCCGGACGAGGTGGTCGCGATCGGCGCCGCCATCCAGGCGGGCGTGCTGCAAGGCGACGTCAAGGACGTGCTGTTGCTCGACGTGACCCCGCTTTCGCTCGGCATCGAGACGCTGGGCGGCGTGTTCACCCGCATCATCGACCGCAACACGACGATCCCGACCAAAAAGAGCCAGGTGTTTTCTACCGCCGAGGATAATCAGAACGCGGTGACCATCCGCGTGTTCCAGGGCGAGCGCGAGATGGCGGCCGACAACAAGATGCTTGGCCAATTCGACTTGGTCGGCATTCCGCCGGCGCCGCGCGGCGTGCCGCAGGTCGAGGTCACGTTCGACATCGACGCCAACGGCATCGTCAACGTGTCGGCCAAGGACAAGGCCACCGGCAAAGAGCAGCAGATCCGCATCCAGGCCTCGGGCGGCCTGTCCGAGGGCGACATCGAGAAGATGGTCAAGGACGCGGAGGCGCATGCCGAGGAAGACAAGAAGCGCAAAGCCGCGGTCGAGGCCAAGAACCACGCCGAGGCGCTGGTACACTCCACCGAGAAGGCGCTCGCCGAGCATGGGTCCAAGGTCGGCGATACCGAGCGTAGTGCGATCGAGAACGCCATGGCTGACCTGAAGGAGGCGCTCAAAGGCGACGATGCCGACGCCATCCAGCAGAAGACCAATACGCTGGCGCAGGCTTCGATGAAGCTCGGCGAGGCGATGTATAAGGCTCAGCAGGAAGCTCCCGGGGCTGCCGCCGGCGGTGAAGCCGCGCCTGAGAAGAAAGAAGACGTGGTCGACGCGGAATTCACCGAGGTCGACGACGACAAGAAGAAGTCGGCTTAACGGTCGTAAGCCACAGTATGGCCCTCATCCTGAGGAGCGGCCGAAGGCCGCGTCTCGAAGGATGGGGGCCAAAAAACATGTGTGCGGTTAGTATTGGGCCTCGTCCGTCGAGACGCCGCGCTATGCGCGGCCCCTCAGGACGAGGGGAGAGCCAGAGCGACGCCTGAATGTCCAAACGCGACTATTATGAAGTTCTGGGCGTTTCGCGCACCTGCACCGAGGTGGAACTGAAGGCCGCCTTCCGCAAACTCGCGATGCAGCATCATCCGGACCGCAATCCGGGCGACAACGACAGCGAGCACAAGTTCAAGGAAATCAACGAGGCCTATGACGTGCTCAAGGACGGCGACAAGCGCGCCGCCTACGACCGTTTCGGCCACGCCGCCTTCGAGCACGGCAGCATGGGCGGCGCGCAGGGCTTCGGCTCCGATTTTGCCTCCACCTTCGCCGACATTTTCGACGACCTGTTCGGCATGAGCGGTGGGCGGCGCGGGGGACGTGGCCAGGGCCGTGAGCGCGGTTCCGATCTGCGCTACAATATGGAAATCACGCTCGAAGAAGCCTTCGTCGGCAAGACAGCGCAAATCCGTATTCCGACTTCGGTCACGTGCGAAGCCTGCTCCGGCACGGGCGCGAAGGCTGGCACGCGGCCGAAGGCCTGTGCGAGCTGCGGCGGCGCCGGCAAGATCAGACATGCGCAGGGCTTCTTCACGCTCGAGCGCACCTGCCCGACCTGCCAGGGCCGCGGCCAGGTCATCGACGATCCCTGCAAGGACTGTGAGGGCGCCGGCCGCGTCGTGCGCGAGCGCATGTTATCTGTGAATATCCCCGCCGGAGTCGAGGACGGTACCCGCATAAGGCTCGCGGGCGAAGGCGAGGCGGGCGTGCGCGGCGGGCCGCCCGGCGACCTTTATATTTTCCTTTCGCTGGCACAGCATGAGTTTTTCCAGCGCGAAGGCGCCGATCTCTATTGCCGGGTGCCGATTTCGATGGTGACCGCCGCGCTCGGGGGCGATTTCGAGGTTCCGGCCATCGACGGCGGCAAGGGCCGCGTCAAAGTTCCCGCGGGAACCCAGACCGGCCGGCGTTTCCGTTTGTCGGGCAAAGGCATGCCGGTGCTTCGCTCGAAACAATTGGGCGATATGTACGTTCAGGTGACGGTGGAAACCCCGCAGAATTTGAGCAAACGGCAGCGCGAACTCCTGGCCGAATTCGACAAGCTCTCGTCCGAGGAGACCCAGCCCGAGTCGGCCGGGTTTTTCAGCCGAGTGCGCGATTTTCTCGACGGGCTGAGAGCGCCGGGCAGCCATACCGAATAGGCAGCCATCTTGACCCTGTGCCCCTTGCCCTATACCCGTGACAGTCACGGGACTGTTGCCTCCCCATTCCTACGCGTGACCTCATAACAATGCCCTCGCCCTCCTACGTCCGCGTTGCAAAAAAACCGCTGCGTCTCGACGACGAGATGCAGTTCATCCGCTCCTGGATGGAAAAGCCGCTCAGTACCGGCGCGGTGATGCCGTCGGGCAAGGCGCTGGCGCGCACAATGGCGCGCTATGTCGATCCGAACTCGAAAGGCCCGGTGATCGAGCTCGGGCCCGGCACCGGTCCGGTGACCGCCGCGCTGGTGGAGCACGGCATCGATCCGGCGCGGCTCGTGCTGGTCGAATTCAATCCCGACTTCTGCCGCCTGTTGCGCACGCGATATCCCGCGGCGACCATCATCCAGGGCGATGCCTACCGCTTGCGCCGCCTGCTCGACGGCGCGTTGAACGAGCCGGCCGCCGCGCTGGTTTCCGGGCTGCCGCTGATGACCAAGCCGCTGCGCACGCGGCTGCGCCTGATGGCCGACGCCATCGCCGTGCTGCAGCCCGGCGCGCCCTTCGTTCAGTTCACCTATGCGATGATGCCGCCGATCCCGAAGGAATTGTCGGGGATTTCGGCCGAGCCCTCCAACCTGATCTGGCTCAATTTGCCGCCCGCGCGCGTGTGGGTCTATCGCGGGCTGTAGACCCACTCACCGTCATTCCGGGGCGCGGCCTTCAAGCCGCGAACCCGGAATCCATAATCCGCAGCGCTGCGGCGTATGGATTCCGGGCCCACGCGCATTCGCGCGTGTCCCGGAATGACGGCTGACTGAGCGCGTGTTATTCAGGGCGAACTCTTCCGGAGCCGCCGATGCAGAACCCGAAAATCCTGGTCATGTCCGGGTCGACCCGCACCGGCTCGCATAACAGCCGGCTGGCGGCGCTGGTCGCGAAGGAATTGACGCTCGCCGACGCCGAGGTCACCCGCATCTCGCTGCAGGATTATCCGCTGCCGCTCTACGACGCCGATCTCGACGCGCGCGCCGGCCAGCCGGCCAATGCGATCAAGCTCAAGCACATGATCATGGCGCATCACGGCGTGTTCATCACGAGCCCGGAATATTCGGCCTCGGTCACGCCGCTTCTGAAAAATGCGATCGACTGGGTCTCGCGCGTGCGCGAGCGCGGCGACCCCACTTATGCCGCCTACAAAAATCGCGTGTTCGCGATCGCCGCCGCCTCGACCGGCCGCGCCGGCGGCTTGCGGTCGCTGATGGCGCTGCGGCAGATTCTCGAGCTCGGCTGCGGCGCGCTGGTCATTCCCGACCAGGTCTCGATCCCGATGGCGGATCAGGCCTTCGACGAGCGCGACAATATCGTGGATGTCGGCACCGCCAATCTGCTGCGCGCCGAGCTCGCGCGGCTGGTCGATATGGCGCGGCTGATGATGTGAGGAGACGATTCGAGTGAGGCTGGACGCGCGTGAACGCCTAATCGTGGCGCTGGATTTGCCGACATTGAAGGCCGCCGAAGACATGGTTTCGCGGCTGGGCGACTCGGTCAATTTCTACAAGATCGGCTATCAGCTTGCCTTCGCCGGCGGGCTGCCGTTCGCCGCCGGGCTGATTGCCGCCGGCAAGCAGGTGTTTCTCGATCTCAAGCTGCACGATATCGGCAACACCGTGCAGAAGGGTGTCGAAAGCGTCGCCAATATCGGCGCGACATTCCTCACGGTGCATGCCTATCCGCAGACCATGAAGGCGGCGGTCGCGGGCAGGCAAGGCTCCAGGCTGCGCATCCTCGCCGTCACCGTGCTCACCTCCTACGACGACACCGATCTCGCCGCCGCCGGCTACGACATGAGCGTCGGCGAGCTCGCCGCCGCGCGTGCCGGCCAGGCGCG
This sequence comes from Pseudomonadota bacterium, assembly GCA_021815055.1. Lineage (GTDB taxonomy): Bacteria > Pseudomonadota > Alphaproteobacteria > Rhizobiales > Xanthobacteraceae > Pseudolabrys. The sequence continues at coordinate 4,451 of JAKAHJ010000115.1, read as the reverse complement.
CGACACCGGCGTCGACGGGCTCGTCTGCGCGGCCGAGGAAGCCGCCAATCTCCGCGGCATCGCCGGCCTGGGCATGGTGCTGGTGACGCCGGGCATCAGGCCCGCCGGCAGCGCGACCGGCGACCAGAAGCGCATCATGACGCCGGGCCGCGCGATCGAAGCCGGCGCAGATTATCTGGTGGTCGGGCGCCCCGTGCTCGAGGCCCGGGATCCGCAGGCAACGGCGGACGCTATCGTTGCGGAAATCGAGCAGGCGACGAGCGCCTGACCACAACAAGGCGAGGGAGGCAATGGTGGCGAAGGGTTACTGGGTTGCACTGGTCGACGTGAAGAACATGGACGGCTATCGGAACGGCTACGTCGCGGGGCTGGCGGACGTCTTCCGCAAATTCGGCGGGCGTTATGTGACGCGCGGCGGCACGACCGAAACGGTGGAAGGTCAGGCCCGGAGCCGCGTCGTCGTCATCGAGTTTCCCAGCTACGAACAAGCCATGGCCTGCTACAAATCGCCGGAATACGCCAAGCTGATCCCGCACCGGCAAGCCAATGCCGAGGCTGACCTGATCGTGACCGAGGGCTACGACGGCCCGCAGCCGTAGCACGTTGATTCTCATCCTGAGGAGGCGGCGAAGCCGCCGTCTCGAAGGATGAGGCCGATGCCTTGCCGCCTCGTCCTTCGAGACGAGCCTTGCCGGCGCTCCTCAGGACGAGGTCCCAAGCGCCTGGTCCCAAGCGCCTGGTCCCAAGCGCCTGCTTTCCTTGCCAGCACTCGCCCGGTATACCCATCGCTGAATTTGCGGGAGTTCACGATGTCCGATATGCGGTTGATCGTGGCGGGCGCCGGCGGGCGCATGGGCCGAACGCTGGTCAAGGCGATCGCCGAGACCAAAGGCCTAGTGCTGGCGGGCGCGCTGGAAGACGCGCGTTCGCCGCTGATCGGCTCCGACGCCGGAACGCTGGCGGGCCTCGGCGAGAACCATGTGAAGCTGACCGGCGATGCCGCCGGGCTGATCGACAAGGCGGACGCCGTCATCGATTTCACCATTCCGGTGGCCTCTCTCGCGCTGGCGGGGCTCGCGGCCCGGGCGGGCAAGGTGCACATCATCGGCACCACGGGTTTCAGCGCCGCCGACGACGCCAGAATTGCCGAGGCCGCCAAGAGCGCGGTGATCGTGAAGTCGGGCAATATGAGTCTCGGCGTCAACCTGCTGGCCGCACTCACCAAGCGGGTGGCGAAGACGCTCGATTCCTCGTTCGACATCGAAATCCTGGAGATGCACCACAACCAGAAGATCGACGCGCCCTCGGGCACCGCGCTCTTGCTCGGCCGCGCGGCGGCGGAAGGCCGCGGCATCGATCTTGCCACGCATTCGGTCAGGAGCCGCGACGGCCATACCGGCGCGCGCAATCCGGGCGATATCGGTTTCGCCACGCTGCGCGGCGGCACCGTGGTGGGCGAGCACACGGTCATGTTCGCCGGTCCCGACGAACGCATCGACCTCACGCACAAGGCCACGGATCGCATGATTTTCGCGCGCGGCGCGTTGCATGCCGCGCTGTGGGCGCGCGGCAAGCCACCCGGGCTCTATTCGATGATGGATGTGCTGGGGCTGACGGATTTTTGAGGCACTTGTGAATCAGTGCAGCGTTTTTCCGCCCTCCTCAGCATGAGGCCGAAGAGAAGCCGCGCTCACCCCTTCAACAGCGAATGCCCGGTCATCTCGGCCGGTTTCGGCAGGCCCATCAGTTCGAGCATCGTCGGCGCGATATCGGCGAGGCGGCCTTCCGCCAGCAGCAGGCGGTTGCCGGCACCGGCGAGGATCAGCGGCACCGGATTGAGCGTGTGCGAGGTGTGCGGCCCGCCGGTTTCGGGATCGACCATCATCTCGCAATTGCCGTGGTCGGCGGTAACGAGCAGTGCGCCGCCCATCGCCTCGATCGCCTTGGCGATCTTGCCCAAGCCGGTATCGACCGTTTCCACGGCCTTGATCGCGGCCGGCAGGCTGCCGGTGTGCCCGACCATGTCGGGGTTGGCATAGTTGAGAACGATCATGTCGTATTTGCCCGACCTGATCGCCTCGACCGCCTTGTCGGTCAATTCAGGCGCCGACATTTCCGGCTGCAGATCGTAAGTCGCGACCTTGGGCGAGGGCACCATGATGCGGTCTTCGCCGTCGAAAGGTTGTTCGCGTCCGCCGTTGAGGAAGTAGGTCACGTGCGGATATTTCTCGGTCTCGGCCATGCGCAACTGCGTGCGATACGCATCGGCGACGACCTCGCCGAGAATATTCGGAAAGCTCTGCGGCGGGAAGATCGTCTGCATCAGTTTGTCGAGCTCGTCGCTGTACTGCGCCATGCCGACGGCAGCCGCGAATTTGACGAGGCGCTTGCGCGCAAAGCCGGAAAATGCCGGATCGAGCATGGCGCCTAAGATTTCGCGCACGCGGTCGGCGCGGAAATTGAAGCACAGCACGCCGTCGCCGTCCTTCATGCCGCGATAGTCGCCGATCACCGCCGGTACGATGAACTCGTCATAGACGTTTTTGGCATAGGCATCGGCGATGGCCGCCTGCGCATTCGCGAAATGCGGACCGTCGCCGGCGACGATCGCGTCGTAAGCCTTGGCCACGCGGTCCCAGCGCTTGTCGCGGTCCATCGCGAAATAACGCCCGTCCACGGTGGCGATCGGAACGGAGGGCGGCAGCGCCGCCGTGAACTCTTTCAGATAGTCCGCGGCCGCTTGCGGCGGGGTATCGCGCCCGTCGGTCAAGGCATGCACGACGACGGGTATCTTCGCATCGGTGAGAATCCCGGCGAGCGCCACGGCATGGTTCTGATGCGAATGCACGCCGCCGGGCGATACCAAGCCGAGCAGGTGGCAGGTGCCGCCGCTTTCCTTGAGCTTGGCGATCAGGCCGGTGAGCGCCGGATTGCGTGCGATCTCGCCGCGCGCGATGGCTTCGTCGATGCGCGGCAGGTCCTGTATCACGACCCGGCCGGCGCCGATATTGAGATGGCCGACCTCGGAATTACCCATCTGTCCGGGCGGCAGGCCGACGTCTTTTCCCGATGTGCGCAGGAAGCCGTGCGGACAGGTGCCCCAAAGCCGGTCGAAAGCCGGGGTCTTGGCTTGGCGAACGGCGTTGTTGGCGATGTCCTCGCGCCAGCCCCATCCATCCAACACTACCAGCATCACAGGACGGCGCTTTTGCATCCGAAATCCCCTGATCTCCGGCTTGAGCCGGGGCGGTTCTGAAGGATCGGCGCGCCAGCGTCAACTCGGGCAAAATCAGGGCGCCCATGCGCAAAAAGCTCCGCCTTGCGGCGGAGCTTTTCCCATCGTCTTCGAGTTCGCTCATCGCTCGATGATCTTGATCACCTTGCGGGTGCGCGGCTCGACGATGACTCGTCGGTGATTGACGACGGCGAAGCTGTAACGCTCGTACTTGGGAACCGGACGCAGGACCACCGTGTCGGGCAGCCTCTCGCCGACCACCACGCGCTCCTGCACCGCGACCGACGGAACGTCCTCGCGCTCCACATAGGTCACCACCGGCGGCGGCGGCGGCGCTTCGGTTGCCGCACCAACCGTTCCGCCCACGCCGGCGCCGATTACGGCGCCAACCGGGCCGCCGACCGCGCCGCCGACAACCGCACCGCCGACCGCGCCGCCAACCGTATTGCCCTGCGCCAGCGCTACCGCGGGCGCAAAAGTCGTCGCGCAAAGAATTGCCAAGAGATACCGAGTCCGCATTGCCGCCTCCTTTTTTGATGAGTCCGGTTTTCCGCTAACGCGCTCGCGCGTTCTGCGTTCCTGTCACCGCGCCAAATGGAACCGAGGTTCCGCGCAGATTTTTTTCTGGCGCGTTGTCTGCCGTTCAACGCTCGATGATTCTCACCACCCTGTGCGTTCGCGGTTCGACGATGACGGGCGTGTCGTTGACCACGGCGTAGCCGTAGGATTCGTAGTCGGGAACGGCGCGCACCATCACGGTGTCCGGCAACACGGCGCCGACAACAATGTCTTCTTCCGGGACCGCAACTGACGGAACAGGCGCACGCTCGACATAAGTTATCACCGGATCGGGCGGTTCATCGGCCACGATGCCGACCGGTCCGTCGACAATGATGCTTTGCGCCTGCGCTGTTGCCGGCGCGAGCGCGATGGCAGCCAGAAAGAGGAGATTTCGAACTCGCATCGCATGCCTCCATGTGATTGATCCACGGGGCAACGCATGTCTGTGGCGGTCGTTCCGCCGGCGAGGTTCCCGTGTTGCGATCAGGAACTTGCGATGCCGGCTTCCCAGCCGAGCATCGCGCGCTTGCGCGTGAGGCCCCAGTGATAGCCGGTCAGTTCGCCGCTCCTGCCGACGACGCGATGGCACGGCACCACGAAACAGATCGGATTCTTGCCGACGGCGGCGCCGACCGCGCGCGCGGCCTTGGGCGAG
>JAKAHJ010000003.1 GCA_021815055.1 Pseudomonadota bacterium | reverse complement strand
GCAAGGATTTCGACCTCGGGAACGGCGATGTCGTGATCGCGGCGATCACCTCCTGCACCAACACCTCCAACCCGAACGTGATGATCGGCGCCGGCCTGCTCGCCCGCAAGGCGGCGGCCAAGGGCCTCACCGCCAAGCCGTGGGTGAAGACGTCGCTTGCGCCCGGCTCGCAGGTGGTGGGCGAATATCTCGAAAAATCAGGCCTGCAGAAGGATCTCGACAAGATCGGCTTCAACCTGGTCGGTTACGGCTGCACGACCTGCATCGGCAATTCGGGCCCGCTGCCGGAGGAAATCTCGCAGACCGTCAACGGCAGCGATCTGGTGGCGGCGGCCCTGCTTTCCGGCAACCGGAATTTCGAAGGCCGCGTCAACGCGGATGTGCGCGCCAACTATCTGGCGTCGCCGCCGCTGGTGGTGGCCTATGCGATCGCCGGCTCCCTGCAGGTGGACGTGGCGAAGGATCCGCTCGGCGTGGATCAGAACGGCAAGAAGGTTTTTCTCAAGGACATCTGGCCCTCGAACAAGGAGATCGGCAGTTTTGTTGCGAAGAATGTCACCAAGTCGATCTTCGCCAAAAAATATGCCGATGTTTTCAAGGGCGACGCCAACTGGCGCAAGATCGCGGTCAAGGGCGGTCTGACCTACGCATGGGACGACCGTTCGACCTATGTGCAGAATCCGCCCTATTTCGAAGGCATGGAAAAGCGCCAAAAACCGATCGAGGATATCGTCGAGGCGCGCGTGCTGGCGCTCCTGCTCGACTCGATTACCACCGACCACATCTCGCCGGCGGGCTCGATCAAGCAGGACAGCCCAGCCGGCGAATATCTGCGCGACCATCAGGTGCGCCCGAAGGACTTCAACCAATACGGCACCCGCCGCGGCAATCACGAGGTCATGGTGCGCGGCACCTTCGCCAATATCCGGCTCAAGAACCAGATGGTGCCGGGCGTGGAGGGCGGTTACACGGTCCATTACCCGTCGAAGCAGCGTATGACCATGTACGATGCGGCGATGAAATACAAAACCGAGGATGTTCCGCTCGTCATTTTCGGCGGCAAGGAATATGGCACCGGCTCGTCGCGCGACTGGGCGGCCAAAGGCACGGTGTTGCTGGGCGTGCGCGCCGTCATCACCCAGTCGTTCGAGCGTATTCACCGCTCCAACCTGATCGGCATGGGCGTGATGCCGCTCGTGTTCGAGGAAGGAACCTCGTGGCAGTCGCTCGGACTGAAGGGCGACGAGCAGGTCACGATCCGCGGGCTGCACGGCGAGCTCAAGCCGCGCCAAAAGCTGATGGCCGAGATCGTCATGGGTGACGGGACGCTCAAGCGCGTGCCGCTGATCTGCCGCATCGACACGGTGGACGAGCTCGACTACTTCAAAAACGGGGGAATTCTGCAATACGTGCTGCGGCAGTTGGCGGGCTGACCGGCGTTAACGATCTTCGGCTTGCCGCATCAACCACTCACCACGAAGTGAGTGGCGGGTGATCGGTGCGCCGCCTTATAAGGCGGTTTGCGGGCAGGGGAACGTGGGACCGTCATGAAGTATCGCCACATCGCCTTCGCGGCCGCGCTTATTTTCGGCACTGCGGCTTCGATCCCGGCGGCTCGTGCCGCCGGGTTACGCGCCGTCATCGAGCTGTTCACCAGCCAGGGCTGTTCGTCCTGCCCGGCTGCCGACAAGCTCATGGGCAAACTGGCGGGCGACCCCACGCTGCTGACGATGAGCCTGCCGGTCGATTACTGGGACTATCTCGGCTGGAAGGACACGCTTGCGCTGCATGCCCACTCCTCACGGCAGCGCGCCTATGCCGAAGCGCGCGGCGACCGCGCGGTCTACACGCCGCAAGTCGTGGTGAACGGTGTCATGCATGTGCTCGGCAGCGACAGGACCGCGATCGAAGACGCGATCGCGAAGACGGACAGCGTAGCCAAGCCGCTCGTATTGCCGGTCGCGATTTCGGTTGCCGACGGCAAGATCGTCGTGAACGTGCCGGACGCAAAAGATGCGCGGCGGCACGGCGAGGTCTGGCTTTGCCCGATCAGCGGCAAAGTGCCCGTCACAATCGGCCGCGGCGAAAATCGCGGCCGCACGCTGACCTATACCAACGTGGTGCGAAACTGGGTGAAGCTCGGCGAGTGGAACGGCAAGGCCGAGACGTTCACGCTGCCGGTGACAAATCTTGCCGGCGATCACTATTCGCTCAAGGACATCGACCACGTGGTCGTCCTTGTGCAGGGCGGACCCGACGCCAAGCCCGGCGTGATGCTGGGCGCCGCGACTGCCGATTTGCACTGAACTTATCCGTCATTCCGGGCTCACGTGCCATAGCGCGTCGAAGACGCGCGTAAACGCGTTTATGGTCCGCGCCGCAGAATGACGGGCACGAAAAAAACGGGCCGGTGAAAACCGGCCCGAAGGTTTAGGGGATTGAACCGTACGCGGAACTCAACTGGCCCGGTCGGCTGACCCCCGGGGGGCTGGGGGGCTGAGGAATCCGGAGATCGAACCGGACCGGGCCATGAGGCAACGCTGACCTTTTCGCGCTGTAGCATGTCGGGCGATTGACCGAAATTAGGCGTTATTGTGTGGGCAATTAACGAGTTCGTGATCGCGCAGCGCGGGTTTCGGCCGTTTTTGCCTCGTTTTTAGTCCCGCAGCGCACCCAAGGAAGGCTTGCAGCGGACGGCCGGCGGCGCAATCATTCCTTATGACAGAAATGCAAAAAGGAGGCGCCGCATGACGCTCGGTCCCGGCGACACCGATCCCAGCCAGCTCCAGGGGGGCACGTCCGCGGCGCGCAGCGCTGCCGCCCCCGTAACCCAAGTCACCTTCAGCCGCCGCGAGCTCAACCGCATTCTCGATCTCTACGGCCGCAAGGTCGCCGCCGGCGAATGGCGCGACTACGCCATCGACTTCCTGAAAGACCGCGCGGTGTTCTCGGTATTCCGGCGCGCGTCGGAAGTGCCGCTCTACCGGATCGAAAAAAATCCCAAGCTCGAGCGCCGCCAGGGCGTCTACAGCGTGATCTCGGCCACCGGCCATATCCTGCGCCGCGGCCATGAGCTCGAGCGCGTGCTGCGGGCGATCGACAAGTCGACCCTGTCGCTGGTGGTGAATTAGCCAAACGGGCGTGCCCCGGACGCGGCGCAGCACGAGCGATAGTGAAGTGATGCGCCGCAGAGCCGGGGCCGTTCCAAAGCGCGGATTGCTTTACGGTCCCGGGTCTGCAGCGCATCACTTCGTGTTGCGCTGCGCCCGGGACAAACCAATCTCCGGCTTCGTCGTTGCCCCCTCGCCAAGCGCGCGCTGCATCAGCGGCGTGTCGAGCCAGCGCCCGAACTTGTAGCCGATGTTTTTCAGATTGCCGGCCGGCTCGAAGCCGCAGGCCTTGTGCACGCCGATCGAAGCCGCCTGGTTCGAGTCGCCGATGACCGCGATCATTTGCCTGTAGCCGAGCGCCGTGCAGGCATCGATCAGCCGTTCGAGCAGCAGCCGGCCGATGCCGCGGCGATGGATCGCAGGATCGACATAGACCGAATTCTCGACCGTGAAGCGGTAGGCCGGCCGCGTCCGATAGAGCGAGGCATAGGCATAGCCGGCAATTTTTCCGTTCAGCTCCGCGACGAAATACGGAAACTTGCCGTCGAGGATGACCTGCATCCGTTCGGCCATTTCCGCTTCGTTCGGCGGCTCCAGCTCAAACGAGGCGGTGCCGTGGGCGACCGCATGGGCGTAGATATGGGTGATGGCGGGGATATCGGCGAGGGTCGCGGGGCGGATGGTGGAGGGCATGGCGCCGCAACAATAGCAAAAAACAAAGCGCCCCGGCACGAGGCCGGGGCGCCGAACAGGTCTGCTTCTGCTGCGGACTTAGCGACGATCGCCGAGAAAGCGCAGCATGAACAGGAACAGGTTGATGAAGTCGAGATAGAGCGTCAGCGCGCCCATCACCGCTTTGCGGCCTGCCACGGTGCCGTCGTCATTGACGGAATACATCTCCTTGATCTTCTGGGTATCCCAGGCGGTTAGCCCGGCGAAAATCAGCACGCCGATCGCAGAGATGGCGAAGTCGAGCCCGCTGCTCTTCAGGAAGATGTTGACGATCATTGCCAGGATCAGGCCGAACAGGCCCATGATCAGGAACGAGCCGATCGGCGACAGATCGCGCTGCGTCGTATAGCCGTACAGGCTCAAGGCGCCGAACGAGGCCGCCGAGATGAAGAACGTGCGCGTGATCGACACGCCCGTATAGGCCAGGAACACCGACGACAGCATCAGCCCGAGCAAGCCGGCATAGCCCATGAACAGCATGAGCGCGGTCGACGGCTGCAGGCGGTCGATACGGAAGCTCATGAAGAACACGATTCCGAGCGTGGCCAGGAACAGTACGATCGTCAGCGGGCCGCTGTAGATCGCATGACCGAACGAGGTCAGCACGAGCTTGCCGGCGCCATTGGTAGTGACGGCGGCATTGAAGGTGAGCCAGGCGACGACGCCGGTCAGAGCGACGCCGGTGGCCATGTAATTGTAGACGCGGAGCATGTAGGCGCGCAGGCCCGCATCGATCTCCGCGGCGCGCGCGGCGCCGAAGCCGCGGGCTGCTACGTTACGGTCGAAGTCCGACATCGAAGTTGTCCTCTCCATGTTCCGGCATGCGGCCGGTCGCGAACTCGGCGCGCCGGTATTCCGGCCGTCGCGCCTGCGGTCCTGAATCTAGTAGGTCGCAAGTCTTCGCGCCAGATGTGGCCCCTTGATGGCTGACCGCATTGCCTATCTTTAACAATTATAGCCGAGGGGATGGCCGTTGTCAGAGGGCTTATGCCGCGCGACCGAATGTCGCAAAAAACTTAAAGATTCCGTAACACGGGGGCCGGCTTCTGCCCGAGCGCCCGGAACGTGCCCAGGAGGCCCAGGACGAGGGTCACCGCAACCGCGGCGAACGCCGCGCCCAGGGCGGGCGTCGGCAGCCAGGTAAAGCGCAGGTGCATGAGCTCGGTCACGATCAGCCAGCTCGCGAGCGATCCGCTCAAAACCCCGAACGCCGCCGTGGCCGAGCCGAGCAAGAGGTACTCGACCATATAGGCCGCCAGCAGCCGTGGCCGCGTGGCGCCCAAAGTCTTCAAGATCACCGCGTCATAGACCCGGGCGTGGTGCCCGGCGGCGAGCGCGCCTCCGAGCACCAGCGCCGCCGCTATCAGAGTGATGGCGCTCGCGCCGCGGATCGCCAGCACCAGATCGGCGACGATCGTGCCGATCGCCTCGAGCGCGTCCTTCACGCGCACCGCGGTGACGGTCGGAAACGCCTCGGCGACGCGGCGGATGAGCGCGCCTTCCTCCGCCGGCTTGCCGCCGTCGGGATAGGTGAGCGTTGCGAGCCGCGTGTGCGGCGCGCCGCGGAAGGCATTGGGCGAGAACACCATCACGAAATTGATGCTCAGGCTCTGCCAGTCGACGCGCCGCAGATTGGCGATGCGGGCGGTGATATCGCGGCCGAGCACGTTGACGGTGACGGAATCGCCCAGTTTGAGGCCGAGCCCGTCGGCGATGCGCTGCTCGAACGAGACCAGCGGCGGGCCGTCATAGTCTGGCTTCCACCATTCGCCCGCGACCAGGCGCGAGCCTTCCGGCACCGTGCTGCTGTAGGTGATGCCGCGGTCGCTTTGCAGCACCCAGGCGGCGGCGTCCTTGGGCTTGATCTTTTCGACCGGAATGCCGCCCGCCGAGACGATGCGTCCGCGCAGCATGGGGACTTCTTCCAGGCTCGCCTGCGGCGCCTGCGCCTGCACGAAGGAATCGAAACGCTCGGCCTGATCGGACGGGATGTCGAGGAAGAAGAACGATGGCGCCTTGGCCGGCAACTCGTGCGCGAACTGCTGACGCAAATTGGCGTCGATCTCGATCACCGTCACCAGCAGCGCGATGCCGAGCCCGAGCGACAGCACGACCGTCGGGGTCAGCGCGCTCGGCCGGTGGATATTGGCGACCGCCATGCGTAGCACGGTGGAACGGGCGCGCGGCGCGCGGGCGGCGAGCCACATCAGAAGCGAAGCCACCAGCCGCAGCAAAAGGAACACCGCCGCCGCGACTCCGACATAAATGATGGCCACCCGCCGGTCGTAGGCGAGCAGCACCGCCATCGCCGCCAAGGCGGCGACCGCGCCCGCGGTGAGCGCGACATAGAGCGAGCGCGGTCTTTGCGCTTGCGGCGTCACCATGTCGCGAAACAGCGCGCCGACCGGCACGTCATGCGCGCGTCCGAGCGGCCAGAGCGCAAACGTCAGCGCGGTCATGAAGCCGTAGACCAGCGCCAGCGCCAGTTCGCCGGGATGCACCGCCGGCACGATCGGCAAGGGAACGATGGCGGCGAAAGTCGAGGCTACGGCGAAGGGCATGATCGCACCCAGCACCATGCCGATGACGCCGCCGATCAGCGCCAGCAGCATTACTTGCGTGAGATAAATGGCGAAGACGCGCCGCCCGCTGGCACCGAGCGCCTTCATGGTCGCGATGGTCTCGCGCCGCCGGTCGAGATGGCTCTTCACCGCATTGCCGACGCCGACGCCGCCGACCAGCAGCGCGGTCAGCCCGACAATGGTGAGGAACTGCGTGAAGCGCTCGACATTGCGTTCGAGCTGCGGCGAGGCGTTGCTGCGGCTGCGGATATCCCAACCGGCCTGCGGCAATTGCGCGCGCGCCGCGCGCGTCACCGCTTTGGCGGCGGCGTCGCTTGCATCCGGCTCGGGCAGCCGCATGCGATAGTGCCAGCGCACCAGACTGCCCGGCTGGATGAGGCCGGTGGCGCGCAGGCCCGCCTCGCTCATCATCAGGCGCGGCCCGAAGCCGATGCCGCCGGCGAGCTTGTCCGGCTCGCTCGCGAGCGCGGCACGGATTTCGAAAGTCGCATTGCCAACCGTCAGCCGGGCCCCGGGCTTGAGGCTGAAGCGCTCCATCAAGGTCGGATCGGCGGCGGCGCCATAGACGCCGTCGCGAGGTGCGAGCGCGTCGGCGAGCGGTCCGGCCGGATCGAGCTTGACCGCGCCGAACAGCGGATAGGCGCCGTCGACCGCCTTGATTTCGACCAGTGTCGCACGGCCGTCTTGGGTGCGCGCCATCGCGCGCATGGTGGTAGCGGTCGAAACGCGGCCATGCTCGCGCAGGAAGGTCATTTCCGCGGGCGACGCTTCGCGCTGGATCAGGCTGAACGACAGGTCGCCGCCGAGGATAATGCGGCCTTCGCGCGCCAACCCGTCGGACAGGCTGGCGGCCAGCGAGCCGACGCCGGCGATCGCCATGGCGCCGAGCGCGATGCAGGCGATGAAAATGTAGAAGCCACGCAGGCCGGCGCGCATTTCGCGCAGCGCGAAACGCAGGGGGAGCCAGCGCGACCTTCCTTTTCCCTCCCCTGAAAGGGGAGGGTGGCCCGCCGGAGCGGCAGCGAGGGCGGGTCGGGTGGGGTCAAATTTCAAGCTGACCCCCACCCGGCGAGCTTCGCTCGCCGACCTCCCCCTTGCAGGGGGAGGTAGAAGAAGTGCTGCGGGGGGAGAGGGACGAGGAATCGCCGTCGATCCGCCCCGACCGCAGCCGCACCACCCGGCCGCAGCGCGCGGCGAGCGCCGCATCATGCGTCACCAGCACCAGCGTACTGCCGCGCCCCCGATGTCCGGCGAACAAGAGGTCGATGATCTGGCGGCCGGTGTCTTCGTCCAGGTTGCCAGTCGGTTCATCCGCGACCAGGATTGCCGGGTCGGGAGCCAACGCGCGCGCCACGGCGACGCGCTGCTGCTCGCCGCCGGACAGTTGCGCCGGATAATGTTTGAACCGGTCCCCGAGACCGACCGAAGTCAGCTCGGCGCGGGCGCGCTCCTGTGCGTCGCCGACCCCGGCCAATTCCAGCGGCACCGCCACGTTCTCGAGCGCGGTCATTGTCGGTATGAGGTGGAACGACTGGAAAACGATGCCGACATTGCGTCCGCGAAAGCGCGCGAGTGCGTCCTCGTCGAGCCGCGTCAGTTCTTCTCCCGCCACAGTCACCGTTCCGGTGTCGGCGCGCTCCAATCCGGCCATGACCATGAGTAGCGTCGATTTGCCCGAGCCGGACGGTCCGATAAGGCCGATCGCCTCGCCGGTGCCTATATGAAGGTCGATATCCTTGAGGATATGAACGCGGGCGGCCCCCTGCCCGAGCGAGAGATTGACACCGGCCAGACCGATGGCCGGCCCCGCCTGGGAGTTACTTTTCATGCGACCTCACCCTTTGCGACCCCGCTCATATGGGAACCGGCGCGCCTGGGTCCAGCGATTCGCCGCGGTCCTGGTCACGTTTGCTTGTTTTGCCGCGGGCGTGGGCGCCCATGCCGAGGACCGTCCGGTGAAAATCGTAGTCCTGGGAGACTCGCTCAGTGCCGGTTTGGGGCTGCCGGTGCAGGATGCCTTCCCGGCAAAGCTGGCCACAGCCCTGAACGCCAAGGGGCTCGCTGTGACGGTGGCCAATGCCGGCGTGTCGGGCGACACATCGAATGGCGGGCTCGAACGGCTCGACTGGTCGGTGCCGCAAGGCACCGACGCGGTGATCGTCGAACTGGGCGCGAACGATGCCTTGCGCGGGCTCGATCCCAAGCTGACGCAGAAGGCGCTCGCCGCCATTCTCACGCGCCTGCAAGAGCGGCATATCGCTGTGCTGCTCGCCGGCATGGAGGCGCCTCCCAATATGGGCGCCGATTACACGAGGGCCTTCGACGCCATCTATCCGGCGCTTGCCGCGGCCTATCCGGTTGTCTTTTATCCGTTCTTCCTGGAAGGCGTCGCCGCCGATCCCACGCTCAATCAGGCGGACGGCATGCACCCGAATGCCGCCGGCGTCGACGTCATCGTGGCGCGTATTCTGCCGCAAGTGGAAGAATTGATCGCCCGCGCGAAACGCGCATCGAAAGCCGGATAACCGCCATGCCGCGTCTCTTCACCGGGCTCGAAATTCCGCCCGACGTCGTGCAGGCGCTGGCGCTGTTGCGCGGCGGGCTGCCGGGCGCACGCTGGGTCGACCCGGAAAACTATCATCTCACGCTGCGTTTCATCGGCGATGTCGACGATGCCATCGCGCGCGAGATCATGTTCATGCTGGGACGGGTCAAGCGCGGCGGACCCTTCGAACTGCATATGGAGGGGCTTCGTTCATTTGGCGGACGCAAGCCGCGCGCTGTCATTGCGAGCGTCGCGTCATCGCAGCCGCTGCTCGAGGTGCAGGCCGAGCACGAACGTCTGATGCAGCGCATCGGCCTCGAACCGGAGGGGCGGAAATTTACGCCGCATGTCACTCTGGCGCGGCTGCGCGAGTCTTCCAGCCGCGACGTGGCGGATTATCTCGCGCTACGCGGACTTTTCCGCACTGCGAGCTTTCGGGTCGAGCGCTTCGTGCTCTATTCCTCGCGCGCTTCGGTCGGCGGCGGACCCTATGTGGTGGAAGCTGAATATCCGTTGGGTTAGGCGGTCATTCCGGGACGCTCGCGGAACGCGAGCGAGCCCGGAATCCAGGAATCACAAGCGTCGCGCACTCGGCTCTGCATTCCGGGCTCGCGCCTTCGGCGCGCCCCGGAATGACATCATGCTTACGCCGCCCGCAGCAGTCGCACCTGGGCGTCGAGCACGGCGCGGGTGATGCCATGCGCGTCATCGACGAGTTCGTGCATGATCGATAAGGCCGTCGAGCGCGGCGCATCGACCTCACCGACCACGCTGCCGAAATCGAACTTGAGATCGGCCTCGAATTTGCGGGCGAGCTGCTGCATGCGCCGGTTCTCGGCCAGGCAATGCATGGTGAGCGATTTGACGCCGCGATTGCGGGCGCTGCGCAAAGTGCGCTCCAGCAGCGCGGTGCCGACGCCGAGGCTCTGCCAGGGCTCCTCGACGCTAAAGGCGGCTTCCGCCTCGTGGGCGAAAGGCCGGTCGTTCTGGCGCAGCTCGGCCGCCCCGCGCAGCACGCCGTCGACGAAGAAGCCGTGCACGATCACGCCCAAACCGTCGATCGTAGCGGCGTGGCGGGCGATGAAGATGTCCGACACGGCGCCGGTGAACCGGCGGCGGCGGCTTTCGGGGTCGAGGCGGAACAGGTGGTCGCCGTAGGCATCGGCTTCGCCGATCCACAATTTGCGGACGGTTCCGCCGCTGGGCAAAGGCTCACTCATGCCTGGTCTCCTATTGGGTTCGTGGTTTTGTCCTGCCCGAGGTTTCCATCCTTGTGCGCTGCGATGCGCTTGGCGAGTGTTATATGGTGCAATGCAGCATAAAATACGACAACCGGTCGGCGGCGGTGCGAGGCTATCCCGCGAAAAATGCATGGCTAACAGCGGCTTGCTGCGGATTTGTTGCGCAGCATAAACGGCGAAAAGACCCTCGCGCACGCGAACGGCTTACCGTCCAGGTATCGGGATGTGGTGCGCTTTCCAGGTCGCGCTTCCTTCTGGGCTCGCAACCTCGCTCGATACCGGCTATCTGCGCTGGTATTCCGCGCCGAAGTTTGCAATCGAAATGCCCGACAGTTTTACCTCCCGCTACGCCGCGCTGGTTGCCGCCGGCAAGATCGAGACCGATCCGGCGCAGGCCGCGCTGGTGCGCCATCTTGCCGGCCTCGACGCCCGGCTTGCCGAGCATCGGCTGGCGCGCAAGGCCTCGTCGCTCGGCTGGCTGTTCGGGCGGCGGACGAAGGCTGCCCCGCCGTTGAAAGGGCTTTACGTTCATGGCGAGGTCGGCCGCGGCAAGACCATGCTGATGGACCTGTTCTTCGAGGCGAGCCAGGTCGAGCGCAAACGCCGCGTGCATTTCCATGAGTTCATGGCCGACGTTCATGAACGCGTGTTCGCCTACCGGCAGGACATCAAGAACGGCGATTCCGCGAACCACGATCCGATCCTGCGCGCGGCGCAGGCCATCGCCGACGAGAGCTGGCTCCTGTGCTTCGACGAATTCCACGTCACCGACATCGCCGACGCCATGATTCTGGCGCGCCTGTTCACGCGCCTGTTCGAACTCGGCATCGTCGTGGTGGCGACATCCAACCTGCCGCCCGGCGATCTCTATATGGACGGGCTGAACCGGGCGCTGTTCCTGCCTTTCATCGCGTTGCTGCAGCAGTACTGCGAAGTCGTGCGGCTCGATGCCCGCACCGATTTCCGGCTGGAGAAGCTCACAGGCGTGCCGACCTGGTACGTGCCGCCGGACGCAGCGGCTGAGACCGCGCTCGATGAAGCCTGGCGGCGGCTTGCCGGCGACGGGGGGGGTACGCCGCATGAACTCATGGTGAAGGGTCATGCCGTGCGGGTGCCGCAGGCCGCCATGGGCGTCGCGCGGTTCACATTCGCGGATTTGTGCGCGCAGCCGCTGGCGGGGGGCGATTACCTGAAAATCGCGCACGAGTTCCACACCATCATCCTCGACGGCATTCCGGTGATGGGTTACGAGCGCCGCAACGAGGCCAAGCGCTTTATCATCCTGATCGACACGTTGTACGATCATGCCGTGAAGCTCATCGCCTCGGCGGAAGCGCAGCCGGACCGGCTTTATCTCGCGAGCGAGGGTTACGAGGCCAACGAATTCAAGCGCACGGCCTCGCGCCTGATCGAAATGCGCTCGCAGGCCTATCTCGGGTTGCCGCATGGTCCGCATCGGGCCGAAGCGCTAAATTGGTCGGACAAGATCGTCGAAACCTGATGCGGGTTCTGGCGAAGCCGATTCAGGTTCGTCATTGCGAGGAGCCCGGAAAGGGCGACGACGCAATCCAGTGTCGAGTACCTGGCCTCTGGATTGCTTCGCTTCGCTCGCAATGACGGACCAAGTGGAACCGGTTTTCTAGCCGGTGGGAGCGTTGTGATGACCGACGCCACTTCGAACGCGACGCCCGCGCAAACGCCGCTTCCGCCACGCCGGCGCCCGCGTCCGCACGTGCACTGTGCGCTGTGCCAGAAGGATGCACGCGAGCCGGTCAAATTCGGCGCGGTACGGCCGGCAATCGCGGAGATGATGACAACCGAGCATCCCAGTCTGACGGCCGACGATAGCGTCTGTCGCCAGCATGTGAGCGATTACCGCACGCGCTATGTCGCCGAACTGCTCGAACGCGAGCGCGGCGAGTTGAGCGAGCTCGATCGTCAGGTGGTGGAAAGCCTAGCGCGCGAGGAAACCATCGTCCGCGACGTCGAATCGACGTGGGAGGACCGCCGCACCGCAGGCGAGAAAGTTGCCGATATGGTTGCCGATTTTGGCGGAAGCTGGACTTTCATCGGCGCATTCTTTGCTGTGCTTGTGGTGTGGATGGCGTTCAATGTCTGGGCGACCGGGCATGAAATATTCGACCCCTATCCGTTCATCCTGCTCAATCTGGTGCTGTCATGCATCGCCGCGGTGCAGGCGCCGATCATCATGATGAGCCAGAAGCGGCAAGAGGCGAAAGACCGGCTGCGCTCGGAGAACGACTACCAAGTCAATCTGAAGGCCGAACTGGAAATCCGCCACCTGCACGAAAAGATGGACCATCTGATCAACCGGCAATGGGAGCGGCTGGCCGAGATCCAGCAGATCCAGGTCGAGATCATGCAGGACATGACGCGGCAGAAGCGATGACGGCGGTGCCGCGCCGTGACAAATGAGGCCTCGGCTATTCCAAATCGCAACGCACCAATTTTTTCGCGCTGCACAACAAGTTTCTCCGCATTTGCAGGCATTTCGGCGCGAAAGCGCTGGACTTTCGTTGGACCTTTTGCTGGTATAATGTATACAACATACCAGATAGAGTTTTTTCGGTGCCTTGTCGCCATCGGCCTAACGGGATAACCACCACGCGGCCGCGCTCCGCGGCAGCAGCAAGCTGAGAGTCTCCCACCATGGCGCGCAATAAGATTGCGTTGATCGGCGCCGGCCAAATAGGCGGCACCCTGGCCCACCTCATTGGCCTCAAGCAGCTCGGCGATGTCGTGATGTTCGACGTCGCGGAGGGCATTCCGCAAGGCAAGGCGCTCGACATCGCGCAGTCCTCGCCGGTCAACCGCTTCGACGCGAAATTCACCGGCACCAACAGCTATGACGCGATCGAAGGCGCCGATGTCTGCATCGTCACCGCCGGCGTTCCCCGCAAGCCGGGCATGAGCCGCGACGATCTGCTCGACATCAATCTCAAGGTGATGGACCAGGTCGGCGCCGGCATCAAGAAATACGCGCCCAACGCCTTCGTCATCTGCATCACCAATCCGCTCGACGCCATGGTCTGGGCGCTGCAGAAGGCGAGCGGCCTGCCGGCGCAGAAGGTCGTCGGCATGGCCGGCGTGCTCGACTCCGCGCGCTTCCGCTATTTCCTCGCCGACGAGTTCAACGTTTCGGTGGAAGACGTCACCGCCTTCGTGCTCGGCGGCCACGGCGATACCATGGTGCCGCTCACCCGCTATTCGGCGGTTGCCGGCATCCCGGTGCCCGACCTCGTGAAGATGGGCTGGACCACGCAGGCGCGCATCGAGGAAATCGTCAAGCGCACGGCCAATGGCGGCGCCGAGATCGTCAACCTGCTGAAGACCGGCTCGGCCTTTTATGCGCCGGCCGCCTCCGGCATCGCGATGGCCGAGAGCTACCTGCTCGACAAAAAGCGCGTGCTGCCTTGCGCGGCCTATCTGAACGGCGAGTACGGCATGAAGGACATTTATGTCGGCGTACCGGTGGTGATCGGCGCCAAGGGCGTCGAGCGTGTCGTCGAGGTCGAGCTCAACAGCAGCGAGAAGGCTGCCTTCGAGAAATCGGCGGCGGCGGTACAGGGGCTTATCGAGGCCTGCAAGAAGATCGCGCCGAATTTGGCATAGAGCGAATAGCGAAGTGGCGAATAGCGAATAGAAGCTGGATCTCGCTATTCGCTACTCACTATTCGCTACGGGGAGAGGCTTAATGAACATCCACGAATATCAAGCCAAGGCCGTGCTGCGCGAGTTCGGCGTACCGGTGCCGCGCGGGGTCCCCGCATTCACCGTCGACGAGGCGATCAAGGGCGCGGAAGAGCTCGGCGGTCCTGTCTGGGTCGTGAAGGCGCAAATCCATGCCGGCGGACGCGGCAAGGCCGGCGGCGTCAAGGTGGTGAAGTCGATCGACGACGTGAAGACGGAGGCAACCCGCATCCTCGGCTCCACGCTGGTCACGCACCAGACCGGGCCGCAAGGCAAGAAGGTCAACCGGCTTTACATCGAGGAAGGCTCGGCCATCGATCGCGAGTTTTATCTGTCCGCGTTGATCGACCGCGAGACCTCGCGCGTGGCATTCGTGGTGTCGACCGAAGGCGGCATGGACATCGAGGAAGTCGCGCACAAGACGCCCGATAAAATCCTCACTTTCTCGGTCGATCCGGCCACCGGCATCATGCCGCATCACGGCCGCCGCGTGGCGCAGGCGCTCAAGCTTTCCGGCGATCTCGCCAAGCAGATCGAGAGCATCCTGCCCAAGCTCTACGCCGCCTTCACCACCAAGGACATGAGCCTGCTCGAGATCAATCCGCTGGTGGTCACGAAAGACAACAAGATCATCTGCCTCGACGCCAAGGTCGGCTTCGATGGCAACGCGCTTTACCGTCATCCCGATGTGATCGCACTGCGCGATCTGACCGAGGAAGACGAGAAGGAAGTCGAGGCCTCGAAATTCGACCTCAACTACATCGCGCTCGACGGCTCGATCGGCTGCATGGTCAACGGCGCCGGGCTGGCGATGGCGTCGATGGACATCATCAAGCTCTACGGCATGACGCCGGCGAACTTCCTCGATGTCGGCGGCAGCGCCACCAAGGATAAAGTCGCAGCCGCGTTCAAGATCATCACCTCCGACCCGAACGTGAAGGGTATCCTGGTCAACATCTTCGGCGGTATCATGAAGTGCGATGTGATCGCCGAGGGCGTGGTCGCCGCGGTGAAGGAAGTCGGCCTCAAAGTGCCGCTGGTGGTGCGGCTCGAAGGCACCAATGTCGATCTCGGCAAGAAGATCATCGCCGAGTCGAAGCTCAACGTGACGGCAGCCGACGACCTCGACGACGCCGCGCAGAAGATCGTGAAGGCCGTGAAGGAAGCCGCCTGATGTCCATCCTCATCGACAACAACACCAAAGTCATCTGCCAGGGCTTCACCGGCAAGAACGGCACCTTCCATTCCGAGCAGGCCATCAAATACGGCACCAAAATGGTCGGCGGCACTTCGCCGGGCAAAGGCGGCTCCACCCATCTCGGCCTGCCGGTGTTCGACACCGTCGCCGAGGCGCGCGAGAAAACCGGCTGCGACGCCAGCGTGATCTATGTGCCGCCGGCCGGCGCGGCCGACGCCATCTGCGAGGCGATCCAGGCGGAAATCCCGCTCATCGTCTGCATCACCGAAGGCATTCCGGTGATGGACATGGTGAAGGTCAAGCGCGCGCTGTCGGGCTCCAAGTCGCGCCTGATCGGCCCGAACTGCCCGGGCGTGATGACCGCCGGCGAATGCAAGATCGGCATCATGCCCGGCAACATCTTCAAGCCCGGATCGGTCGGCATCGTCTCACGCTCCGGTACGCTCACTTACGAGGCGGTGTTCCAGACCTCGCGCGAGGGCCTGGGCCAGACCACGGCGGTCGGCATCGGCGGCGACCCGGTCAAGGGCACCGAATTCATCGCCATGCTGGAAATGTTCCTGGCCGACCCCAAGACCCACTCGATTGTGATGATTGGCGAGATCGGCGGCTCGGCCGAGGAGGACGCCGCCCAATTCCTGAAAGACGAGGCCAGGCGCGGCCGCAAGAAACCGATGGTCGGCTTCATCGCCGGCCGCACCGCCCCTCCCGGACGCCGCATGGGCCATGCCGGCGCGATCATTTCCGGTGGCAAGGGCGACGCCGAATCCAAGATCGCGGCCATGGAGGCGGCCGGCATCCGGGTGTCGCCGTCGCCCGCCCGCCTCGGGAAAACGCTCGTCGAAGTACTGAAATCCTGATTCACTCTTAAGTCTTTTGTAGACTTACAGGCGCCATAAATAGGGTTAAAAGGACGCGCTGCCGACTGGCCCCGCCCCGGGGGTCCAGCCGGTTGCGCTTCTGCGCATTTCAGCCGCGCAAGGACCCGAACGCATGTCCCGCCAGGACGCCAACACTGCTTTCGCCCGTACCTCCTTCCTGTACGGCGGCAATGCCGCTTACATCGAAGACCTCTATGCCCGTTACGAGGCCGATCCCGCCGCCGTCGATGCCGAGTGGCGCACGTTCTTCCAGAGCCTGAAAGACGAGGCCACGGACGTCACCAAGAGCGCGCGCGGCGCCTCCTGGAAGGCGCCCAATTGGCCGCTCCGGCCGGATGGCGACCTGATCGCCGCGCTCGATGGGCACTGGGCCGAGACCGAGAAGAGGCTCGGCGAAAAAATTTCCGCGAAAGCGCAGGGTAGGGGCGTCGAACTCACATCAGCGGACGTTATGCAGGCGACGCGCGATTCTATCCACGCGCTGATGCTGATCCGCGCCTACCGCATCCGCGGCCATTTCCACGCCAAGCTCGATCCGCTCGGGCTCGAGCCGGAGAAGGACGAGGAGGAGCTCGATCCGCGCTCCTACGGTTTCGGCGATGCCGACATGGATCGCAAGATCTTCCTCGACAATGTACTCGGCCTCGAATTCGCGTCGATGCGCGAGATCGTCACCATTCTGCGCCGCACCTATTGCCAGACTCTCGGCGTCGAGTTCATGCACATCTCGAATGCCGCGCAGAAGGCCTGGATTCAGGAGCGCATCGAAGGCCACGACAAGGAAATCAGCTTCACGCGCGAGGGCAAGCGCGCCATCCTCAACAAGCTCGTGGAAGCCGAAGGCTTCGAGAAATTTCTCGACGTCAAGTACACCGGCACCAAGCGCTTCGGCCTCGACGGCGGCGAGGCGCTGATCCCCGCGCTTGAGCAGATCATCAAGCGCGGCGGCAATCTCGGCGTGAAGGAAATCGTCTTCGGTATGCCGCACCGCGGCCGCCTCAATGTGCTCACCCAGGTGATGGGCAAGCCGCATCGGGTTCTGTTCCACGAATTCAAGGGCGGTTCGGCGATGCCGGACGAGATCGAAGGCTCGGGCGACGTGAAGTATCACCTCGGCGCTTCGTCGGACCGCGAGTTCGACAACAACAAGGTGCATCTGTCGCTGACGCCGAACCCCTCGCATCTGGAAATCGTCGATCCGGTCGCGCTCGGCAAGGTGCGCGCCAAGCAGGATCTGTTCGGCTGCCCGGCCGATGACCGCACCGTGGTGCTGCCGCTCTTGATCCACGGCGACGCCGCCTTCGCCGGCCAGGGCGTGGTGGCCGAATGCTTCGGCCTGTCCGACCTGAAGGGCTACCGTACCGGCGGCTCGCTCCACTTCATCGTCAACAACCAGATCGGCTTCACCACCTATCCGCGCTATTCGCGGTCCTCGCCCTATCCGTCCGACGTCGCAAAGATGATCGAGGCGTTGATCTTCCACGTGAACGGCGACGATCCGGAAGCGGTGACCTTCGCGGCGAAGGTCGCGACCGAATACCGGATGAAATTCCAGCGGCCGGTCGTCGTTGACATGTTCTGCTACCGGCGCTTCGGCCACAATGAAGGCGATGAGCCGTCGTTCACCCAGCCGCTGATGTACAAGAAGATCCGGTCGCATCCGTCGATCACGGAGATCTATTCCAGGAAACTGATCGCCGAAGGCGTCGTGACCGAAGGCGAAGTCGAGAAGATGAAGGCGGACTGGCGCACGCGCCTCGATGCCGAATACGAAGCCGGACAAGGTTATCGGCCGAACAAGGCCGACTGGCTCGACGGCCGCTGGTCGGGTCTGAAGCCCGCGCGCGATGCCGACGACCCGCGGCGCGGCAATACCGGCGTGGACGAGAAGGTGCTGAAAAAAATCGGCGCCATGATCACCAAGGTGCCGGACGGCTTCCATCTCCATCGTACCGTGCAGCGCTTCCTCGAACACCGCGCCAAGGCGATCGAGACCGGCGAGGGCATCGACTGGGCGACTGCGGAGGCGCTCGCCTTCTGCACGCTGTTGAAGGAAGGTCATCCGATCCGCCTGTCGGGCCAGGATTCGGAACGCGGCACCTTCTCGCAGCGCCACTCGGTGCTGTTCGACCAGGAGACGGAAGAGCGTTACACGCCGTTCAACTATCTTGGCGCCGGCCAGGCCCACTACGAGGTGTTGAATTCGATGCTGTCGGAAGAGGCCGTGCTCGGTTTCGAATACGGCTATTCAACGTCCGACCCGAACGCGCTGACGCTGTGGGAAGCCCAATTCGGCGACTTTGCCAACGGCGCGCAGGTCGTATTCGACCAGTTCATCTCTTCGGCCGAGCGCAAATGGCTGCGCATGTCGGGCCTCGTCTGCCTGCTGCCGCACGGCTATGAGGGGCAGGGGCCGGAGCATTCCTCCGCCCGGCTCGAGCGCTATCTGCAGATGTGCGCCGAAGACAACATGCAGGTTGCCAACTGCACGACGCCGGCCAATTATTTCCACATCCTGCGCCGGCAGTTGAAGCGCGAAATCCGCAAGCCGCTCATCCTGATGACGCCGAAAAGCCTGCTGCGGCACAAGCGCGCGGTCTCGCGGCTCGACGAGATGACTGCCGGTACTTCCTTTCACCGCGTGTTGTGGGACGATGCGCAGAAGCTCGCCGGGGAGAAGATCCAGCTTGTTGTCGACGACAAGATCCGCCGCGTCGTTCTCTGCTCCGGCAAAGTCTATTTCGATCTCTACGAGGAGCGCGAGAAGCGCGGCATCGACGACATCTATATCCTGCGGATCGAGCAGCTCTTCCCGTTCCCGACCAAGACGCTGATCGGCGAGCTCTCCCGTTTCAAGCAGGCCGAGATCGTCTGGTGCCAGGAAGAGCCGCGCAACATGGGCGCCTGGTTCTTCGTCGATGTGTTTCTCACCTGGGTGCTCAATCAGATCGGCGCCCAGTATCGCAACGCGCGCTACGCCGGACGTCCGGCCTCCGCCTCCACCGCGGTCGGCCTGATGTCGAAGCACCTGGCGCAGCTCAAGCAGTTCCTCGACGAGGCGCTGGGGTAAGGACTCGATCCGTCATCCTGAGGTGGCCGCGCAGCGGCCCTCGAAGGATGACGGGCACCGCATTGGCCGTCGCCCTTCGAGGCTCGCGCTTCGCGCTCGCTCCTCAGGGTGACGGGTCACCGATTGAAAGAGACAAACCATGGCTGATATCCGCGTCCCCACCCTCGGCGAATCGGTCACCGAAGCGACCGTCGGCAAATGGTTCAAGAAGGCCGGCGATCCGGTCGCGGTCGACGAGCCGCTGGTCGAATTGGAAACCGACAAGGTGACGCTGGAAGTGCCGGCGCCGGCCGCCGGCGTGTTGTCGGCCATCGCGGTCGAGGGCGGCTCTACCGTGGCGGTCGGCGCGCTGCTCGGCCAGATCGCCGAAGGCGCGGCCGCCGCGCCAGCAAAAGCTCAGGCTGCGCCCGCTGCCGCCAAGCCGGCCGAGCCAGCGAAGGCTGCACCGCCGCCCGCATCGAGCGACATGCCGATGCCGCCCTCGGTGCGCAAGCTCGCGGCCGAAAGCGGCGTCGATACTACCAAACTCGAAGGCAGCGGCGTGCGCGGCCAGGTCACCAAAGGCGACATGCTGAGCGCGATCGAACGCGCCGCATCCGCGCCCATGCCGGTCGCCACGCAGGCGCCGGTGCAGATGCGCGCGCCCTCGCCAGCGGATGACGCTGCCCGAGAAGAGCGCGTGCACATGACGCGCCTGCGTCAGACCATCGCGCGCCGGCTCAAGGACGCGCAGAACACCGCCGCCATGCTCACGACCTTCAACGAGGTCGACATGAGCGCGGTGATGGCGCTGCGCGGTCAGTACAAGGACCTGTTCGAGAAGAAGCACGCGGTGAAGCTCGGCTTCATGGGCTTCTTCGTGCGTGCCTGCATCCAGGCGCTCAAGGAGATTCCCGCCGTCAATGCCGAGATCGACGGCAACGACATCGTCTACAAGAACTACTATAACATCGGCATCGCCGTCGGCACCGAACGCGGCCTGGTGGTGCCCGTGGTGCGCGACGCGCAGCAGAAGTCGCTCGCCGAGATCGAGAAGACGATTACCGACTTCGGCCGGCGCGCGCGCGACGGCGCGCTCAAGATCGAGGAGATGCAGGGCGGCACCTTCACCATCACCAATGGCGGCATCTACGGCTCGCTGATGTCGACGCCGATCCTGAATGCGCCGCAGTCCGGCATCCTCGGCATGCACAAGATCCAGGAGCGTCCGGTGGTGGTCGGCGGCAAGATCGAGGCGCGGCCGATGATGTATCTCGCGCTCTCCTACGACCACCGCATCGTCGACGGCCGCGAGGCGGTCACCTTCCTGGTGCGGGTGAAGGAATGCCTGGAGGACCCGGCGCGGCTGGTGCTGGATTTGTGATATATTGAACTTATGCCAACCGTGGCGATCATTGAGGGAGTGAGAATCCGGTTCTACGCCAACGAACATTTGCCGGCACACTTTCATGCAGTATATGCCGAGTTTACAGCGCAGATCGAGATCGGAAGTCTGCGGGTAATGAAAGGAAGTCTACCGCCGGCGAAACTGGCTGTCGTACTGTCGTGGGCCGAAACACGGCGCGATGTATTGCTACGGACTTGGAACACGGTGATCGCAAAGGAAAAGCCGGAGAAGATCACATGACCGAATTGCCTCGCATCCTCTCCGTGGAGCCTGTCGTTCACGGCGTACTCAAGCTCACGTGGAATGACGGCTACGAAGGCGTAGTCGATCTGCGCGGCATCATCGCACGCGGCAAGGTATTCGAACCGCTCAGCAACCCCGACTATTTCCGCGGCGTGCGGCTCAGCGACCATGGTCATTCGATCTATTGGGGCGAGGCCGATAATGAAGATGTCGACTTTGGCGCCGATCGCCTCCGAGAAATCGCCGAACAGCAGGCTGCGCTGCTTGCCCACGCGAACTAGAGCGATCTTATGCTTGCGCAGGACCACCGCATCGTCGACGGCCGCGAGGCGGTCACCTTCCCGGTGCGCGTGAAGGAATGCCTGGAGGACCCGGCGCGGCTGGTGCTGGATCTTTGATCCGCCTCATCCTGAGGAGCCCGCCGAAGGCGGGCGTCTCGAAGGATGGGGCGGCCCCATGGTTCGAGACGCCGCGCTGCGCGCGGCTCCTCACCATGAGGCCGGGAGAGCTCAGGTAGCGAACACACGGATAAGTCTCTCATGTCCTCCTACGACCTCATCGTCATCGGCACCGGTCCCGGCGGCTATGTCTGCGCCATTCGCGCGGCGCAGCTCGGCCTGAAGACCGCGGTGGTGGAGAAGCGCGCCACCTTCGGCGGCACCTGCCTCAATGTCGGCTGCATCCCGTCGAAGTCGCTGCTGCACGCCTCCGAATTGTTCGAGGAGGCCGGTCATTCCTTCGCCAAAATGGGCATCGGCGTAAGCGCGCCCAAGCTCGACCTGAAGGCGATGATGGCGTTCAAGGACCAGGGCGTCGACGGCAATGTGAAGGGCGTCGATTTCCTGCTCAAGAAGAACAAGATCGACGCCTATCGCGGCTCGGCGCGCATCGCGGCCGCAGGCAAGGTCGAGGTCAGGGGCGGCGACGGCAAGACCGAGATACTCGAGACCAAGTCGATCGTGATCGCCACCGGCTCCGATGTCGCGCGACTCAAGGGTATCGAGATCGACGAGAAGCGCATCGTGTCGTCGACCGGCGCGCTGTCATTGCCGCAGGTGCCCGGGCATCTCTTGGTGGTCGGCGCCGGCGTGATCGGGCTCGAGCTCGGCTCGGTCTGGCGCAGGCTCGGCGCGAAGGTCACGGTCGTCGAATTCATGGATGGCGTGCTGCCCGGCATGGACGGCGAGGTGCGCCGGCAGGCGCAGCGTCAGTTCGAGAAGCAGGGCATGAGTTTCAAACTGTCGTCGAAGGTGACGGCGGTGGATAGTTCGGGCGCGAAATTGAAAGCCAGCGTCGAGCCGGCGAAAGGCGGCGCGGCGGAAACCGTCGAAGCCGACGTGGTGCTCGTCGCCATCGGCCGCGTGCCCTACACCGAAGGGCTCGGGCTCAGGGAAGCGGGCGTCAAGCTCGACGAGCGTGAGCGCATCGCGGTCGATCATTACTACGCGACCAATGTGCCGGGCATCTGGGCGATCGGCGACGCGATCGCGGGGCCGATGCTCGCGCACAAGGCCGAGGACGAGGGCGTGGCGGTCGCCGAAATCCTGGTCGGGCAGGCCGGTCACGTGAACTACGACGTGATCCCGAACGTGGTCTATACCTATCCGGAGATCGCGACCGTCGGCAAAACCGAAGAGGATTTGAAGGCCGCGGGCGTTGCCTTCAAGGCCGGCAAGTTTCCGTTCACGGCCAATGGCCGCGCCAAGGTCAACATGACCACCGACGGCTTCGTGAAAATCCTCGCCGATGCCAAGAGCGACCGTGTGCTCGGCCTGCATATGATCGGCCCCGATGCCGGCAACATGATCGCGGAAGCCTGCGTCGCCATGGAATTCGGCGCGTCCGCCGAGGACATCGCGCGCACCTGCCACGCACACCCGACGCTGTCGGAGGCGGTCAAGGAAGCCGCGCTCGCCGTCGACAAGCGCGCGATTCATATTTAGGGCACGCTGATCCCTCCCCTGAAAGGGGAGGGTGGCTCCGCGCGAAGCGCGGAGACGGGTGGGGTTTTAATTGAATCCCCCACCCGGCCGCTCGCTCGCTCGCGCTCGCGTCCACCCTCCCCCGCAAGCGGGGGAGGGATTAAGAAGCGTCCGCCTTAATTCCCGCCGCACCGCCCCCTATATTGCCGCCATCCGCCGCCGGTGGCTGCGCGGCGCAACCGTTCAGAACAAATGCACCGCGTGCGGCGCCCAGAACCCGATGGCGGTGAAGGCCAGCCCGGCGATCCCAAGCAGGCCGGACAGCCAGCCGAGCACCACCATGCCGGTGATCACTTCGGCTGATGCCAGCACGATGCCGATCTGATAGGCGGCAGAGGCCACCTCGTAATGGTGATAGCGGGCGAGCTGGAGATCGCGCTCGTGCTCATATTTTTCCGCCAGCTTGCGCAATTCTTTGCGGCCGTCCTTCTCCTGCGGATCGGATTCGTAGCGCGCCGCGGTCTTGCGCCAGGCATCGATCTGCTTGGTGAGCGCGGCCTTGGCCGCCTCATCGGTGACGTTCGATGCCTGCAGGGCGAGCCCGTCGGCGGCGATGCGGTAGGTGGTCTGGCGGATGGTCTTGGCCTGGAAGAAGTTCCAGGTGTCGGATGCCTTGATGTTGAGGCCGATGCTCTCGGTCTGCGCGCTTTTGCCGAGCGTTTCGGAAAAGGCGAGGAAGAGCGCCAGCAGCGAAATCAGCAGCGCGATCTTCTTGTTGCCGCCGTGCGATGCGTGCTCGGCATGCTCGGCATGTTCCATGTGTTCGTGCGGTCCGGCCATCGCGCCACCCTGTTGTTGTTCGCGGCCACGATGACAGCAGGACACGACCGCATGCAAGAGGCGCTACACGCTCTTCACGACCGTATTGTTACGCGCGCGGATGGGCGCTCGTATAAACTTCGAGTAAACGTTCGGCGTCGACCGCAGTGTAAATCTGTGTGGTCGAGAGCGAGGCGTGGCCGAGCAGTTCCTGGATCGCACGCAGGTCGCCGCCGCGCGCGAGCAAATGGGTTGCGAAAGAATGCCGCAGGGCGTGCGGCGTCGCGCTGTCGGGCAGGCCGAGCGCGCCGCGCAAGGCCGCCATCGCCAGTTGCACGATGCGCGGCCCGAGCGGGCCGCCGCGCGCGCCGACGAACAAAGGCCCATCGGCCGGCAGCTCATAGGGGCAGAGCGCGACATAGTCCGCGACCAGTTCGGCTACCCGCGGCAGCACCGGCACCATGCGCGTCTTGTTGCCTTTGCCGGTGACGCGGATCGCGTCCGTGCCGGGCTCTATGTCCTTGCGCTTCAGGCCGAGCGCTTCCGAAATGCGCAGGCCCGACCCGTAGAGCAAGGCCAGCACCGCGGCGTCGCGCGCCAGCACCCAGGTCTCGCGCGTTTCGCCCGCGCGCAAATCGGCATCGGTCACCTGCCGGGCGGCGCCGGCGGTGAGCGGCTTCGGCAGGCCGCGCGGCAGTTTCGGTGTGCGCACGGCCGCCAGCGCGCCGACCTTGCCCTTGCCGTTGCGTTCCAGGAAACGCGCGAAGGAGCGCGCCCCCGAGAGCCCGCGCATCAGCGAGCGGCTGCCCGCGCCGCCTGCGCGCCGCGCCGCCATGAAGGCGCGGATATCGGCGGGGGTGAGTTTCGCGAGCTGTTTGAGGGATGGCCGAGCGCCCAGATGCTCGGTCAGAAAGGCGAGGAACTGGCCGACATCGCGCCGGTAGGCCTCCAGCGTCTTCGGCGACATCCGGCGCTCGGCCCCGAGATAGCTGAGCCAGCGGGCGATTTCGGCAGCGACGTCGGGGGCGGTGGAAAGGGCGCTCGTTGTCATGCCTCGGCCGATTTAGTCGCCTCATCCTTCGAGACGGCCGCTTCGCGGCCTCCTTAGGATGAGGACGGTCGCGGATATCCTGGCGGGCTTTCCTTCACCCTTCCTTAACCGCGCGGAATCGGCCAGACCTGCCTTTATGAGCACGCGCGTGGTCGACGTATTGGTGCCGGTGGCGCTGGATCAGGCCTATTCCTACCGGGTGCCGGCGGGAACGGAGCTTGTGCCCGGCGATGTGGTGACCGTGCCGCTCGGCAACCGCGAGGCGCTCGGCGTGGTCTGGGCCGACAACCCCAATCCGAACCCGCGCCTGCACAACCGCCTGAAAGACATCGGCGACAAGCTCGACGTGCCGCCGCTCAAGCCCGAGCTGCGCCAGTTCGTCGACTGGGTGTCGGGTTATACGCTGGCCTCGCGCGGCATGGTGTTGCGCATGGCGCTGCGCATGGGCGAGCATCTGGGCCCCGCGCGCGAGCGCGCCGGCGTGCGGCTCGCCGGACCGCCGCCGCAGCGCATGACACCGGCACGTGCGCGCGTGCTCAGCCTTCTCGGCGACGGGTTCGTGCGCGCGAAAGGCGATGCCGCGCGCGAATCCGGCGTCAGTGCCGGCGTGATCGACGGGCTGATCGACGAGGGCACGCTGGCGACCGTCGTGCTGCCGCCCGAGCCGCTCACGCGTCCTCCCGATCCCGATTTCCGCAAGCCCGACTTCTCGCTCGGCCAGCTCGCCGCCGCCGATGCCTTGCGCACGACGGTCGCGCAGGGCGGCTACACGGTGACGCTGCTCGACGGCGTCACCGGCTCGGGTAAAACGGAAGTCTATTTCGAGGCAGTCGCCGAGAACATCCGGCGCAAGCGGCAGACGCTGATCCTGATGCCGGAAATCGCGCTTACCGTCGGCTTCCTCGATCGCTTCTCCGATCGCTTCGGCGCGCGGCCGGCGGAATGGCATTCGCAGTTGCAGCCGCGCAAGCGCGCGCGCACCTGGGCCGCGGTGGCGGCCAACGAAGTGGAAGCGATAGTCGGCGCGCGCTCCGCGTTGTTCCTGCCCTATGCCGATCTCGGGCTCATCATTGTGGATGAAGAGCACGACCCCGCCTACAAGCAGGAGGACGGCGCGCATTATCACGCGCGCGATATGGCCGTGGTGCGCGGGAGTATTGTGAAAATAGCCGTGGTGCTGGCCTCGGCGACGCCCTCGGTCGAATCCGAAGTCAATGCGCGGCGCGGACGCTATCGCCGCATTCATCTGCCGGAACGTTTTGGCGGTGCGCATCTGCCGCAGGTCGAGCCGATCGATTTGCGGCGCGAAGGTCCGCCGCGCGGGCGCTTCATCTCGCCGCGTCTCGCCGAAGCGGTGCAGATCTCGCTCGAACGCAAGCAGCAGGCGCTCTTGTTTCTCAATCGGCGCGGCTTTGCACCGTTGACGCTGTGCCGCGCCTGCGGTTTCCGGCTGCAATGTCCGAATTGCGATGCCTGGCTGGTCGATCATCGTTTCAAGCGGCGGCTGATTTGCCACCATTGCGGCTTCAACATGCCGCAGCCGAACGAATGCCCGAAGTGCCATGCCACCGAAAGCTTCGCGCCCGTCGGTCCCGGCGTCGAGCGGCTGGAGCAGGAAGCCGCCGAACTGTTCCCGCAGGCGCGCATCCTGGTGCTGTCGTCTGATCTTGTTGAATCGGTCGAACGCCTGCGCGCCGAGCTCGACGACGTGGCGCAGGGACGCTTCGATCTCGTGATCGGCACGCAGCTCGTGGCCAAGGGCCACCATTTCCCCAAACTCAATCTGGTCGGCATCGTCGACGCCGACTTGGGGCTGGGCAATGGCGACCCGCGCGCGGCCGAGCGGACGTTCCAGCTCTTGCACCAGGTGGTCGGCCGCGCCGGCCGCGAGGAGGGACGCGGCGTCGGCCTGTTGCAGACGCATCAGCCCGAGCATCCGGTGATGCGGGCGCTCATCCTGGGCGATCGCGAGGCGTTCTATCGAAACGAAATCGAATTGCGCGAACGCACCGGTTATCCGCCCTTCGGTCGACTCGCCAGCCTCGTGATCTCCGCCAACGAGCGCCATGCGGCGGAATCCTATGGCCGTTCGCTGGTCGCACTCGCGCCCAAGGAGGAGACGGTGCGCGTGCTCGGTCCCGCTGAGGCGCCGATCGCGGTGGTACGCGGACGGCATCGCTTCCGGCTGCTGGTGAAGTCGCCGCGCGATTTCAATCTGTCGAACTATCTGCGCCACTGGCTCTCCGCCGCGCCCAAACCGAAAGGCAGCTTGCAGCTCGCGGTGGATATCGATCCGCAGAGCTTCTTCTGAGCGCGGCAGCGGTTACTCCGGCATTTCGTCGTGCTTCGCGTTCCGCTGCAGCAGCACCGAGGCTGCAGCAACGAAGATCAGTGCGAAGCCGACGAGGTCGGTGACGGTTGGCTGCTCGTCCAGAAACATCGTCGAGGCGCCCACGCCGATCACCGGCACCAAAAGCGAGCCGATGGACGCAGTCACCGTCGACAGCCGTCCGACGATGGCCCACCACAGGAAATGGGCGAGGCCGACGCCGAACAGGCCGATGAACAGCACCGCCAGCACGGCCGGGAGATGCAGCGGCCACAGCCGCGGGTAGCCGTCGAAGGCGAATGTACCGGCGGCGACGAACAGGAAGCCGAACACCAGTTGCCAGGCGGCATTGGCGAGCGGCGGAACCGTGACTTTCGCCCATTTCACATAGACCGTGGCGAAGGCCCAGCTCAGCGCGCTGCCGAGCGCGAGAAACACCGACGGCGGAAAGCCCTGCGCGAACAGCGGCCACACCAGGATGGCGAGGCCCGCGATGCACAGCAGCAACGCGACGACGCGAACGCGGTCGAGCCGCTCGCGCAGCATGAGCCAGCTCAAGGCGGTCGCCCAGATCGGCATCGAATAGGTGATGATGATAGCGCGCGAGGTGGCGCCCGACAGTTGCGCGAAAGCGGCCAGGACCTGGAACGCCGCGACATTGAAGAACCCGGCGATCATCACATGCAGGCGCTCGCTGCGCGGCACGTGCAGGCTGTGGCCGGTGAGCAGCGCGACCGAAAAGAGCGTCGCGGCGCCGATCCCCGCGCCCGCAAAGCGCAGGCTCCAGGGCGTGACCTCGTGCAGGGCGACCGCCGCCGCCGTCCAATTCAGGCCCCAGGCAAACGCGAGCAGCACGACCAGGAGCTTGGCGGTGCTGGATGCTCCGGCATTGGTGGGCGGTTGCGGCACTGAATGGTAAAATCCCGGCGGCGGGCCGCCCATTTTGCGACGGTGCGCGGGCGGCGGCCGGCAAGCTATCGCCGCCGGCGGCCGCTGGCGAGGCATTCCTGGGATGCAATTTTGGCCGTCCCGATCGCGCGCGTGGCGGCGCGCGGTTCGGCCGGCGCCGCGCAATTTGGCGCAGCTTGTTGCACCGCGGATTGCCCTGTGTTAGCTACCCGCTCGATTTCATGAGGGTTTTTCGCGGGCTTCCGCGCCGTCCTCAGAGATCGGAGTTCCCTCTTGAATTCCAATAAGTTGCGCCGCCCATCCGCGACGGCGTCCGGCCTGTGATCAAAGTCGAAGAAACGAGCGTCCACGTGGCAGGCAAAGACCCGATCATTTCAGGCATGGCTGGCCGCTACGCCAGCGCCCTGTTCGAGCTTGCGCTCGAGGAGAAGGAGACCGACGCGGTCAAGACCGATCTCGACCGGTTCGACGCCCTGATCGCCGGCAGCCCCGATCTCGCGCGGCTGGTGCGCAGCCCGGTCTTCGGCGTCGACGAGCAGTTGAAGGCGCTCACTGCCATCCTCGACAAGGCCGGGATCAAGGGCCTCACCGCCAATTTCCTGCGCGTGATCACGACCAACCGCCGGCTGTTCTCGGTGCGCGATATGATCCGCGCCTATCGCGTGCTGGTCGCCCGCCACAAGGGCGAGGTCAGCGCCCAGGTCACCGTCGCCGAGCCCCTCAGCGACAGCAATCTCGACGCGCTCAAAGGCGCGCTCAAAAACGTCACCGGCGGCAAGGACATCGATCTCGGCGTCAAGGTCGACCCGGCCGTCATCGGCGGGCTGATCGTCAAGGTCGGCAGCCGCATGGTCGATAGTTCGCTCCGCACCAAGCTGAATGCGATCAAGTTCGCGATGAAAGAGGCCCGCTGATGGACATCCGCGCCGCAGAAATTTCCGCCATCCTGAAAGAGCAGATCAAGAATTTCGGCCAGGAAGCCGAGGTTTCCGAAGTCGGCCAGGTGCTTTCCGTCGGCGACGGCATCGCCCGCGTCTACGGCCTCGACAATGTCCAGGCCGGCGAAATGGTCGAGTTCGAGAACGGCGTCCGCGGCATGGCGCTCAACCTCGAAACCGACAATGTCGGCATCGTGATCTTCGGTGCCGACCGCGAGATCATGGAAGGCCAGACGGTCAAGCGCACCGGCGCCATCGTGGACGTGCCGGTCGGCAAGGGCCTCTTGGGCCGCGTGGTCGACGCGCTCGGCAATCCGATCGACGGCAAGGGCCCGATCGCGGCCGACAAACGCGCCCGCGTCGACGTCAAAGCGCCCGGCATCATCCCGCGCAAGTCGGTGCATGAACCGATGGCCACGGGCCTGAAAGCCATCGACTCGCTGATCCCGATCGGCCGCGGCCAGCGCGAACTGATCATCGGCGACCGCCAGACCGGCAAGACCGCCATCGCGCTCGACACCATCCTCAACCAGAAGCCGCTCAACGCGCAGCCCGACGAGAAGATCAAGCTCTATTGCGTCTATGTCGCGGTCGGCCAGAAGCGTTCGACCGTCGCCCAGTTCGTGAAGGTGCTGGAGGAGCAGGGTGCGCTCGACTATTCGATCGTCATCGCCGCGACCGCCTCCGATCCGGCGCCGATGCAGTTCCTGGCGCCGTTTTCCGGCTGCGCCATGGGCGAGTTCTTCCGCGACAACGGCATGCACGCGGTCATCATCTATGACGACTTGTCCAAGCAAGCCGTCGCCTACCGCCAGATGTCGCTGCTGCTGCGCCGCCCGCCGGGCCGCGAAGCCTATCCCGGCGACGTGTTCTATCTGCACTCCCGCCTGCTCGAGCGCGCCGCGAAGATGAACGACGAAAACGGCGCCGGCTCGCTCACCGCGCTGCCGGTGATCGAGACCCAGGCCAACGACGTCTCGGCCTACATCCCGACCAACGTGATTTCGATCACCGACGGCCAGATCTTCCTGGAGACCGACCTGTTCTACCAGGGCATCCGCCCGGCGGTGAACGTCGGCCTGTCGGTGTCGCGCGTGGGCTCGGCCGCGCAGACCAAGGCGATGAAAAAGGTCGCCGGCAAGATCAAGGGCGAGCTCGCGCAGTACCGCGAAATGGCGGCCTTTGCGCAGTTCGGCTCCGACCTCGACGCCACCACCCAGCGCCTCCTGAACCGCGGCGCGCGTCTGACCGAGCTTCTGAAGCAGCCGCAATTCTCGCCACTGAAGATGGAAGAGCAGGTCTGCGTGATTTACGCCGGCACCAGCGGCTATCTCGACCGCCTCGAAGTCAACCGCGTGCGCGCTTTCGAGACCGGGCTGTTGACGCTGCTACGCACCAAGCACGCCGATCTGCTCGACTCGATCCGCAAGTCGGGCGACCTGTCGAAGGACGACGAGGCCAAGCTCAAGAGCGTGGTCGACGACTACGCCAAGACGTTTGCGTAGGCATTCGTCATGGCCGGGCTTGTCCCGGCCATCCACGTCTTGTGGCGTGGAAGAAAATGAAGACATGGATGCCCGGCACGAGGCCGGGCATGACGAAGGAAAAGATAGCAGTTCGTTTAAGGGCGACTGAGAAGAATGGCCTCCCTCAAGGACATGCGCGTTCGCATCGCCGCCACCAAGGCGACGCAGAAGATCACCAAGGCCATGCAGATGGTCGCGGCCTCCAAGCTGCGGCGCGCGCAGGCGGCGGCGGAGGCCGCGCGTCCCTATGCCGAGCGCATGGGAAAGGTGCTGGGCTCGATCGCCGCGGCGGTGGCCGGCAGCGACGCGGCCCCGAAGCTGCTCGCCGGCACGGGCGGCGACAAGGTTCATCTCCTGGTGGTCTGCACCGCCGAGCGCGGCTTGTGCGGGCCGTTCAATTCCTCGATCGTGCGGCTCGCGCGCGAAAAGGCGAATGCGCTGACGGCGGAAGGCAAGGAGGTGAAAATCCTCTGCGTCGGCCGCAAGGGCGCCGAGCAATTGCGCCGGCTCTACGGCAAGCTGATCATCGAGACCGTCGAACTGCGCGGCGTCAAGCA
The DNA here is from genome assembly GCA_021815055.1 of Pseudomonadota bacterium. Lineage (GTDB taxonomy): Bacteria > Pseudomonadota > Alphaproteobacteria > Rhizobiales > Xanthobacteraceae > Pseudolabrys. The sequence goes on along the minus strand of JAKAHJ010000003.1, from coordinate 9,412 downwards.
GATCGGTTTCGAGCACGCCGACATGATCGCCAAGAAGATCGTCGCGCTGTTCGAGCAAGGCGCGTTCGACGTCTGCACGCTATTCTTCTCGCGCTTCAAATCGGTCATCGCGCAAATCCCGACCGCGCAGCAGATCATTCCGCCGGTGTTCGAGTCCCCCTCCCATCCCTCCCCCGCAAGCGGGGGAGGGTTAGGGAGGGGGTCTTACGAATACGAACCGGAGGAGGAGGAGATCCTCGCCGAGCTGCTGCCGCGCAACCTGTCGGTGCAGGTGTTCCGCGCGCTTTTGGAAAACGCGGCGTCCGAACAGGGCGCGCGCATGAGCGCGATGGACAACGCCACCCGCAATGCCGGCGAGATGATCCGCAAGCAAACGCTCACCTATAACCGCACGCGCCAGGCCATGATCACGAAGGAACTGATCGAGATCATTTCCGGCGCCGAGGCGCTTTGAGAATTCAGTTGAGAGGATAGATCAATGGCTCAAGCCAACCGGATCGGACGTGTCACGCAGGTCATCGGCGCCGTCGTCGACGTGCAGTTCGAAGGCCACCTGCCGGCCATTCTGAACGCGCTCGAAACCACCAATGCCGGCAACCGCCTGGTGCTTGAAGTGGCCCAGCATCTCGGCGAGTCGACCGTGCGCACCATCGCGATGGACTCCACCGAAGGCTTGGTGCGCGGCCAGGACGTGACCGACACCGGCGCGCCGATTTCGGTGCCGGTGGGCGACGAAACGCTCGGCCGCATCATCAACGTGGTCGGCGATCCGGTCGACCAGGCCGGTCCGGTCCCGACCGCGCAGCGGCGCGCCATCCACCAGGAAGCCCCGGCCTATGTCGAGCAGTCGACCGAGGCGCAGATCCTGGTCACCGGCATCAAGGTCGTCGATCTGCTTGCGCCTTACGCCAAAGGCGGCAAGATCGGCCTGTTCGGCGGCGCGGGCGTCGGCAAGACCGTGCTGATCATGGAGTTGATCAACAACGTCGCCAAGGCGCATGGCGGCTACTCCGTGTTCGCCGGCGTCGGCGAGCGCACCCGCGAGGGCAACGACCTCTATCACGAGATGATCGAATCGGGCGTCAACAAGGACCCCAAGAAGGGCTCGGTCGCCGGCTCCAAATGCGCGCTGGTCTACGGCCAGATGAACGAGCCGCCGGGCGCGCGCGCCCGCGTCGGTCTCACCGGCCTGACCGTCGCCGAATATTTCCGCGACAAGGGCCAGGACGTGCTGTTCTTCGTCGACAACATCTTCCGCTTCACGCAGGCCGGCTCGGAAGTGTCGGCGCTGCTCGGCCGTATTCCGTCGGCCGTGGGCTATCAGCCGACGCTCGCCACCGATATGGGCGCGCTGCAGGAACGCATCACCACCACCACCAAGGGCTCGGTCACCTCGGTGCAGGCGATTTACGTGCCGGCCGACGACTTGACCGACCCGGCGCCGGCGACCTCCTTCGCGCATCTGGACGCGACCACCGTGCTGTCGCGCGATATCGCCGCCAAGGGCATCTATCCGGCGGTGGATCCGCTCGACTCGACCTCGCGCATGCTCTCGCCCATGATCGTCGGCGAGGAGCACTACGCGGTCGCCCGCCAGGTGCAGCAGATCCTCCAGCGCTACAAGGCGCTGCAGGACATCATCGCCATCCTGGGCATGGACGAGCTGTCGGAAGAGGACAAGCTCGCGGTCTCCCGCGCCCGCAAGATCGAGCGCTTCCTGTCGCAGCCCTTTTTCGTGGCGGAAGTGTTCACCGGCTCGCCCGGCAAGCTGGTCGACCTCGCCGATACCATCAAGGGCTTCAAGGGTCTGGTCGAAGGCAAATACGACCACCTGCCGGAAGCCGCCTTCTACATGGTCGGCACCATCGAAGAGGCGGTCGACAAGGGCAAGAAGCTCGCGGCGGAAGCGGCCTGATCTTCACCTCACCCTGAGGAGCCGGCCGCAGGCCGGCGTCTCGAAGGGTGAGGTGCGAAGTCCACGGCCTCATCCTTCGAGATGGCCGCGTGCCGCGGCCTCCTCAGGATGAGGAGCAACGAAACGGATCGTGTCGAGACTGTCATGGCACTGCATTTCGAACTGGTCTCTCCCGAGAAGCTGGTCTTTTCCGGCGAGGTCGAGCAGGTGGATGTCCCCGGCGCCGAAGGCGATTTCGGCGTGCTGGCGGGACATGCCCCGATGGTCGCCACGCTGCGACCCGGCATCCTCACCGTGAAGGCGGCGGGCGGCGAGCAGAAGATCGTCGTGCTGGGCGGTTTTGCGGAAGTCTCGAGCGAAGGCCTCACGGTGCTGGCCGACCTGGCCGAGTCGGTCGACGCGATCGACCGCGCCGTGATCGCGCAGCGCATGAGCGAACTTGAAAAGCGTATTGCCGCGATGCAGGCCGGCTCCGAACTCGACAAGCTGATCACCCGGCTCGACCACTACAAGACCGTCGACCGCCACCTCACCGGCACGGCGATGCATTAACCTCTCTCTGTCATTCCGGGGCCGGCCGTAGGCCGGAACCCGGAATCCAGATGCAATCCCGCGCAAGGTTCTGGATTCCGGGCTCCCGCGCTTCGCGCGTGCCCCGGAATGACAGAGGCGCTGGCCCGCGTGGCCGAAAATCAATATCACTCCGCCGGCTGCATGCCGATGGCGCGGATGCGCGCGCGTACATTCTCATCGCGCAGGGCCGCCAAAAAGGCCTGCACGGCCGGCCGCGCGCGCCGGCTCTCCACGACTAGAAAATCGTAATGCTCCGGCGCGACGGCCAGGAAACCGAGGCCGTACATCGCCGCGACCGGCTCGATGGCTAGGCCCCAGTCGGCGCGGCTTTGCGCGATTGCGGCTGCGACCGCGTTGTGCGACTTCGGCTGGTTGGCGTAGCCGGGCGGCCGCGCGCCACCGAGCAGCCTGTCGACCAGCACGCGGGTGCCCGAGCCGGCATTGCGATTGACCATCAGTGCGGATGGATCGGCGAGCGCGGCCTGCAATGCCTCTTGTAGCGCCCCTTGCCCGCTGCGGCCCTCGAAGCGCTTGTCGCCGGGGCGGAACAGCACGCCCTGCATGCGCCGCCAGCCGGGCACCAGAGTGAGTCCGGGCGCGACGAGATGCACGTTGTATTGGCCGCTCACCGGGTCGATCAGATGCACCGGCGCGACATCGCATTCGCCGCGGCTTGCGGCCGCCACGCCGCCGAGGCTGCCGACGGCGAGCACGCGCGCGGAGAAGCCGCGTTCGGATAGCGCGCCCACCACCACGTCGAGCGCCACATCGTGGCTGCCCATGATGACGAGATCGGGCGCCTGCGCGGCGCTGCCGATCAGCGTCACTTGCGCGTCGCTGCCGGCATCGAGCGCGGAGGCGAGCGCATCGATGGCGAGGAAGCCGTCGGCCTGCGAGAAACTCATCACCGCCCCGGAGCCTTTGCCGATCGGAAAAGCGACCGGCCCTTCGGCGGTATCGATCAGCGACACCAGCACGAATTCCTCGCGGCCGAGCTCCGAGGAGATTCGCACCGGCACGCGCGCGCCGATGGTTTCGGCACTTTCCGGCGGCAGCCCCGCGTGCGCGCGGATCACCGGTGCAACGAAGGCGTGGAAGGTGAAGATCGCGGAGGTCGGAAAGCCCGGCAGCACCGCGATCGGCTTGCCCTCCGCCACGCCGAGACAGAGCGGCTTGCCAGGCTTGAGCGCGACGCCGTGCACCAGGATGCCGGGCTTGCCGAGACGCGAGACAATGGTGTGCGAAAGATCGCCCGCACCTTTAGACGTGCCGCCCGAGAGCACGACCATGTCGCAGATGGCGAGCGCCTCACGCACCGCTTTTTCCAGCTTGGCCTCGTCGTCGGGAAACGCGCCCATCGGCACCGGCTCGCCGCCGGCTTCTGCGATCGCCGCGGCGATGATCGCGCCATTGCTGTCATAGACCCTCGCCGGCTCAAGTGGCGCGCCAAGCGCGATCAGCTCATCGCCGGTCGAGATCACCGCCACTTTGGGACGGCGCACCACGTCGATCTGCGCGAGCCCGCAGGCGGCGAGCATGCCGATTTCGCGCGAGCCGATGCGCGCGCCGCGCCGCAGCAGGGTTTCGCCCCGCGCGATGTCGGAGCCGGCATAGGAGACGAACTGTCCGGGCGCGGTCGCGCGGCGTAATTCGATGCGCGGGGCGCCGTCTTCGAGCAATTCGGTGTGCTCGATCATCACGACGGCGTCGGCGCCGCGCGGGATCACGCCGCCGGTCGCAATCGATGTCGCCGTGCCTGGTGCGACCGTGAGCCGCGGCGCATGACCGCAGGCGATGACTTCGGCATTGAGCGTGAGGATTTTCGGATGGCCGTCGCTCGCGCCGAGCGTATCGGCGGCGCGCAGCGCAAAGCCGTCGACATTGGAACGGTCGAAGGGCGGTGCGTCGACCGGCGCCAGTACATCATGCGCCAAGACGCGCCCGAGCGCTTCGCCAAGCGACACGGTCTCCGGGCCGAGCGGCGCGAGGTCGAGATGCGCGGCAAAGCGCGCGCGCGCCACCTCCGCGGACACCACTTCGAGGAACTGTTCCTGCCGCGCGGCGGCGCGCACGCGTGCGATCAGTTCGGCCGCAAGGTCCGGCTTTGCCCTAAAGGCGTCGGTCATGGCCACGGCCTTACCTGAACCGTCGAGCCGGCGGAATAGCCCTCGCTCCCGGCCGGAACCAGCACCCAGCCGCTGGAACGGGCGAGCGCCGACAGCGGCAGATATTTGCCGGCCAGCGGCTCCGCCTGCCCGCCTTGCACCCGCACCGGCACGAGTTCGGTCAGCCCGACCGTGGAGGTAATCTTGCGCGCGAGCGGTACGGTCTCGGCCGGCTCACGCTCTTCGTCTGCTCCCGCGAGCCGCCGTAGCATCGGCCGCCCAACCGTGAGCCAGACGCACAAGGCGGCATCCAGCCGCCCCGGCAGCAGCAGCACGGGCCTTGCGCCGGCAAAGCCGAACGCGGCGGTCTCGCCCGGCGTCAGCGCCATGCCGTGCAGCGCGAGCCTGCCTTCGCGCGCCAGCACGTGAACGGAATCGTCGTTGCGGCCGTTACCGGTGCCGCCGACGGCGATGACGGCGTCGGCGGTTTGCGCGGTCAGCGCTTCGGTCAATCCCGTGCCGCGATCCGCGACCTGCGCAAGTCCGCCAGCCCGCGCAATATCGACCGCGATCAGCCGGGCCGCGGCATCGACAATGCCGTCATTGCGCAGCGGCGCGACGATAATATGCGGCTCGCGCACCGCGACATCCGCAAGTCCTGCCGCCGCCAACGCGGCGCAATCGGTGAGCCGCAGGCGCTCGCCCGCGCGCCGCAGCGGAACGGCTGCATCCGTGTCGGCGCCGGCCGGCAAGACACCATCGCCCGGATTGACAGGCTGCACCGCTTCCGCTCGGCCTTGCGTCACTTGGATCGCATCGAAGGGCGCGACGCTGTCGGTGCCGGCGGGCATCGCCTGACCCGCTTCGATTCGCGCCGGAATGTCCCGCAAAAGCGCCGGCGCATAGGAGCCGGCGCCGAGCGTCAAGTCGGCGGCCAGGGCCCAGCCGTCCTGCAAGGCGATTGCGTGTTCCGGCAGCGTCGCGGCCATCGCGTCGGCGGCGAGCACGCGTCCGGCTGCCGCACCGATCGAGAGTCTGCGCGGCGCGACCGGCGTCACCTGCGCGGAGACCAGCGCCAGCACATCGGCAAGCGGCGTCAGCCGCGTGATCGTTTGTAGTGTTTCGGTCGCCATGAGTGCGCGCTGTCCAGACTTCCTGGAACTTCAGTCTACCTCAATTAAACTACGGATAAAGCGAGGCTTTTTGAAAGGCCACGTTACGCGGACAAGCATCAGCGCCCGTATTGTTGACGGCCCCGGGTAGGCCGGTGTCCCTTTTTCCTTTCCCCGAAGGGAATGGAGCGCCGGGAGGCGCCAGAGGGCTTGCGAGGCCCCCTTGGGGCGGCCCTTGCGATCGGGCCGCCCGCGCGCCGGAACGGAAGCAGGCTTGCGAGACCCGCATCCAGTGGCGCGCGCGCCGCATGCGGCAGGTTTGCGAGGCCTGCCGCCCGAGGCGCTGCGCCTCCCGGCGCTCCACCGCAGACAAGCTTGCGCAAGATGTGCGTCGGCTTGCCTGCTTCGGCGCGCATTGTCGGCGCGCCGGCCTCGTCCTGCCGCCGACCGCCACTCGAGATGACGGGCGCAGCCGGACGAGACGCGAGGAATATAAGCTCTGTCCGGAGACCGGGGATAAGTTTTCGCGAGCATCCCCCGTGAGACAAGCATCCGTTTTCGATTGCAATATTTGGTGGTGCCAGCTTGAGTCTACCTTGGGCTGGCGGACCGGATGGCAATTAACCTCGAGACCCTGTTTAATGCACAGAAGGCCCTAGCGGTGCAGCCGCAATGGGTGGAGCGGGATTCGGCGGCATTGGAGGTTGTCTGCCCGCTCGATATCGACGGCGTCGTCATCGAGGGGCTCCAGTTCCGGGCGACGGCAAAGAAGCGGTTGCCGGACGAACTTGTGACGATGCAGGTAGAATATCATCCTGCGGCCGAGCCAGGTGGTCCGCTTGCCAGAGTCGAATGGCGCCCAATTAGTACCCACAACAACAAAGGACGAGGGCCGGTTGTTTGGCAAAACAGGATCATTTCGGGCAGCCATTACCACCCTTTCGACCTAAACCTTCAATATGCGGAAAATCACCTCCGCCGCGGCGGCAACCTTCCTATTGCCATCCCGTTGAATGGCAGCCCTGCAAACTTTCGCGAGCTTATTGAGTTTGTGAAGAAAGAGTTTAGAATCTTTAATTTAGAGTTGGTCGTTGAGCCTCCATGGGAACCAACCCTAGTCTGAGATGGTTCATGAGCGCGATCACTAACCCAAAATTCAACGCGATAGTTGACGAGGTCGCACGAGAGATCGTGGCGACCGAACATCGCGTCGGTGGCTCATTTATTCGGACCCCGCTCATGTATCCGAGTGGCTCCACTGTCGTCGTCCGAATCGAAGAAGGGGAAGACAGGTTTTTTGTTTCTGATATGGGCTTTGGATATCAGGAAGCAGAAATGATGGGCGCCGGGCTGATGTATGCCAAGCCGGCTGGCATAATCGCAGAGGCCGCAGGGGTTCGATTTGATAATCAGGCGTTTTTCGTGCTCGAAGCATCACGCGAGCAACTCGCCGGTGCCGTTGTCACCATCGCAAATTGTTCACAAGAGGCGACAATAAGGGCAAGCGACGCGCTAGCTGAAAAGACTTTCGAGGACAAAAAGGTCCGATTGTATGAAAAGCTTGTCAAAGTCTTTGAGCCGAAAATTGTTAGTAAGAACGTTGAGGTCGTCGGAGCGTCCACGCAAAAATGGCGTGTTGCGGCCATTGTTTCGGTTCCACACCATCGACCTACGATTTTCGAGCTTGTAACAAAACATCCCAATTCAGTCGCAAACGCGACAATGAAATTTGGCGATATAGCACTTCTGAAAGATGCGCCTCACCGCGTGGCCGTAGTGCAGAATCGCGCCGAACTCGGTTCTCTGCTGACCGTTCTATCCCGCTCCGCTGATGTAATCGAGGACGATACGCCAAGTGAAAAAATCAGGCGCCTTGCGGAGGCGGCATAGAGCCCACCTTTATGCTAACTGAAGCGACAAAAGCAGGCCGATTATGTCCGATTATGCGAGTTTGTTTAGCAGGAGGAAAAATGCGGGTCGCACCCGTTCGCAAAAAAAGCTAGACGCCGCGATTAAGAAACCTGCGACTGCGCCGCCGCAATAAGAAGATCAAACATCGCGTGCTGCATCCCGCGGCCGCAGCAATTCGGGCGGCGCCCATTCCATCGTGCGCCGGCCGTTTTTGAACGCGGCGACCGGTTGCGCGATCTCGGCCACCGCCTGTTCGGGCGTGCGCGCATCGACGATCACGACATCGGCCGGCTTTCCCACCGCCAAGCCGTACTCCTTCAGATTGAGCAGCCGGGCCGAAGCATGCGTCAGCATGTCGAAGCATTCGCACAACTGCGCCGGGCGATCGACCTGCAGCACATTGGCGTAGAGGTTGGCAATGCGGATGAGCGAACAGTCGCCATAGGGCGTCGCCGGATTGAGCACATTGTTGGTCGACAGCGAGCAGGTCACGCCGTTCGCCATCAGCACATTGGCGTCGGCGACGCCGCGCCGGACATCGTGGTCCTGGTCGCGTCCCATCAGGAACAGGTCGGTGGCCGGCAGCACCGTCACGGCGATGCCGCTGTCCGCGAGCGAGCGCGCGAGCGCGTTGAGCTCGGCCGGCGGCAGCAGCGACAGCTTGGCCATGTGCCCGACCACGACGCGCCCGCCGCGCTTATATGTGTCGGTCAGTTCGCGCACGAGATGGATATCCATGTGCTCCGCCGTATTGCCGACGTCGAGATGCATGTCGATGTCGACATCGAATTCGCGCGCCAGCTCGAAAATGCGGCGGATCTGGCCGGGGCCGTCCTTGTCGTAGCGCGGCGCGCCGCCGATCACCTTGGCCCCGCGCTTCAATGCTTCGACCAGCAGCTCGTCGGTGCCGGGATAGCTGATCAGGCCCTCCTGCGGAAAAACGCAGAGCTCGATATCGATCGCCCATTTGTATTCGTCGACCAGCGCTTCTACGCCCTCGAAGCCGCGCATGCCGATGCCGGGGTCGACTTCGACCTGCGTGCGCATATGCGTGCAGCCGTGCTTGATGCATTGCTCGAGCGTCTCGGCCGCGCGCGCATGCACGTCCTCGGCCGTCATGTCCTTCTTGAGCGGCGTGACGCCGATCACCGGGCTGAGCTTCGCGCGCTCCTGCGGCGCGCAGCGGTCGATGATGCGCGACTTGTCGAGATGGATGTGGGTTTCGATCAGGCCGGGGCAGGCGAGCCGGCCCTTCGCATCGTAAATGTCGGCGTCGGCCGAAAGCCCGGGTTCGATGGCCGCGATGCGGCCGCGCGCAATGCCGATGTCCAGGAGGTCGTTAGGGCGGCCGGCCAGGCGCACATTGCGGATGATGAGGTCCATGGGAACTTTCTTAATCCAAATTCAATGGCGGCCAAAGCTCGCCCTGAGCCACGCCGATCCATTGTGGATTGCCGCACGGAATCAATCCCTCGGCTTGCCCGATTTTGTCCGCAACCCCCGAATGCGGCGGCGGGGGATGGATGCGAAGCGCGTGCCCGCGTATGACAGGCGGCACGATTTCCGGTCCCCCGCGCGAGAACCCCCGACCATGCTCTGGGCCGTCTTCACTTTGATCGCCGCGGCGGCGCAGACGGCGCGCAATGCCATGCAGCGCGAGCTGACCGCCTCGCTCGGCACGGTCGGCGCCACCCATGTGCGCTTCCTGTTCGGCTTTCCCTTCGCGCTGCTGTTCCTGCCCGGCGTGATGCTGGCGACCGGCTACAGTCTGCCGCATCCGCCGGCCGCGTTCTGGC
>JAKAHJ010000114.1 GCA_021815055.1 Pseudomonadota bacterium | reverse complement strand
TATCCCAACCGGCATTGTTCTCACCTCATTAAAGTTTTTTTTAGACTACTGCTCTTCGAGGCCCGCAAAACCTGAAAAATTACCGATCGTAGTGTTGCGGACCCGCACGCGGTACCACAGGATGCGCGGGCAAAGCCGGTTGGGATACCAACTTGACGCGCGTGGTTGCCCACTACCGTATTGTGCAATCACGTTCCGGTTACGCGGCACAGCGGCATAGGCGGCGGTTTAAGAGATCGAGGCCGTCCGTCACACGGCTTTGACTTCGACGATCGGGATCGAAAACTTGAGATGCTTGCGAGCGCGACCGGCTACATTGGCAATGTATCACGCTTGTATTCGCGATGTGCAGCGTTCAATATAGTAAAGGGTTTGCCGTCAGCGCGGGATGTGAGAGGCATCATGGATGAGTTGATTGCTCGGCTCGTCGCCAATGTTGGCGTCGAGCAGGATGCCGCGGAAAAAGCTGTCGGTATCATCTTCGAATTTCTTCTCAAGGAAGGCCCGCCCGACAAAGTGCAGGCGCTCATCGACCGTCTGCCCGGCGCCGCCGAACTGATGGAAGCCCAGGAGGGCGTCGACGCAAGCGGCGGCGGCATGTTCGCGCTTGGCGGCATCATGGGCGCCGGCACCAAGATGATGGCGGCCGGCCTGAGCATGGACCAAGTGCAAGGCGTCGCCCGCGAGACCCTGACCTATGCCCGCGAGCAGGCCGGCGAGGATGCCGTCGGCGAGATCGTCGCCGCGATTCCGGGCTTGAGCCAATTCGTTTGACCCACATCGATTTTCAGCGAACATAGATGTTTGAAGGCGGAGGATCGGATGTCGTATCCCATCACCGATATCGACGGGATCGATGGCAAGGTGGCCGCCGTCCTCAAGGCTGTGAAGATTCGTTCCACGGCGACCCTGCTTGACGCGGCCGGCACTGCGAAAGGACGCAGGGCGATTGCCGCAAAAACCGGATTCACCGAAAAGCAGCTTCTAAGCTGGGCCAATGTCGCAGACCGTATGCGCGTCAAGGGCATCAGCAAGGAATACGCGGCGCTGCTCTGTGCCGCCGGCGTCGACACCGTCAAGGAGCTCAAATACCGCAACCCGGCCAACCTCGCCAAGGCGATGGCCGAAGCCAACAAGAAGCGAAAGCTGGTCCGGCTGCTGCCCACGGAAAAGGTGGTCGCGCGCTGGATCGAATGCGCCAAGGGCCTCGAGCTGAAGATCAAGTATTGACGCGCCGCCGTCGCCGGACTCGTCCCCGGTGCGCGTGAACGCCGGCGAAATCCCGGCGAGCCTGCTTGACAGCCCTGCTCGCGCGCGCGATGCCAGCGCCATGCCGCTTGCTCCCTCATTGTCCGGGACGACACCCGCGTCGCGGTCGCCCGAGCCGTTGTCGGCGCTGCTGAAGCGCGGCCGCCCGCTGATCATGGGCATTCTCAATGTCACGCCGGACTCGTTTTCCGACGGAGGGCGATTTTTCGATCCGGCGACGGCCATCGGACACGCCCGTGAAATGGCCGCCGACGGTGCCGATATTCTCGATATCGGCGCGGAATCCACGCGGCCCTATGGCGGCGCCCAACCCGTCGGCGCGGAGGACGAAAAAGCGCGCCTCGCGCCAGTGCTGCCCGAAATCGTCAAGCTCGGCCTGCCGGTCTCCATCGACACCATCAAGGCCTCCATCGCCGCCTGGGCGCTCGATCAGGGCGCGGCGATCGTCAACGACGTCTGGGGGCTGCAGCGCGATGGCGAGATGGCGCCGCTGGTGGCGCGCCGCGGCGTGCCGGTGATCGTGATGCATAATCGCGACGAAGCCGATCCCGCAATCGATATCGTCGCCGATGTGAACGCGTTCTTCGAACGCTCGCTCGCGATCGCCGATCGGGCCGGCATTAGGCGCGAGAACATCGTGCTCGACCCCGGCATCGGCTTCGGCAAGACGCCGGAGCAGAGCATCGTCTGCCTGGCGCGGCTTGCCGAATTCAAGCGCTTCGGCCTGCCGCTGCTGGTCGGCGCCTCGCGCAAGCGCTTCATAAATTCGGTGACGCCGTCGCCGCCGACCGAGCGGCTGGGCGGATCGATCGCCAGCCATCTGATATCGGTCGAGAAGGGAGCGGCCATCGTGCGCGTGCATGACGTGAAACAAACCGTGCAGGCGCTGCGCGTCGCCGCCGCCATCGAGGCCGCCCAATGACCGACCGCATCTTCATCAAAGGTCTCAGCCTGCATGCCTATCACGGCGTGATGGCGCACGAGGCCAAGGTCGGCCAGGGTTTCACCATCGATCTCGAACTCGACGTCGACCTCTCCGCCGCCGCGCGCTCGGACAAGGTCAAGGACACCGTCTCCTACGACAAGGTGGTGGAATGCGCCGTTGCGGCGTTCCTGGCGCAGCGTTTCCGGCTGATCGAGGCCGCGGCCGGCAGTGTCGCCGACGCCGTGCTCGCGGGCTTCCCGCGCGTGCGCGCGGTCGCGGTAACGATCCACAAGCCGCACGCGCCCATCGCCGCCAATTTCGATGAAGTCGGCGTCACGCTGGTGCGCAAGCGGACGGCGAAATGACGCCGGCCTTAGTGGCGCTCGGCGGCAATGTCGGCGACAGCCGCGCCCTGCTCGACCGCGCGGTGGCGCTTCTGTGCGACGGCCGCGAGGTCCGCCTGACCGCGCGCTCGTCCGACTACCGCACGCCGCCCTGGGGCGTGACCGAACAGCCGCCCTTCATCAATCTCTGCATCGCGGTCGAAACCTCGCTCACACCCGCCGCGCTGCTCGCCCGCGCGCAGGCGGTGGAACGCGCGCTCGGCCGCGACCGGGCCCATGAACAGCGCTGGGGCCCGCGTAGCGTGGATATCGACATCATCGCCTTTGACGACCTGACGCTTGACCAGGGCGACCTGATCCTGCCGCATCCGCGCCTATTCGAGCGCGCCTTCGTGCTGGTTCCACTCGCGGAAATTGCAGGAAGCCGCGTCATCGCCGGCTGCCGGATCGAAGATGCGGCGGCGGCCACCGACCGGGCCGGTATCGAGCGCCTGCCGCCAAGGCCCGGCGGCGCCGGCCCCTGATTTGCTACAACCGGAATGGCGGCGACCCGCCGCCTATGGCATTTTCCGCCGATGACCGCAGACTTGAAACTCGCCGCCGAATTCCCGCCCGTCTCCGAGGCCGTTTGGCGCAAGCTTGTGGAGGCCGCGCTCAAGGGCGCCTCGTTCGAGAAGCGTCTGGTCGCGCAGACCTATGACGGATTGCGCATCGAGCCGCTCTATCCGCGCGCGACCGGCGCGATGCCCGTCGCCGGGCGTACCGCGCAGCCGTGGCAAGTGCTCCAGCGCATCGACCACCCGGAGCCGGCCGCGGCCAATGCCGAGGCCCTGCACGACCTGGAAAACGGAGCCACCGGGCTGACGCTTGTGTTCGCCGGCGCGCCGGCCGCGCGCGGCTTTGGACTCGTCGCCGATAAGACCGAGGAGTTGGAACGCGCTTTGTCGGGCGTCATGCTCGATCTGATCCCGCTGCGCATCGAGACCGCGCCTTTCGCAGGCCGGCCGGTCGCCACGCTCGTCACCGCGCTGGTCGACAAAGCAAAGCTCGCCCCGGCGGCGCTGGCGATTGATTTCGGTCTCGATCCGATCGGCGACATGGCCCGCACCGGCCGCGCGCTGCTGCCGTGGGCAGAATTGTCGCAACGCGCGGGCGGCACGGCCAAGGATCTGGCGTCGAAGGGCTATTCCGCCGCGCGTTTCCTGCGCGCCGACGGCCGCGGCGTGCACGAGGCCGGCGGCTCGGAAGCACAGGAACTCGCTTTTGCCATCGCCAGCGGCGTCGCCTATTTGCGACTCTTGGAAGCCGCAGGCTTCGCGCTCGACGAGGCGCGGCAACGCATTTCATTCCTGCTCGCCGCCGACGCCGATCAATTCCTCACCATCGCCAAGTTTCGCGCCTTGCGCAAACTGTGGGCGCGCATCGAGCAGGCGAGCGGTTTGACTCCCGAGCCCGCTTTCGTCGCGGCCGAGACGGCGTGGCGGATGATGACGGCGCGCGACCCTTACGTGAACATCCTGCGCGCAACGATCGCCGTCACCGCCGCCGGCGTCGGCGGCGCGGATGCGATCACCGTGCTGCCGTTAACTGCGGCGCTTGGGCTCCCCGACCGTTTCGCGCGCCGGGTCGCCCGCAATCTGCAACTCATCCTGCTGGAAGAATCGAACCTCTATCGCGTGGCCGATCCCGCCGCAGGATCGGGCGGCCTCGAGACGCTGACGCGCGAGCTTGCGACAGCAGCGTGGAGCCTGTTCCAGGAAATCGAAGCGGCCGGCGGCGCCGCAGCCGCGATCGAACACGGCCTGTTGCAGAAAAAAATCGCCACGATCCGCGTGGCCAGGCAGGCAGCAATCGCAAAACGGAAGGACGCGCTCACCGGCACCAGCGATTATCCCAACCTCGACGAATTGCCGGTCAAGGTATTCGACGTTGCGCGCGTAAGCGCGCCGATGCCGGGAGCGGCCACCTTCGAGGCGCTGCCCTCGTTGCGCCTCGCCGAGCCGTTCGAGGCAATGCGCGACAAGTCCGATGCGATCCTCGCCAAGACCGGTGCGCGGCCGAAAGTGTTTCTCGCCAATCTCGGCAAGCTGTCCGCGTTCACCGCGCGCACGACCTTCGCAAAGAATTTCTACGAGGCCGGCGGCATCGAGGCGGTCGGCAATGACGGCTTCCCGGACCTCGCCGCGCTGGTGGCCGCATTCAAAGCCTCCGGCGCGAAACTCGCTTGCCTGTGCTCGTCCGACAAGGTCTACGAGGCGCAGGCCGCGGAAGCGGTGAAAGCCCTCGCCGCCGCCGGCGCCGTCGTCCATCTCGCCGGCCGCCCGGGCGAGCACGAGGGCGCCTGGAACGCAGCCGGCGTGAATACCTATATCTATGTGGGCTGCGACGTGCTTTCGCTCCTTGAGGCCGCTCATGATAGTCTGGGTGCCAAATGAGCCAGATCCCGAACTTCGCCAAAGTCGATTACACCGACACCCCGGTTACCCCCGGTAACGGCTCGGACGTGCCATGGGTGACGCCGGAAGCCATCCCGGTGAAGCCGGTCTATGGCGAAGCCGATGTCGACGGTCTCGACTTCCTCGACACCTGGCCGGGCAAGCCGCCGTTCTTGCGCGGCCCTTATCCGGCAATGTATGCGGCGCAGCCATGGACCATCCGGCAATATGCCGGCTTCTCGACGGCGGAAGACTCCAACGCCTTCTACCGGCGCAACCTCGCCGCCGGCCAGAAGGGCCTCTCCATCGCCTTCGATCTCGCCACCCACCGCGGCTACGACTCGGATCATCCGCGCGTCGCCGGCGATGTCGGCATGGCGGGTGTCGCGATCGATTCGATCTACGACATGCGCACGCTGTTCTCCGGCATCCCACTCGATCAGATGAGCGTGTCGATGACCATGAACGGCGCGGTGCTGCCGGTGCTCGCGCTTTATATCGTCGCAGCGGAAGAACAGGGCGTGCCGCACCAGAAGCTTTCGGGCACGATCCAGAACGACATCCTCAAGGAATTCATGGTGCGGAACACCTATATCTATCCGCCCGCGCCGTCCTTGCGCATCATCTCCGACATTTTCGCCTATACCTCCGCCGAAATGCCGAAGTTCAATTCGATTTCCGTGTCCGGCTATCACATGCAGGAAGCCGGCGCGACACAGGACCTCGAGCTCGCTTATACGCTCGCCGACGGCGTCGAATATGTGCGCGCCGGCATCAAGGCGGGCTTGACGGTCGACCAGTTCGCGCCGCGCATCTCGTTCTTCTGGGCGATCGGCATGAACTACTTCATGGAGATCGCCAAGCTGCGCGCCGCCCGCATGATCTGGGCCAAGCTGATGAAACCGTTCAAGCCGGAGGACACGCGCTCGCTCTCGCTGCGCACGCACAGCCAGACCTCGGGCTGGTCGCTCGCGGCGCAGGACGTGTTCAACAATGTCGCGCGCACGATGATCGAGGCCATGGCGGCGACGCAAGGGCACACGCAGTCGCTGCACACCAATTCGCTCGACGAGGCCCTCGCATTGCCGAGCGATTTCTCGGCCCGTATTGCCCGCAATACTCAGATTGTCCTGCAACAGGAAAGCGGCACCACCCGCATTGTCGATCCCTGGGGCGGCTCCTATTACGTGGAGCGCCTTACCTACGAGTTGGCGAAGAAGGCCTGGGGCCATATCGAGGAAGTCGAAGGCTTAGGCGGCATGGCCAAGGCGATCGAGGCCGGCATCCCGAAGCTGCGCATCGAAGAGGCCGCGGCCAAGACGCAGGCTCGCATCGATGCCGGCGTGCAGTCCGTAATCGGCGTCAACAAATATCAGCCGACCGACGAGGCGCCGATCGAGGTGCTCAAGATCGACAATTCGGCGGTGCGCGCGCGCCAGCTCGAAAAGCTCGCCAGGCTCAAGGCCGAACGCGATTCCACCGCTTTGCAGGAAGCGCTCGGCGCGCTCACCCGTGCAGCCGACCGCGGCAACGGCAATCTCCTGGCGCTCGCGGTCGACGCCGCGCGCGCCAAAGCGACCGTCGGTGAGATTTCCGCCGCGCTCGAGAAGGTGTATGGCCGTCACCGCGCGGAGATCAGGGCGATCACCGGCGTCTACAAGCGGGAGGTTGGCAAGGAGGGCAAAATGACCGGCGCGGTCGAACGCGTGCGCGATCTGGTGGAAGGTTTCGAAGCGGCCGAGGGCCGTCGCCCGCGCCTCTTGGTCGCCAAGATCGGCCAGGACGGCCACGACCGCGGGCAGAAGGTGATCGCTTCGGCTTTTGCCGATCTCGGTTTCGACGTCGATATCGGGCCGCTGTTCGCCACGCCTGCGGAAGCCGCCCGCCAGGCGGTCGAGAACGACGTGCATATTCTCGGAGTCTCCTCGCTTGCCGCGGCGCATCTGACGCTGGTGCCGGAGCTGAAGGCCGAGCTCGCAAAGCAGGGCCGCGAGGACATCATGATCGTGGTCGGCGGCGTGGTGCCGCCGCAGGATTACGACGCGTTGATGAAAGCCGGCTGCGAGGCGATCTTCCCGCCCGGCACGGTGATCGCGGAAGCGGCGGAAAAACTGCTGAAGTCGCTCAACAAGCGCCTCGGGCATGGGCAAGAGGCGGCGGAATAGTACCCGGTTTTTGCGAAACGTGATAGACAGGCGGCCATGAGCACTGCCGCCGATCTCGATCGAGATACCATTCTTGCCGTTCTGCGCGGGCTCGAACCCGCATTGCGCAAGCGCGGCATCACACATCTTGCCATCTTCGGATCGCGCGCGCGCGGCGACGCGCGCCCTGACAGCGACCTCGATGTGCTGGTAGACGCTGATTCCGAGAGGCACTTCTCGCTGTTCGATCTTCTGGGCGTTCAACATATTATTCAGGATACGATCGGAATTGAGACACAGGCGACATTGCGAATCGATCTCGACCAAAGAATGAGCCAGCGGATCGCGGACGATCTCATCAGGGTATTTTGACCGTGCCTCCCAGTCTCGGCGACCGGCTCGCCCATATCATAGAGGCGATTGACAGCATCCAGTCGATTCTAGCTGACCAAACGCAAGAGAGCTTGGACATAGACCGGACGCGCCGGCTCGCGCTCGAACGGGCGTTCGAGATCGTCTGCGAGGCTTCACGTTACGTTCCTGCGGATGTGAAGGCGCAAGAGACGGCAATCGACTGGCGAAAAATGAATGATTTGGGAAATCTATTGCGACACGCCTATCATCTGGTGAACATCTCGCGACTGGTCGTGATTGCAAAAAACGATTTGCCCCCGCTCAAGGCCTTCGTCGAACGCATCGTCGCGGAAGAGTCCCGGCGATGAGGGTTTCAGCGACACTTGCCGCCAAGACTTCGGACCTCGCCGCCGGCATCCGCGCCGGCGACCGCGCCACGCTCGCGCGCGCCATCACGCTGATCGAGAGCAAGCGCGCCGACCACCGCGCGCAAGCGCACCAACTGGTGCAGGATCTTCTGCCGGCAACCGGCAAGGCGGTCCGGCTCGGCATCACCGGGGCCCCGGGGGCGGGCAAGTCCACCACCATCGACGCGCTCGGCACCTACCTGACCGGCCTCGGCCACAGCGTGGCAGTGCTGGCCGTCGACCCCTCCTCGACCCGCACCGGCGGCTCGATCCTCGGCGACAAGACGCGCATGGCGCGGCTCGCGATCGACCCCAACGCCTTCATCCGCCCCTCGCCGTCCTCCGGCACGCTCGGCGGCGTCGCCGCCAAGACGCGCGAGACCATGCTCATTTGCGAGGCGGCCGGCTACGACGCGGTGCTGGTGGAGACCGTCGGCGTCGGCCAGTCGGAGACCGCGGTCGCCGACATGACCGATTTCTTCCTGGTGCTGATGGTGCCGGGCGCCGGCGACGAATTGCAGGGCCTCAAGAAAGGCATCGTCGAACTCGCCGACATGATCGCGGTCAACAAGGCCGACGGCGACAATGTGACGCGCGCCAATGCGGCGGCCGCCGACTATCGCGCCGCGCTGCATATTCTCGCGCCCCGCTCGCCGGTCTGGTCGCCGCCGGTCGTGACCTATTCGGCGCTCACCGGCGACGGCATCGCGCAAGTGTGGCGCCAAGTGCTCGCGCACAAGGAAAAGACGAGCGCCTCGGGCGAACTCGCCGCGCGCCGGCGCGCGCAGCAGGTCAAATGGATGTGGACCATGCTGGAGGAGCGCCTCACCGCGCGCCTGCGCAGCGATCCCTCGTTGCGCGCCAAGCTCAAGCATGCGGAAGCGCAGGTTGCCGCCGGCAAGCTCGCGCCGACATTGGCGGTAGAAGAGGTCGCGGCACTGTTGGGAGTGTGAGTGTGCTGAGTGCGCCGCGCGCTTCTTATCCCCCCCGATTGTGGGGGAGGGTGGACGCGAGCGGTAGCGAGCGACCGGGTGGGGGCCGACGCAGCGGAGCGCAAACCCCACCCCGATCGCGCGTTCCGCGCGATCGACCCTCCCCTTGCAGGGGAGCGATAAGAAAAAGAACACGGCCTCGAGTAGACTATTGTACATGCCCACCATCCTGATCACCGGCTTCGGCCCGTTTCCCGGCGCGCCGTTCAATCCGACGGCAGCGCTGGTCGCGCGGCTCGCGCGGCTGCGCCGCCCCGGATTGGCGGATACCCGCATCGTCACGCATGTGTTCACGACCGGCTACGCGGCGGTCGACCGCAATCTGCCCCAGTTGATCGCGCGCTGCCGGCCCGATGCACTGCTGATGTTCGGCCTCGCCGCGCGCACCAAGCACATCCGCATCGAGACGCGTGCGCGCAACGCGCTGGCGCTGATGCCCGACGCCGCCGGCAGCGCGCTTGCCCGCCACGCGATCGCGCCCGGCGGGCCCGCCGCGCTGGCCCTGC
>JAKAHJ010000002.1 GCA_021815055.1 Pseudomonadota bacterium | reverse complement strand
GGTCGAGGTCGGAGCGCAGCGTGGCGATGGCGGCGTCGAGCCGCTTGAGCTCGCGTTGGACGTCATCGGCGATGACATTGGTGATGACCACGCGCGGCTCATGCAGCACGACGTGGCCGAGCGCGATGCCGTCCGACAGCGAGGCGCCGGTGACATGCATCGCATGGCGCGCGGCCGGCTCGGCCCCGGGGCGGGCAAGCGAGGACAGTTCGCCGGAGGCGATCATCTCGGCGAGCACCATCGCCGTGGTCTGCAGTGCCTCCTCTTCCTCCTCGGTATAGGTGCGGCGCGCGCGGTTCTGCACCACCAGCACGCCGAGCGTATTGCCCGCGCGCAGGATCGGCACGCCGAGGAAGGAGTGGTAGATTTCTTCGCCGGTTTCCGCCCGGTAGGAGAAGGCTGGATGGGCCTGAGCGTCCGACAGGTTGATCGGATTGGCCTCGCTCGCCACCAGGCCGACCAGGCCTTCGTCGGCCTTCAGCACGGTCTGGTGGACGGCTTCGCGCTTGAGGCCTTCGGTGGCGTATAGTTCGAGCGTTCCGTCCACGCGCAAAACGTAGACAGAACACACCTCCGCCACCATGTTGGCGGCGATCAGGACGACCACCTTGTCGAGACGATCCTGCGCGCTGACCGGCTCCGCCATGACTTCGCGAAGCCGGCGCAAGAGCACGCGGGGACCGCCGAGCGCACCACGCATTCGTGAGGTCCTTGTCGAGCCGCCGCCCGGGCCGTGGCTCCTGCTACAGCCCAAGCATGTACGAATAACGACCGCGAGGAACTCCGCGATCGCCTATAGGCAGGCTATAGCCAAAGGCCCATGCAAGGGGCAAGCCAGAGTGCCCCGATTTGCCGTCCCTGCGGAGGTGGGGATGCCCTACGCCTTATCCAGCCCGTACAGGGTATGTAGGGTGCGGACCGCCAGTTCGGTATAGGCGGCGTCGATCAGCACCGAAAACTTAATTTCGGAGGTGGTAATGGCGCGAATATTGATGTTGCGCTCCGACAGCGCCTTGAAGGCCCGGGCGGCCACGCCGGCGTGGCTGCGCATGCCGATGCCGATGACCGAGACCTTGGCCACGTCGGTTGCGCCGTCCAGCCGCTCGTAGCCGATGGTGTTCTTGGCCTTCTCAATGGTGACGCGCGCCCTGTCATAGTCCGCCGCCGGTACCGTGAAAGTGAGGTCGGTGGTCGCTCCGTCGGCCGAGACGTTCTGCACGATCATGTCGACATTGATGTTGCCGTCGGCGAGCGGGCCGAAAATGGCGGCAGCGACCCCGGGCTTGTCCTGCACGCGGCGGACCGAGATCTGGGCCTCGTCCTTGGAGAAGGCGATGCCGGTGACGACTTGCTGTTCCATGATTTCACTCTCGTCGCAAATAAGCGTGCCGGGGGGCGTTTGGCGCGGGTCGATGTCCTCCGGCTTGACGAAGCTGGAGCGTACGAAGATGCGCACATTATGGACCATGCCGAGCTCGACCGAGCGCACCTGCATGACCTTGGCGCCGAGCGAGGCCAATTCCAGCATCTCCTCGAAGGCGATCTTGTCCATCCGGTGCGCCTTCGGCACCACGCGCGGATCGGTGGTGTAGACGCCGTCGACGTCGGTATAGATGTCGCAGCGCTCGGCGCCGATGGCGGCCGCGATCGCGACCGCCGAGGTGTCGGAGCCGCCGCGGCCGAGCGTGGTGATGCGGCCGGTCTCCTTATGGAGGCCCTGGAATCCGGCGATCACCGCCACCTGCTTTCGCTCCTGGAAGCGGCGGGTCAGCTCGCCGCCGTTCACGTCCAGGATGCGGGCGGAGGCGTGCGCATTGTCGGTCAGGATGGGCAGTTGCCAGCCCTGCCAGGAGCGGGCATCCACGCCCATGCCTTCGAGCACGATAGCCAAGAGCCCGGCGGTGACCTGCTCGCCGGTGGCCACGACCGCGTCGTATTCGCGCGCATCGTGCAGGCCCGCGGCGTCCCGGCACCATGCGACGAGCTGGTTGGTCACCCCGGCCATGGCCGAGACCACCACCGCGACATCATAGCCGGCGTCAACCTCGCGTTTGACGTGGCGCGCCACGTTGCGAATGCGATCGAGGTCGGCGACGGAGGTTCCGCCGAATTTCATGACGAGGGGCGGCATTGACGATCCCGGACGCGACCTTAAAGAAGCTGACAAACGGCGGGAACTGGGCGGAAAGCCCGGGCCCCGGCCCGAAAAGGCGCGTATACATACCGGCGGGGTCGCTGCCCTGCAATATGGGCCGGCACCTTACGAGAGGCTACGAATGGCCAAGCGCAAAACCCGTGCGTCCAGCGTCGATGCCGCCGAGATCGAGCGGTTCTCGCGGCTAGCCGCCGACTGGTGGGACCCGCGCGGCCCGATGGCGCCGCTCCACAAGCTCAACCCGGTGCGGCTCGCTTATATCCGCGACCGGGCAGCCGAGCGATTCGACCGCGACACGAAGAAACTCGACTGCCTGAAAGGCCTGCGCCTGCTCGATATCGGCTGCGGGGCGGGCATCCTGTCGGAACCCTTGGCGCGGCTCGGGGCCGATATGGTCGGAGCCGATCCGGCCGCGGAGAACATCGCGGCCGCCCAGGCGCATGCCGGAGAAGCCGGGCTTTCGGTCGACTACCGCGCCACCAGTGCCGAGGCGCTTGCGGCGGCGGGCGAGCGCTTCGACGTGGTGCTGGCGATGGAAGTGGTCGAGCACGTCAACGATGTGGAGGAATTCGTCGCGACCTGTGCCGCCATGGTCAAGCCGGGCGGACTGATGATCGCCGCCACGCTCAACCGCACGCTGAAGAGTTTTGCATTGGCGATCGTCGGCGCCGAATATGTTTTGCGCTGGGTGCCGCGCGGCACGCATCGATGGGACAGGTTCGTCACGCCGGAGGAATTGGAAGGCGCGTTCGAGGCCGCCGGATTGAACGTGATCGGAGAGCGCGGCGTGATCTACAATCCATTCGCCGACCGGTGGCAGTTGTCGTCCGACATGTACGTCAATTACATGCTGGTGGGCGAGCGGCCGCAACAAGAAGGGTGAGACGGCAGTCGATCATCAAGCGCACCGGCGGGGCGGGCCGCGGCCTGATCGTTGGCCGCGAAAGGCTTGTCTAATCCATGCGAAAGCCCTTGCCGCGCACGAAGGCGCCGAAATCGGCGCGCGCGGGACTGGCATATTGCCGCGCCTTGTCCTCCGACCAGCCGTAGAAATCCGCGCGGCCGAAGCGATCCGGCTCGCGCTGGCTGCGGTAAGGCCGCAAGGCGTCGCGCCGGCGGTCATAGGCGTCGAGCGCAACGGGAAAATCATTTTCGCTGAAGCGGTCCTCGTGCAGCGTCATGCTCAGCGGCAGTCGTGGCGTGATCGCGCCGGGCTCGGCCGGCCAGCCGACGCACATGCCGGCGACCGGAATGACCTTCTCGGGCAGCGCGAGCAGGTCGCTGATGCTGGCTGCGTGATCGCGAATGAGGCTGATCGGGCAGCAGCCGAGCCCGGCCGCCTCCGCCGCAGCCAGGAAGGTCGCCATCACCAAAACGGCGTCGACGGTGGCATTGAACAGGAGATCGAAATGGTCGTTGGGGAACGGCTTGCCGCGCAGTGAGGCAACTTGCGGCAGCCGCCGACCGTTGGCGAGGAAGACCAGGAACACAGGCGCGTCACGAAGCCACGGCATTTCCGGAAGCAGGTCGGCGATGGCATGATGCGTCGCCTTTTCCCGAACAATGAGAATGTCTCCCTGTTGCAGATCGCTCTTGGATGGCGCAGACAGTGCGCAGGCGCAGATCAGCCGCAGGAGATCGGGATCGATATCGCGTTGAAGATAGCGGCGATGGACGCGATGTGCCGCAATTCGCGCCAGTTCCGCCAGTCCCGGCAGGGACGGATCGATCTCGAACCGTTCGCCGAAGCGTTCCGCGAGCGCGGATTGAAGTGAATGGGCAAAGTCAGCCATCGAATCGCCCCTGAACGCGAATTGAAGGTTGCCACGCGGCCATATCGTGAGAGAAAATAGGGCCGACAAGAAAAAACAATGCCACCTGGGAGGAGATCATGAAAGACGCTCGTTTGAACATTGGACGCCGCTCGCTGCTTGCAGCGGCAGTCACGCTCGCGATGTGCGCCGGCACTGCGCACGCCGAAACCCGCACGGTCCGCATCGCCAAGCAGTACGGAATTTCCTATCTCCCGCTGACCATCATGCAGGAGAAGAATCTGCTCGAGTCCGAAGGCAAGAAGCTCGGCCTCGACCTCAAGACCGACTGGGTGCGCTTCACCGGCGGCCCGCCGATGAACGAAGCGCTGATCTCCGGCAATCTGGATTTCGCCTCGGGCGGCGTCGGGCCCATGGTCACCATCTGGGCGCGTACCAAGAACAACATGAAGGTCAAGGGCGTCACCGCGCTCAATTCGATGCCGCTCTATCTCAACACGATCAATCCCAATGTGAAGACCATCAAGGACTTCACCGACAAGGATCGCATCGCACTGCCGGCCGTGCGCGTGTCGATGCAGGCGGTGATCCTGCAAATGGCTGCGGAAAAAGTTTTCGGTAAGGGGCAGGAGCACAAGCTCGACGGCTGGACCGTGTCGCTCAGCCATCCCGACGGGCTGGCGCAGATGATGAGCTTCAAGTCGCAGATCACCGGGCATTTCACCTCGGCGCCGTTCATGTACCAGGAACTCGCCGACAAGCGCGTGCACCGCGTGCTCAACAGCTACGACGTGTTCGGCGGACCGCACACGTTCAACGTGGTGTGGGCCAGCTCCAAGCTCTACGAAGGCGAGCCGAAGGTGGTGCAGGCTTTCCTGGCCGCCCTCAAGGACTCGATGAAGATGATCCACGACGACCCGGCCGGCATGGCCGCGCTGTGGGTGAAGGCCGACAAGTCCAAGCTTTCGCCGGCCGAGGCCGAAAAGATCGTCCGCGATCCGGAGAACAAATGGACCATGACGCCGGAAAAGACAATGGTGGTTGCCGGCTATATGGGCCGGGTGAAAATGATTCCGGCCACGCCGACGAGCTGGAAAGACATGTTCATCGACGCCGTCCATAATTTGCCGGGAAGCTGACCTTTGGACGCGAGTATTCGACCGATGACGTCCGCATTGCTCGAAGTGGACGGAGTGACGCTCCAGTACAAGACGCCGCGCCATCTGGTGACGGCGACGTACCGGGTCGATTTCTCCGTCCATCAGGGCGATCGTTACGTGATCCTGGGACCGTCGGGCTGCGGCAAGTCCACGTTACTCAAATCCGTCGGCGGCTTCATGCCGCCGGTGGAAGGCTCGATCCGCATCCGCGGGCGCGAGGTGGCGGCCCCCGGGCCCGACCGCATGATGGTGTTCCAGGAATTCGAGCAGTTGATGCCCTGGAAAACCGTTTTCCAGAACGTGCTGTTCCCGATGACGGTCACGCGCAAGTTCAAGCGCGCCGATGCGGTGGAGCGTGCGAACGCCGCCATCGACAAAGTCAAGCTTTCGGGATTCCGCGACATCTATCCGCATATGCTGTCGGGCGGCATGAAGATGCGCGTCGCCATCGCCCGCGCCATGGCGCTGGAGCCCGACATCTTGCTGATGGACGAGCCGTTCGCTGCGCTCGACGCGCTCACCCGGCGCACGATGCAGCAGGAACTCCTGTCGCTTTGGGAGCAATTGCGTTTCACGGTGCTGTTCGTGACCCATTCGATCGAGGAAGCGATCATTGTCGGCTCGCGCATCCTGGTGCTGTCGCCGCACCCGGGCCGCGTGCGCGCCGAGCTCGACGCCGGCGACCTCGGTCTCAGCAATATCGACCGCCCCGAATTCGGCGCGATGTCGAAACGCATCCACAATCTTCTGTTCGGCGCCGAAGAATTGCGGGCCGCGGAACCTGAGGAAGCCCGGGCGTGACCATCGACCTGCGACATGAGCCGGCGCCGCTCGCGCGCCGGCCGGAATTCGAGATCGAGCCGACCGAGGCTGTGACCGTCGGCAATGTCGAGCGTCCGCTCTCCGTTGCCGAGCGCATTCTCAATAACGAACTGGTGCAGCGGGTAGCGATCCTGTTGGCGCTGATCGCGATCTGGGAAGTCTATGCGCGCTGGCTGAACAACTCCCTGCTGTTCCCAACTTTCACCGAGACGATCGCGACCTTCTGGCGCGACTTGCGCAACGGCGAGCTGGTGGACCGCACCGTCACTTCGCTGCGCACGCTCGTCATCGGCTATGCCTTCGGCTTGGTGCTGGCCGCGGTGATGACGACCTTTGCGGTGGCGAGCGGCATCGGCACCCGTATCCTGTCGACGCTGACCGCCATGTTCAATCCGTTGCCGGCGATCGCGCTCTTGCCGCTGGCGCTAATCTGGTTCGGTCTCGGCACACCCTCGCTGGTCTTCGTCATCGTTCATTCGGTGCTGTGGGCGGTCGCGCTCAACACGCTGAGCGGCTTCCGCAGCGTGCCGGAGACGCTGCGCATGAGCGGGCGGAATGTCGGCCTCAAGGGTGCGCGTTATGTCGGGCTCATCCTGATCCCGGCCGCGTTCCCGTCGATCCTGGCAGGCCTGAAGATCGGTTGGGCCTTCGCCTGGCGCACGCTGGTCGCGGCCGAGCTGGTGTTCGGCGTGTCGGCGCGCTCGGGCGGCATCGGCTGGTATATCTTCGAGGCGCGCAATGATCTCGACACCGCAACGGTCTTTTCCGGGCTGCTGACCGTGATCCTGATCGGGCTCGTGGTCGAATCGGTCATCTTCCGTTTCATCGAGGCGCGCACGGTCAATCTCTGGGGCATGCAGCGATGACGCCTGCATCGGTGTGAGGCTGGGCTGACGGGAATGCTGATCGGACTTCCGCTCGACACGCTCGGCATCCTCTGGCTCGGCGCGTTGCTGGGCGGCATCGCCGCCGGCGGCAGCGGCTTCGCCTTCGCCCTTGCCGCCTCGGCGATCTGGCTGCACCGCATCGATCCGCTGCATTCGGCTATTTTGTCCACCGGCTGCGGCGTGCTGTTGCACCTCACGACGATCTGGCCGCAGCGCAAGCACATTGTGGTCGCACGGCTTTGGCCTTTCGTGGCCGGCGGGCTCGCCGGTATCCCGATCGGCGTGCGTCTTTTGACCTTCACCGACGGCAGCATTCTGAAGATGGTGCTTGGGGTGTTTCTGCTCTTATTCGGGACTTATGCACTCGTTTCCCCGCGCCTGCACAAGGTCAGCGGCGGCGGCCGGCCGGCCGATGCCGCCATCGGGTTCATCGGCGGCATTCTCGGCGGGGTGGGCGGTTATTCCGGCGTCGTGCCGACGATCTGGACGCAGTTGCGCGGCTGGCCGAAGGAGGCCGCGCGCGGGGTCTACCAGCCCTATGTCATCATCGTGCAGGCGATCACGCTTGCCGGCATCGTCTGGGTCACGCTCGACCGCACCGGATTGATCCTGCTCGCCGCGGTTCTGCCGCCCCTGCTGATCGGGACTTGGATCGGCTGGCAGCTTTACGGCAAGCTCAACGAGCTGCGGTTTCGCCAGGCGTTGGCGATCCTGCTGATCGCGTCGGGTGCGACGCTGGTTTTCTAGCGCAAAACAGATGCAAGCTCGAGAATGCGGCCGCGGCCTTTCGCGTGAAGCGCTTTTGAGCCACAGCGGCGCGCACCAATCCAACTGCGATTTCGAGAGCGAGTGTCGTCTTTGCTCCCATGGCCATCGGCGCATCTCACTAGGTTGTGTAATATACAAATTGTAGTCTAAGCGTGTATTCTCTAATAGCTGCCTGCATCGTCATTGGCAAGACTGTTTGCGGGAGCGGCCGAAGGCGGATTTCCCTATGGGAGAAGTGAAGCGGGTGTGCAGCAAGGAACGCTTCAATCTTAAACGATCCGACTCTCGCCATTGCGCAATGTTTTGCTCGCCCGCGTCACCGCCGCATCTTCTGGCGAAAATGCAGCCGTAAAGCCGAGCTCGGCGCCGATGCGCTGCAGCGATGCGAGATCGCTCGGATAGATCAGCACCGCACGTTGCACGCCCTGGGTCGCAATGGCCTGCATGAGCGCCTGCAAGAGCTTTGTCGCCAAGCCTTTCTCGCGCAGGTCGGCGCGGATGATGACGGCGGCTTCCGCGGCCTCGAAATCGGGGTCGGCGGTGGAACGCGCAAGGCCGGCGATGCGCGTGCCCTCCCAGGCGACCATGGTCATCTCGCGGTCGTAGTCGATCTGGCTCAAGCGTGCGGCCGTTTCGTGGGTTCGCTCCCGCAGCGGCACGAAGAACCCGTGCCAAAGATCGCCTGTGTCCACTTCGTCGGCGAAGCTGCGCAAGGCCGGCTCGTCTTCGGGACGAATAGGCCGTACGGTATAAGTTCTGCCATCGACCGTAGAAATCTCGGTCTCCAACTGCTGCGGATAGGGCCGGATCGCCAGCCGCGACTGTGCGGGTATGCTGGTAGCATGTACGCGAATGCGGCCGTCGACGCCGATGACGCCGTTCTGGTCGCAGAGCAGCGGGTTGATGTCGAGCTCCACGATCTCGGCATGGTCGGCGACGATGCTGCTCAACTGCATCAGCACATTGACGAGTCCGTCGATGTCGGCCGCCGGCCGGTCGCGATAGCCCTTGAGCAGGGCGGCCACGCGCGTGCGCTCGATCTGCGCGCGCGCCAGCGCGGTGTTGAGCGGCGGCAGTTCCAGCGACTTGTCACGGATGATCTCGACTGCCGTACCGCCGTGGCCGAACAGAATCACAGGGCCGAAGGTCACATCACTCGTAATGCCGGCGATCAATTCATAGGCGCCCGGCCTTTGGATCATCTCCTGCACGATGAAGCCCTCGAGCCGTGCGTCGGGCCGCGCGCGCGCGACCCGTTCGAGCATTTTCAGGGCTGCCGCTTCCACTTCTTCCGGCGATGCCAGCTCGAGCGCGACGCCGCCGACATCCGACTTGTGCGTGATATCGCGCGAGCGGATTTTCAGCGCCACCGGCGCGCGCCATTCCGCCGCGAGCCTGGCTGCCGCGGCGGCGGCGGCGGCGGCGACGGCTTCGGTGCGCGCGAAAGCGATGCCGTAGCAGGCGAAGAAACCGGCGACTTCGGCGGGATCGAGCCACTCGCGATGTTCGGCGAGCGCCTGCTGCAGGAAGCCGCGCGCCCGCTCCCGGTCGGCTTGCGCGCTCGGCGCGGCCGATGCCGGTGTCTCCAGCAGCAGTTCCTGGCTCTGGCGATAGCGCACCAGATACATGAAGGCGCGCACGGCGCGCTCCGGCGTCTCGTAGTCCGGTACTTGCGCCGCGATCAGCCGGGCGCGGCCATCCTCGACGTTCGCCGAGCCCATCCAGCAGGCAAACACGTTTTTCTTCGCCGCATCTTGCGAGGTCGACATGGCGCCGATCAGACCTTGCGCGGCGTCTGCGGCGGAGCCGATCGAGGTCGGACAATAGGCGACGAGCAGCCCGTCGCTATCTTTGTCCTGCAACATGATCTCGACGGCGCGCGCATAGCGCTCGGCGTCGGCGTCGCCGATGATGTCGATCGGATTGGCATGGCTCCAGGTCGGCGGCAGCACGGCGTCGAGCTTGGCGATCGTCTCGGCGCCGAGCGTCGCGAGCCGGCCGCCCTGCTCGATCAGCCAATCGGTGGCGAGCACGCCGGCCCCGCCGCCATTGGTGACGATGGCAAGCCGGCCGCCGCTCTGCCGTGCCATATGCGCGAGCGTCGCCGCCGCGTCGAACAGTTCCTCGAGGCCGTTCACGCGCAACATGCCGGCACGGCGGAACGCCGCCTCATAGACTGCAGCGGCGCCGGCCAGCGCACCGGTATGCGAGGCGGCGGCGCGTGCGCCTTCCTCGGCGCGTCCGCCTTTGACTACGATCACCGGCTTGACGCGCGCTGCACGGCGAGCCGCGGACATGAACTTGCGCGCATGCGTGACCGCCTCGGCATAGATCAAGATCGCCTGCGTCGCCGCGTCGAGCGCGAAGTAATCGAGCAGGTCGCCGAAATCGACATCGCTCATGTCGCCCATCGAGACGATGGCGGAAAAGCCGATGCCGCGCGGCTGCGCCCAGTCGAGCACGGTCGTCGCCATCGCGCCGGACTGCGTCAAAAACGCGATATTGCCGGGCAGCAAAGCGGCGGGCGCGAAGGTCCCATTCAGTCCGATGCCCGGTACCGCGATGCCGAGGCAGTTCGGGCCCACCACGCGCAACAGATGCGGGCGGGCGGCGGCGAGCAGTTGCGCAGCGCGCTCCTTGCCGGCGGACATTTCACCTTCGGCGAATCCGGCTGTGAGAACGACCGCCGCGCGGGTGCCGCGTGCCCCAAGTTCGGCAACCAGCGGCGGAACCGTATCGGGCGGCGTCGCGATAACGGCGAGATCGGGCGTCAACGGCAGCGCCGCCGTATCCTTGTAGGCCATGATGCCGTGCACGGCGCCTGCGCGCGGATTGACCGGCAGGATTGGCCCATCGAAGCCCGCCTGGAGCAGATTCGTCATCAGCGCATGGCCGACCGATTTCGGCTTGTCGGACGCGCCGATCACCGCGACCGAGCGCGGGTGAAACATCTTGTCGAGATTGCGAATGGACATGCATCGCTTCCGCGCAACGAAGGACACTTCATCGCAGCGAAGCATGAAGGAATATTGATGTGGGTCAAATTTTTAAGGGGTGCGCGTAACGGCCGCTTTGGCCGTCGTCCCCGCGCAGGCTCATACGCCGCGGCCCGAATCGGCCTCATGCTGAGGAGCGCTGCACAGCAAGCGCGTCTCGAAGCATAGGCCGCCCCCTCCTTCGAGATGCGGCCTTCGGCCGCTCCTCAGGATGAGGCGGAGTAAGCGTTCGGCGGCGACCGCGGAATGGCAGTAACGAAAAACTAATTCCGCTCGTCCGGCAGGATCGGCAGCGGGTGGAATTCGATCCCTTCCTCGGCCAGATCCTTGGCCTCTTCGGGCGAAGCCACGCCGTAGATCGAGCGGTGCTCGATTTCGCGGTAATGCATCTTGCGTGCCTCATCGGGAAATTTCGCGCCGACATTGTCGGAATTTTTGACGAGGTGGTCGCGCAGCTCTTTCAGCTTCGAGCGGATTTCCTGCTCCTGCGGCGAGATCATCGCCACCGGCGCGGGCGCGGGAGCCGGCAGCGCGGGCGCCGGCGCTTCCGCGGCAAGCGCAGCTTCGGCCGCGCGCGCACGCTTCTTCGACGAGGAAACGCGCGGCGCCATGATTGCCTTCGCGACCTTGGTCGAGTCGCAATGCGGGCAGGCGATCAGTTTGCGCTTGGCCTGCTTGTCGAAAGTGCCGCTATCGGCGAACCAGCTTTCGAAACCGTGGCCCTTGTCGCAGACGAGTGCGTATTTGATCATTCCGCCCCCCGCACGACGTGCAGATGGGTCGGCTCGGCCAGCGGTTCGACGATCTCGAAGCGCCGGCCGTGCTGCAGCGAAGGAATACGCCCGCGCGCGGTGGCGACCGCGGCGGGATCGATCTCGGCCATGATCACGCCGGGCTCGGTACCGCCTTCGGCGAGCACGCGGCCCCACGGATCGACGATCAGCGAATGACCGAAGGTCTCGCGGCCGTTCTCGTGCTTGCCGCCCTGCGCGGCGGCGAAGACGAAACAGCCGTTCTCGATCGCGCGCGCGCGGTTGAGCACGTGCCAATGCGCTTCGCCGGTCTGCCGGGTGAAGGCGGAGGGAATCGCCAGCATGGTTGCGCCGGCTTCCGCCAGCGCGCGGTAGAGCGCGGGGAAACGCAGGTCGTAGCAGACGGTCAGGCCGAGCCGGCCCCAGGGCAGATCGCTGAGCACAGCGCTCTCGCCCGGCCGGTAGCTGTTCGACTCGCGATAGCTTTCGCCGTTCCCGAGGTCGACGTCGAACATATGGATCTTGTCGTAACGGGCGACGACTTCGCCGGCGGGATCGATCAGGAACGAGCGATTGACCGCCTTTTCATGGGGGAGCTTGATCGCCAGCGAACCGACGTGAACGGTGATTGCGAGATCGCGCGCCAACTCGCGCATCGCGGCGAGCGAGGCGTCACGCGCTTCCTCGACAATCGCGGCGAGCAACTGCTCGCGCCGCGCCGCCAGGATGTTGGTCATTTCCGGCGTTTGGATGTAATCGGCGCCGGCCGATTTGGCGCTGCGGATCATGCGTGCGCAGGCATCGATATTGGCGGCGGGATCAAGCCCCGACCGCGTCTGGATCATCGCGGCTTTGAAAGTGCTAACGCTCATCGGCAGCCTCGTGTCCAACCCCTCGTCCCGGACGCGCAATACTTCGTATTGCGCCGCGCCCGGGACACGAGGAACGGATTGGCGGTGGAACTCATGCGGAGGCCTTGCCGGCGGAAAGCAGCGGATCGAGCTTGCCGGCCCGCTCCAGCGCATGCAGGTCGTCGCAGCCGCCGACGTGAACTTCGCCGATGAAGATCTGCGGCACCGTGCTGCGTCCGTTTGCCCGTTCGATCATCTCCTCGCGCCGCTCCCAATCCATGCCCACGTCGATCTCGCTGAACTCGACGCCTTTCCGCTTGAGCAGGGCCTTGGCCGAGACGCAATAAGGGCACAAGCGGGTAGTGTAGATTTCGATCGGGGGCATGGGTTTTTCCGTTTTGCCGACGGAACTTATATGGGGCTGCGGGTGGGCGCCACAACCCGGGCGAATACCAGCGCGTCGACCTGGGCAGCCCCCGCCCGGAGCAAGGCGCGGGCGCAGGTGTCGACCGTGGCGCCGGAGGTGAGCACGTCGTCGATCAGGATCAGCCGCCGCCCGGCGACATCAGCCTTGCGCTCCGGCGGCACCCGGAAGGCGCCCTGAACATTGTCCGCCCGCTGTTCCCGCGACAGGCCGACCTGCTGCGCGGTCGCGCGCACGCGCGTGAGCGCGTCATGTAACATTGGCACACCGCCGATGCTTGAAATGGCCCCCGCCAAGGCCGCCGACTGGTTGAACCGCCGCGCCCACAACCGCCGCCAGTGCAGCGGCACCGGAATAAGCCCGTCGGCGTCCGCCAACAGTTCGCGCCCGGCGCGCGCCATCCAGCGCCCCATCATCGGCGCGAGATCGAGCCGGTCGCCGTATTTGAGCCGATGCACCAGCGCGCGCGCCACGTCGTCGTAGCGCACCGCCGCGCGCGCCCGGTCATAGGCCGGCGGATTGGCGATCGCCTCCATCGACAGAAGGCCGGGGCCGGGATCGTAGGTGAACGGGATGCCGAGCCGCGCGCAGTAAGGCGGCTCGATCAGCGAAAGTTTCGACCAGCACGCGGCGCAAAGCCCCACCCCGTCGCCGAGCGGCTCGCGGCAGGACGGACATAGCGGCGGCAACGCAACGTCGAGCGCGAAGCGGAAGGCGTGACGCAGCGGTGCCGCGAAGCGCCAAGAACGCGAAACTCTGGGCGGCGTTGTGTCGGCACCCGGCATGAGCCCGAGGCTATCGCTCTCGTTCGAGAGCCTCAACCGGGCCGCATGCACAGCACACTCCCTCCCCCGCTTGCGGGGGAGGGGTGGGGAGGGGGCATTTGAACATCTCCGCCAACACGTGTAGGCCCCTCCCTGTCCCTCCCCCGCAAGCGAGGGAGGGGACGTCGATGGTGAGGTTCGTGTCAAACCTAGCATTGTTCGACCGCGATCTCCTGCGCCTGCGCCAAAAGCGCGCCCGCGCGCTTGGGCCGGCGACCTTTTTGATCGAACGGGTCGCGGGTGAATTGGGCGAGCGATTGTCGGCCGTGCTGCGCACATTCGACCGCGCGGTCGATCTCGGCACGCCGACCGATGCGCTGCGGCACGCGCTGACGGAGAGCGGAAAGGTCAAGACCATCATTGCGGCAGAGCCGGCCGCCATGCGGCTCGACAATATGTATCCGCGTGTCGCGGCCGACGAAGAGGTTTTGCCTTTTGCCGATGCTTCGCTCGACCTCGTGGTCTCAGCGTTGTCGCTGCAGTTCGTGAACGATCTGCCCGGCACGCTCGTCCAGATACGCCGCGCGCTCAAGCCGGACGGTCTGTTGTTGGCGGCGCTGATCGGCGGCGAAAGCCTGACCGAACTGCGCCAGGCCTTCGCAGGAGCGGAAAGCGAAGTCGAAGGCGGGCTGTCGCCGCGCGTCGCGCCCTTCATCGATCTGCGCGAACTAGGCGCGCTCATGCAGCGTGCGGGTTTCGCTTTGCCGGTGGTCGATTCCGACCGGCTGACGGTGCGCTACGATTCGGCTTTCGCGCTGATGCACGACCTGCGCGCCATGGGTGCGACCAATGTGCTGAGCGAACGCCGGCGCAAACCGCTGCGGCGCGCGACCTTGTTCCGGATGGCGGAGATCTACGCGCGACGTTTTGCCGATCCCGACGGCCGCTTGCGCGCGAGTTTCGACATCGCCTGGCTGTCGGGCTGGGCTCCGCACGAGAGCCAGCAGAAACCGCTCGAGCCGGGCTCGGCCGCGCAACGGCTGGCCGATGTGCTCGGCACCAAGGAATATTCGGCGGGCGAGAAACCGGGCGGCGCTGCATAGAGCAGACGGCGGTGCGCAGCCTTAGAACAGGTTCGTGAGCTTGTCGTAGAAGACCGTCATGATCTCGGTGCCGAGCGTGGTGGTCGCTTCGAGGATGGCGATGCTGATACCGGAGGCGATGAGGGCGTATTCGATCGCGGTGGTGCCCTCCTGGGCGAGCCGGAACTGGGCGAACTGGGCACTGGGAATGAAACGGCGCATGGGTTTGTCCTGCTCGGGGCTTATCGGCCGGGATATCAAAGCAGCGCGATCAGATGGGACACCAGCGGCACGTCCGCGGGCGGCATGTCGTAGTCCCTGAGCCGGTTCGGCTTCACCCAGGCGAGCCTTTGGCTTTCCGTGGCACTGACCGTTTCCTCCCAGCGCCGGCATACGTAAAGCGGCATCAGGAGATGAAAGTCGGGATAGGCGTGGCTGGCGAACGTGAGTGGCGCGAGACAGGCTTCCTTGACGCTGATTCCGAGCTCCTCCTTGAGTTCGCGGATCAAGGTCTCTTCCGGCCGCTCGCCGTCCTCGATCTTGCCGCCGGGAAATTCCCAGAGACCGGCCATCGTCTTGCCGGGCGGCCGCTGCGCAAGCAGCACGCGGCCGTCGGCATCGACGAGGGCGCAGGCGACGACCAGGACGAGTTTGGCGTTCACAGCCCTTTACCCTCAAGAGAGTAGCGGCGAGTAGTTAAACGGCACCGCGACACTCCCGGGTTGGCCGGTGTTCCATTCGGTATGGTGAATGGGCCATTAACGCCGGTCTCCGAAACGCCGGTGATTCCGGTGGCGCCGGCCATTGACGTCACGCCGCACGCAGCATCACGTCGACCCGAATCGCGTCGAATGGAAAAACGATCAGCCCGCGTTCGGTTTTTCGCAAAATGCCCGCTTTCAGCAGCGCGTGTACGTCGCCATGGACGGCTTTCACGTCCCGTCCGGCCCGCCGCGCAACCTCGCGGATCGTTATGGGGCCTGCGCCGGTCATGGCGCGGATCAGTTGCCAGCGCTTCGCGCTCATCAGGCGGAACAGTATCTCAGGCGTGGCAAAGCTGATATGCGCGCCTTGCTTCTTGCCCTTGAATGCATTCCGCGCGCGCTCCTTGACCTCATCGAGCGATGCGATCTGTAGCGTCACCGTTTTCATTTCATCGCGTCCATTTGTCCACGTCCTGCCAGAAATCCGCAAGCAAAGTCTCGGTATCCGTGAATTGGTAAGGCACTTCCAATCAGCACGTGCCATTCGTCGATCAGGAGTTCGGCGCCCATGTTGGAGAACACAACAACACAGGCCGCGTGTTGTCAATCGCTCCAACAGGCGCGGGGTCGTCCCGCCCGATCAAATCAGGGGTCTAAGACCGATAATCGCCGTTGATCGCGACATAGTCCTTGGTCAGGTCGCAGGTGAGCACGCGGTCGCGGCCCTTGCCGAGGCCGAGCGCGACTTTCAAAAAAATCTCCGGCTTCTTCATCACGTCCGAGACCTTGGCCTCGTCATAGGCCGGATCGCGCTCGCCCTTGTGCGCCACGCGAATGCCGCCGAACCAGATCGCGAGCTTGTCGCGGTCGGCCGGCTCGCCGGCCTTGCCGACCGCCATCACCACGCGGCCCCAATTGGCGTCCTCGCCCGCGATCGCCGTCTTCACCAGCGGCGAATTGGCGATCGACATGGCGATGCGCCGCGCCGAAGCCTTCGATACCGCGCCTTCCACCGTGATCTCGACCAGCTTGCGCGCGCCTTCGCCATCGCGTGCCACCTGCTCCGACAGATTGGCGAGCACCTGGCCCAAAGCCTTCTTGAACGCCTTCAGCCGCGGGTCGGCGGCCCGCGCGATGCGCGGGCAATCCGCCGCTTGGCCGGTGGCGAACATCATCAGCGTGTCGGAAGTCGAAGTGTCGCCGTCGATGGTGACGGCATTGAAGGTGTCGGCGACGCCTTCTTTCAGCATGGTCTGCAAAGCCGGCGCCGAAATTGCCGCGTCGGTGAAGATGAAGGACAACATGGTCGCCATGTCGGGCGCGATCATGCCGGCGCCCTTGGCGATGCCGCAGAGGGTCACCCTGGCCTTGCCGATCCGGGCCGTGGCGGTGGCCGCCTTGGGGAACGTGTCGGTCGTCATGATCGCGCGGGCGGCGGCCAGGAAATCGCCCGCGCGCGCGCGTTCGGTCAGGCCCTGCATCACCGGCGCGAATTTGGTGGCATCGAGCGGCTCGCCGATCACGCCGGTCGAAGCCAGGAAAACTTCCGATGGCTTGCAGCCGGCGGCCTTGGCCGCAATCTCGGCGGTGAGCCGGGTGGCGGCGCGGCCGCTCTTGCCGGTGAAGGCATTGGCGTTGCCGGAATTGACCACCAGCGCGCGGGCTTTCCCGGATTTCAGTATGGCCCGGCACCATTCGACCGGCGCCGAGGGGCATTTCGAGCGCGTGAACACCCCGGCCGCCGTGGTGCCTGGGTCGAACAGGGCCAGCAGCACGTCGGTGCGGTTCTTGTAGCGGATGCCGGCCTCGGCCGTGGCAAGCCGGATGCCGGCAATGGCCGGCATGTCGGGCACCTGCGTGGGGGCGAGGGGGGAGATGGTGGTGCTCATCGTTCGTCATGGCCGGGCTTGTCCCGGCCATCCAGGTCTTGAAGGGTGACGATACTTAGAAGACGTGGATGCCCGCGACAAGCGCGGGCATGACGCAGTGCGTATCGGGCGTACGAAGAAAGCTACTTCTTCTCCGGCGCAGCGGGGGCCGGGGTCACGGCCGGCGGCTCGCTCTTGTACATCTTCTCGATCTTGGCATTGGCCCGCAGCGCGGCAACCAGATCGGCCTGCGCCTTACGCGTCACATATTGCTCGATCTGCGGATTGACCTGCTCGAAGGTCGGCGGGGCTTTCTTGCGCTTGTCTTCGACTTTGATGACGTGCCAGCCGAACTGGGTCTTCACCGGTCCGGAAATCTGGCCCTTGTTGAGCCTGAAGGCGGTTTCCGAGAATTCCGGCACCATCTGGTCCTTGGTGAAATAGCCGAGGTCGCCGCCATTGGCCTTGCCTGAGGGGTCCTCGGTCACCTCTTTGGCCACCGTGGCGAAGTCCTCGCCTTTGTTGAGGCGGGCGATGACCGCCTTGATCTTGTCCTCGGCCGCCTTGCTCGCCTTTTCGTCGCCTTCGGGGGCGCGGATCAGGATGTGGCGCGCATGCACTTCCTCCTCGTTGCCCATCTGCTTCACCGCATCCTCATAGACCTTGTGCATGGCGTCGTCGGTGAGCGCGGCCTTGCCGGTCTGCTGCAGCAGGGCTTCCATCAGGAGCTTGCGGCGCGCGAAATCGACTTTCTGTTTGAAGTCGGCGGCGTCGGCGAGCTTCTTGTCCTCGGCCGCCTTCGCCACCAGCATCATGTCGGCGGTGAATTGCACCAGATAGTCCCGCTTGGCCTCGGGCGACATGGGCGGGAGCTGGCCAGCCTCCTCCTCGGCAATGTTGAGGTCGCTCTGGTGGATTTCCATGCCGTTGACTTTGGCCAGCACCGGATCGTCCGCGGCCAGCGCCGTCCCGACCGGCACGGTCAGCAGCGCCAAAGCGGCGGCGAAAATACCGGCCCGGCGCAGCGGGACCGCGCGGCGGGCAAGGGGAGATCGGGTCATGGGCGGTCCTCTGTCCGTGGAGGGGTGTCCGCGACGGCGCGGACGGCGCGGACTTGTCACCCAACAACCATGGCTTTGCAATGGCGGAATGACGCGTCACTCTTAACAGCTCGGTGATGGAAAAACGGGGGTTAAGCCCTTGGCGAGCCGACAATTGACAATATTCGGACCCCCTCCTATCTCTCGGTTAACCGCGGCCGGCTGAAGCTTTGCAGGCTTTTCGCGTTTAGTTTGCCCGAAAAGTGCCGTATTCCGGAGCGCCGGAAGCAAAATCCGGTCGCGGAGGCGTGATAATCGCCCCGGTTCAGAATGAGGAGTTTCCCCATGCTCGGCGCCGTCGCCCGCAAACTGTTTGGCTCCGCCAACGACCGGCGGATCCGCAGTTATCAGCCGCGGGTCGCCGCCATCAACGCGATGGAGAAGGAGC
This sequence comes from Pseudomonadota bacterium, assembly GCA_021815055.1. Taxonomy (GTDB): domain Bacteria; phylum Pseudomonadota; class Alphaproteobacteria; order Rhizobiales; family Xanthobacteraceae; genus Pseudolabrys. The sequence continues at coordinate 22,056 of JAKAHJ010000002.1, read as the reverse complement.
TCGAGGCGCTCTCGGACGACGAGCTCAAGGCGCGCACCGAAACCTTCAAGAAACAGGTCGCCGAAGGCACCGCGCTCGACGACATTCTGGTGCCCGCCTTCGCCACCGTGCGCGAGGCGGCCAAGCGCACCCTCGGCCAGCGCCATTTCGACGTCCAGCTCATCGGCGGCATGATCCTGCACGAGGGCCGCATCGCCGAGATGAAGACCGGCGAAGGCAAGACCCTGGTCGCCACGCTTCCGGTCTATCTCAACGCACTCGCCGGCCGCGGCGTGCATGTGGTCACCGTCAACGACTATCTCGCCAAGCGCGACGCCGAATGGATGGGGCAGATCTACGGTTTTCTCGGGCTCGCCACCGGCGTCATCGTGCACGGGCTCGACGACAACGAGCGCAAGGTGGCCTACGACTGCGACATCACCTACGGCACCAATAACGAGCTCGGCTTCGACTATCTGCGCGACAACATGAAGTACCGGATGGAGGACATGGTCCAGCGCGGCCATGTCTACGCCATCGTCGACGAGGTCGACTCGATCCTGGTGGACGAGGCGCGCACGCCGCTGATCATTTCCGGCCCGCTCGACGACCGCTCCGATTTCTACAACACCATCGACGCTTTCATCCCCAGGCTGGACAAGGCGGACTACGAGATCGACGAGAAGCAGCGCACCGTCACCATGACCGAAGCGGGCATGGAGAAGATGGAAACCATGCTGCGCGAGGCGGACCTGCTCAAGGGCGCCAAGCTCTACGACGTCGAAAACGTTTCGGTCGTGCATCACGTCAACCAGGCGCTGCGTGCGCATAGACTGTTCCAGCGCGACAAGGACTACATCGTACGCAACGGCGAAGTCGTCATCATCGACGAGTTCACCGGCCGCATGATGCCGGGCCGGCGCTACTCGGAAGGGCTGCACCAGGCGCTCGAAGCGAAAGAGCACCAGCCGATCCAGCCCGAGAACCAGACGCTCGCCTCGATCACCTTCCAGAACTACTTCCGCATGTATGAGAAGCTCGCCGGCATGACCGGTACGGCCATGACGGAAGCCGACGAGTTCATGGACATCTACAAGCTCGAAGTGCTCGAAGTTCCGACCAACATGCCGCTCGCGCGCCTCGACGACGACGACGAGGTCTATCGCACGAACAAAGAGAAGTACCGGGCCATCATCGCGCTGATCGAGGATTGCAAGATGCGCGGCCAGCCGGTGCTGGTCGGTACGACCTCGATCGAGAAGTCGGAACAGCTCGCCGACATGCTGCGCAAGGACGGCTGGGAGTCGCATGACTTCTCCGATCCGAACGCCTTCGCCGCGCTTTATTCAGGCGACGAGGGCGCCACCAAGACCAAGGTCTTCGCCATCCTCAACGCCCGCTATCACGAGCAGGAAGCCTATATCGTCTCCCAGGCCGGCGTGCCGGGCGCCATCACCATCGCCACCAACATGGCCGGCCGCGGCACCGACATCCAGCTCGGCGGCAATGCCGACATGCGCATTCGCCAGGAAATCACCGACATCGCCGACTGGGGCGAGCGCGACAAGGATCCACGCGCGGCGCAAATCCGCGAGCAGGTGGCCCGCCTCAAGCAGAAGGCGCTCGCCGCCGGAGGATTGTTTGTGCTCGGCACCGAACGGCACGAGAGCCGGCGCATCGACAACCAATTGCGCGGCCGCTCCGGCCGCCAGGGTGATCCCGGCCATTCCAAGTTCTTCCTGTCGCTCGAAGACGACCTGATGCGCATCTTCGGTTCCGACAAGCTCGACGGCATGCTGACCAAGCTCGGCCTGAAAGAGAACGAGGCCATCGTTCATCCCTGGATCAACAAGGCCCTGGAAAAGGCGCAGCAGAAGGTCGAAGCGCGCAACTTCGACATTCGCAAGAATCTGCTCAAATACGACGACGTGATGAACGACCAGCGCAAGGTGATCTTCGACCAGCGCGTCGATCTCATGCGCGACGAGGCGGTCGACGAGTCGATCGCCGACATGCGTCATTCGGTGATCGAGGACCTGGTCGCCAAGCACATTCCGCCCAATGCCTATCCCGAGCAGTGGGACACCGCCGGCCTGCACGAGGCGCTGCAAAACGTGCTCACGCTCGATCTGCCGGTGCAGGACTGGGCGAAGGAAGAAGGCATCGCCGACGAGGAGGTGAAGGAGCGCATCACCCGGCGCGCCGACGAGTGGATGGCGGCGAAGGTGGCCAAATGGGGCCCCGACGTCATGCGCTATGTCGAGAAGTCGATCCTGTTGCAGACGCTCGACCATCTCTGGCGCGAGCATCTGATCATGCTCGAGCATTTGCGCCAGGTGATCGGCCTGCGCGGCTACGGCCAGCGCGATCCGCTCAACGAATACAAGGCCGAGGCTTTCTCGCTGTTCGAGGCCATGATCGGCCATTTGCGCGAGGCGGTCACCGCCCAGCTCATGCGCGTGGAGGTGATGCAGCAGCCGCCGGAGGACGAGGTGCCGCAGGATCTGCCCTTCATGGAGGCGCATCACCTCAACCCGAATACCGGCGAGGACGAGTTGGCGCTGGCGCCGCTCGCGCCCGCATTATTGGGCGCCGGCAACGGCGCGCAGGCCGTGCGCAATCCGAAGGATCCCACGAGCTGGGGCAAAGTCGGGCGCAACGAGCCGTGCCCGTGCGGATCGGGCAAGAAGTACAAGCATTGCCACGGCAAGTACGGTTGACGCGCTTGATTGTGCGCATTTTTTGAAATGCGAACGCCAGCACTTTGCCGGCGGTTTCTTTTTTTGCCGAACGCACCGGGTGGGACGGATGTTTCCGCTAGACCTCGGCGCCGGTCACCAGCTTGAGCTGCCGCGTCTCGGGCATGAGCTGCCGGTAGACGCGCAGATAGTCGGTGGCCATGCGCCTCGCCGTAAAGCGTTCCTCGAAGCGGGCGCGGACTTTTCGGCGGTCCAAGAGATGAACGCGATTGACCGCGCTTGCGGCGGATAATTCGTCTTCCACGATATAGCCAGTGAGGCCGTCTTCGACGATTTCGGGCACCGATCCGCGATTGAATGCGACGACGGGCGTGCCGCAGGCCATGGCCTCGATCATCACCAGGCCGAACGGCTCGGGCCAGTCGATCGTGGCCATCAGCGCGAACGCGCCGCTCAGGAATTCCGGCTTCTGCCGATCGTCGATTTCCCCGATATATTCGATGAACGGCGGGTCCAGCAGAGGCTTGATGATGTCGGCGTAATATTCCTGGTCGACCGGGTCGACTTTGGCCGCAATCTTCAACGGTATCCCGCATCGTTTCGCGATGCGGATGGCGCGGTCGATCGACTTCTCGGGCGCGATGCGTCCCAGCGCTGCAAGATAGGACGGCTTGACGGGCATCGGCCTCAGCATTTTTTCCGGTGCGCCGTGATAGATGGTGCCGATCCAGTTTGCCTGCGGAACAGGGCGTCGCTGCGAATTCGAAATGGAAATGAGCGGGATGTCGCAGAACTCCGAGAACAGCGGTTGATGCTCGGGTAAATCAAGCCTGCCATGCAGTGTGGTTATGAATGGCGTCGCCTGACGTGAAAAAATCGAGAAAGGGTAGTAGTCGAGGTGGAAATGGATCAGGTCGAATTCGTCGCTGCGGCGGCGGACGCGTTCGAGCATGAGCATGTGCAACGCGTTCGGGTCGCGGATCGATCCGTCCAGGCGTAACGCGCTCGGCCAGACCGCTTCGAGCTTCGCCGAGGTGCAGGAATCTCCGCTGGCAAAGAGTGTGACGTCGTTTCCAAGGGCGATGAGTTCCTCGGTGAGCCAATAAACCACTCGCTCGGTGCCGCCGTACAGTTTTGGAGGGATGGCTTCAGTCAACGGGGCAACCTGCGCGATACGCATCGTGCGAATCCTTTTTACCGGTCAAAAATCCGAGAACCCGTCCCGCCGCCGCCCAGCCGTAGGCGGGGAACGTTTCCTGGATAATTTTGTTCCTGTTGGTGCGGATCGAAAAACCGCAGCGAAAGCGAGACATCCGCGCAAATGCGAGTATTCGTGAGGTCTTTAAATACCGGCATTCGAACCGGGTGGGACTCGCCTATGGATGATCTGTCGAGGTTTGCAGGAAGGCCTTTTGCCTTCGTCGGTCGGTATGTGCGGACGCGTTGGCGTGCGCATGCGATCATCGCGGGTTCCGTGGTGGCCGCGGTCATGTGCGCGGTCGGAACTCAATACGGCCTCAAGGTTCTCGTCGACAGCCTGACCTCGGGGCCTGCGAGCAGCGTCTGGCTCACCTTCCTGTTGATGGCGGCGCTTATCGCCTCCGACAATCTGCTGTGGCGCGCGGCGGGCTGGGTCGCGAGCACGACATTCGTGAATGTGACGGGCGATTTGCGCCGTGATTTGTTCCGGCACATAACCGGGCACGCACCGAGCTATTTTGCAGGTCAGCTACCCGGCACGCTCACGGGCCGCATCACCGCCACTTCGAACGCCGTCTACGCGATCGAGAACATGGTCGTGTTCAACGTTCTGCCTCCGTGCCTTGCGACCATCGTCGCCATCAATCTGGTGGCGACGGTGAGCATCGCGATGGCGACCGTGCTGAGCGCGCTGGGCGGGATCATCGTCGTCGGAATGTTCTACCTGGCGGCCGCGGGCCAACCGCTTCATCACGACTTCGCGGCCAAGGCGGCGGCGGTCGACGGCGAAATGGTCGATGTCGTCAGCAACATCTCGCTGGTCAAGACCTTCTGCGCCGCGCCGCGCGAAATCGCGCGCATCGGCGAAAAAGTCGACTGCGAAATGGTCGCCCGCAGCCGGAGCCTTCGCTACCTCGAACGCCTTCGGGTGGGGCACGCGATAACCACCGTCGCCATTGCGATCGGCTTGGTCGGCTGGGCGGTGACGCTTTGGCAGAACGGCCGCGCCACCGCCGGCGATGTCGTATTGACCGCGACGCTCGGACTGTCGGTGCTGCACGCGACGCGCGACCTCGCGGTGGCGCTGGTGGACGTGACGCAGCATTTCGCGCGCCTCTCCGAAGCCCTCGTCGTGCTGCTGGCCGGCCATCAGCTCCGCGATCATCCGGAGGCCGGCCAACTGGCGAAGCGCGGGGCGTCGATCGAGTTCGAAAACGTCCGCTTCGGCTATACGCCGGAACGGCCGGTGTTCGAAGGCTTCAACCTCCAGATCGAATCCGATCAGCGGGTCGGCATCGTCGGCGAATCCGGCAGCGGTAAGTCGACGCTGTTCGCTCTCTTGCAACGCTTCTACGACCTGCAGGGCGGGCGCATCCTCATCGATGGCCAGGAGATCGCGCGCGTCACGCAAGACAGCCTGCGGTCCGCGATCGCGGTCGTTCCGCAGGACATTTCGCTTTTCCACCGCTCGATCATGGAGAACATCCGCTACGGCCGGCCCGACGCGACGGACGGCGAAGTGCTGCGGGCGGCCGGGGCCGCCGGCTGCGACTTCATTCCGGACTTGCCGGGCGGATTCGACATGATCGTCGGCGATCGCGGTGCCAAATTATCGGGCGGCGAACGCCAGCGAATCGCGATCGCGCGCGCCTTTCTCAAGAACTCGCCGATCCTGCTGCTCGACGAAGCGACGGCGTCGCTCGACGGCGACTCCGAGGAGGCGGTGCGGACGGCGCTCACCCGGCTCATGCACAGGCGCACGGTGATCGCCATCGCGCACCGTCTGTCGACGCTGCGGAATTTCGATCGCGTCGTCGTGCTCAAGGCGGGACGTGTGGTCGACGACGGGGCGCCCGACGATCTTATGATGCGCAAAGGGCCCTATTACGAATTGATGTGCCGCGAAATGGATCGGCTGAAAGAGCAGTTGGTGTAGCTGGCTCAAAGGAGTGTGGTTCCTCGTGCGATCGAGCGGGTATCGAATTGGGGTTGCGCTCGCGATCCTGTGTCTCTCGGGCGCGCTAGATGGTATCGCCGCGGCGGAAGCACCGGCGAAAGCCGGTGTTCCGTCCGTCACGGTGATCGGCCACGGCAATGCGCGCGGCATTCTCGGCACCGCGGTGAAAGACGCAGAGGGGCACAACATGGGCCGCATCGTCGATGTCATCGTCAATCGGGACGGACGCGTTCGCGCGGCCATCGTCGATTTCGGCGGCTTCCTCGGCGTCGGGAGCCGGAAAATCGCCGTGGCCTGGAATGCCCTGGAGTTCGGGGACGCGGTCAAGCCGGGCGGAGACCTCAAGCTGGCTCTGACGCGCGACCAATTGAAAGCCGCGCCCGAATACAAGGAAGGCAAGCCGGTGGTCGTCATCGGGCTGTCCGGTGCGCTTGGGCCATTGGATATGTCGGGCACGAACGGGAATTGATTGGTGTGCGCGGCGATCCCATACCTCCGCCCGCGCGCGACCCATCCCTGCGCAGCACGCGCGGTCTCGACTGGTTCGTTTTCTTCCTCGCCGACGTTCAGACCGGCTTCGGCCCGTTCATCTCGGTCTATTTGACGACGCAAAAATGGACGCAGGTCGATATCGGCCTGATTCTTTCGGTCGGCGGACTGGTCGCCCTGCTTGGGCAAATCCCGGGCGGCGCGATCATCGACAGCGCCCGCTCGGAACGTTTGGTTGCCGCCGTCGCCGTGACGATGATCGGCGCTGCCGCGCTTGCCTATGCGGCCTGGCCGATTTTCCCGGTCATCCTTGCCGCCGCCGTCACGCAGGCCGCGGCAAGCTGCGTACTCGGCCCGGCGATTGCCGCGATCAGCCTGGGGCTGGTCGGGCCGGGAGCCATGGGCCTGCGGCTAGGGCGTAACGCCCGGTTCGCCGCAGTGGGCAACGGCGTCGCGGCCGCGGGGATGGGTCTCTGCGGATACTTGTTCTCGAGCGGCAGCGTGTTCCTGGTGACGCTCCTGCTTACGATTCCGACATTGCTGTCGCTCGCCTATATACGCGGCGAGGAGATCAATCCCGACCGCGCGCACGGTGCCGATCAGCCGCAATCCCCGCCGCGTCCGCAGACCAAGCTCATCACGCTCCTGCAGAACCGGGCCCTGCTCGAGTTTGCCCTGGTTGTCGGTCTGTTCCAACTGGCCAATGCGGCGATGCTGCCGCTTCTGGGAAGCTTCGTCACGACGCAATTGAGCGCCGGGGCGCCGGCGCTGATCGCGGCGTCGATGGTTCTTCCGCAAATCGTCGTCGCCTTGATGTCGCCCTGGGTGGGCCGGCGGGCGCAAGCCTGGGGGCGCCGCCCACTGCTTATGATCGGCCTCGGCGCGCTGACCCTGCGCGCGCTTTTGTTTGCCGTCGTCCACGATCCGTATCTGCTGGTGGCGTGCCAGGTGCTCGATGGTATCGCTGCGGCCGTATTCGGAGTCCTGGTCCCGCTGGTGATTGTCGACATCACCTACGGATCCGGCCATTTCAATTTCGCGCAAGGCGCAATCGGCACAGCCACCGGACTGGGCGCCTCGACCAGCCTGCTGCTGTCCGGCTATCTCGGCGATCACTTCGGCCGGGGCGCCGCATTCCTGGCGCTCGCGTCGGTCGCGGCGATCGGCTTGGCCTTTTGCATGTTCGTGATGCCGGAGACGCGCACGCGGACAGCCGCCACGCGATCCCGCCAATAGAGTCGTTTGCGATTACATCGACGGCGAATTCCGCGCGTCCCCGCGACTCGTCTTTGCGAAGACGCGTCGGGGGAATGAGCGGTATACAGTTCTCGGCAAAATCAGGCGTTCAGACGCCGGCCACGCCCGATTCTCTCGTTTCACTGACGGCGCCGGCATGCCGGCCGCGCCTTATCGCTTTGGCGAAACGCGCTGACCCTATGGGTCACGGAGCGTTGCGCCAGTTTATGTAGTTTTGGATCCGAACGCTGGTCAGGCGAGCAGACGCGTTTGTGTTGCTGCCATAGGCGCCGACGCCGTAATTGTGAACGCCGATGGCCCATGCGCCGTTGGTCGCGGTCGCCTCCTCCCGATCATGCCAAATCGGGCTGCCGGAATGACCGCCGACCGTATCCATCCGGTAGGCGAGCATCTCGGTGCTGAATTGGCGAATCTTGTCGGCGCTGGTCCATTGGTCGCGCGGCTTGTCACCCGGATAGCCGCCGATGATGGCCGGCTGGCCGGTTGGCGAACTGTGCGTGTACATCCCGAACCAACCCACGGTATTGCCGATGGTGCAGTTGAGGCGCATCGCACCATAATCGTATCGGAAGTCCTTGTTCCGCGTCCACCCGACGACAGACCACAGACGAGTCACGGCGCATGAGCCAAAGGGGGAGGCGGTTCCGTCGCGCCCGGCATAGACTTTCATGAGATTTTTGTTGCGCCACGCGCCGGACGAGCCGCCGGTATGCACGCAATGGCCGGCGGTCGCCACCATATTACTCGCGTACATAAAGCCCGTGCAAAGATGGTTGCCGTTATACTCGATGAACACGATCGCCCGGGTCGGATAGTTCTTCGTGTAGGCCCGGGTCCGGGAATCCCAATTGATGAGCGACTCGCCGCGCTTTCCGGCGCTGCCGTAGGCGACCGTAGCGAGACCATTGGGCGGAAACGGCTGCTGCGCTGGAATCGAAGCGCCACTTGCTTGAATTTCGGCCAAGCTGGTCGAGCCGGTCCCGGCCGAGGGAGAAACGGTGGCTGCGATTTCGGCGCGAGGCATCGGACCGCCGCCGCCATGGGAAGAAACCGGGTTGTCACCGGGTGCAGCAATGGCCGCGCTGATGGGGACGGTGGCGACGGCGCAAATCAGAAAGTAGCGGACGAGATTTTGCATCAGTACCTCCCAATGGCTACGCCAATTTGGCGAACAACGGTTGTACGAAACTGTATGGCTGCGCACGCTCAACGTCGGTGCGCGTCGTCAACGATAGTCGCCGGCCAGAGCCGATCTTTCGAACGAGCGATACTCGTTCGTCTTTCGCGATCGGCGAGGCAGGCAAGTTCTGTTATTGGAAAACTGCGAGGAGTGGTCCTCGATCAAAACCAGTCGGAGATGGACACCCTGTCGCTGTTCGCGACTCTTCCGACTGCAAGACTGAAGGGTCCGCCGCCCCCGTCGGTTTTCAAGATGCGATCCTAAATATTGCATTTCATTTGAGTCAAGGAAGCGCGGGAGCGACATCTTGTCCTACGCGCAACAGGGTTCCCGCTTCCATTCATGTGCCGATCAATAGGTGCAGGCCGGTGTGCCGATGCAAGAACAGCGTGAGCGGCAATGAATGCGCGGATGCCCGGCGAGCGCCGTCTCCGGGTATTCACGGTTCTTTGCGATCAGCAATGACAACGTCAAACGACACGATGCGCCGGCCGTCCGGGATGGCGACGTCGCGGGTTGCGATTCTTGTTCCATTATGAATGAAGGACAGGCGATAGCGCCCGGGCGGCAGGGCCCAATAATAGTAGCCGGCTTGATCTGTCGCGTTCGCGACATCGGGGATGGGTGGGCTGGGCTTGTCGAGAGGATCGACCAGTACCACGACCCCGCGTAACGGCTGACCGGACTGCGAGCGCACGCGACCCTCTATGCCCGGGGGCGCCGGCCGGGCGAGACGCGGCGGCGGAACATCGTTCGATACGGGAGCATCGAGAGACTCGCAGCTTGCGGTGATCGGCCAGGCCAAGCCAAGCGCAAGAACAACGATCGCCGTGCGGCACCGACTACCTCTCCGATGGCGGTCAGCGGTGGAGCCGCTCCGCCCGCGCGCGCTCAAACCGAGCAGCCAACGAGCGTGAACGCGGCAGTATGATGCTTTTGGTCGACGCACGACAAGGCTCCTGCGCAGGAGCAGCGTCCGATATTATCATGGCGTTATCGCGAAATATATCGGCGGCATGCCGCATGGGCCGCTCGCTTTCCTCGAAGGAGCGGGTAAGCATGTCCTGTTCGTCGGCGCCCGAACAGCCAGGCCTGTGCGATTCGCTTCGGCCGAATTGCGAATGCGGGACGGTCGGGCCGAAGCCGACCTTTTAATCATTTCCCTCGGATGATACCGACCATGGTAACAGGAACTCGACGCCGATTTTCTTGCCCCTGACATTGCGGCGAACGATGCGGCATTCGCGCGTAAAGGTGAGCGTAAAATTCTCGGGTGCTTCATCGGTATCGATCTCGATGAGCGCGCCGGTCTGCGAGATATCGTGAATGACGCAGCGTTGCGGCATCGCCGCGCTGTCGACCGCGATCGACGCGTTCACCAGCACATCGTAACGGTGCGACTTGCGGCGCTCGCGCACGGCAAGAACGGTTTGAAACCTTCCCATTTTTTTCTCCAGCGGCACGGTATCGGCGCACGGCACTGTAAGTGAAACTCGTTACATCTGGTTTTGGGAACCCGTCGAAATTGCTTCAATCTGTCGCCGGATCGGCAAAGCCAAACATGCGGAGCGTTCAGCGTGTGTGTTCGGCTTTCAAGGCTTGTGCCAGTTTTCTGCGAAATGCGCGGTCGCGCTTGAGGTGCCATTCGCGGCTCATGGCCGCGCGCCGGCTCGCGCAGCATTCCGAATGCAGCAGCACCCAGACGCGCCCTCGCGTCGTACGCGCGCCCTTGCCGGCGTTGTGCTGGGCGAGCCGGCGCGCGACGTCATCGGTCCAGCCGACATAGGTCAGATGGCGGTTCTTGGCCAAGGTGCCGAGGACATAGACGAAGGCGGGCATGTCGAAGAGTAGCGCGTGAATCTCTAACGGACTCGCACGCGCCGGAAATTTAAATCGAACTAGCGCAAGCCGTACCAGCGCGCGGAGAAGGAGCCGGCTGGGACCACCGGCTGCGCGCCGGAAACCATGCCGTCGCCGCCCGCCGAAGGCGTCGAGAAAGCGGTCCGGATTTCTGGCGCGGGAGCAGCAGCAGTTGGTACGCTGGCCTGCGCCGGCGGTGTCGGAGACGCAGTCGCCACCGCTTTTGGCCGCGCTGTTGTCGCGTGCGGCTTGCCGGCGGGCGGTTCGGCGGCGCTGCGCCGGGGAGCGCGTTGCTGCGGCTTGGCGGCCATTGCGCTGCTGGTGCCGCGCAGCGCCACCGGCTTACCGGTGGCTGCCGCCGTATTGGCTTGCGCCTGCGACCCGCCAAACAGGTTGCCGATCAGCCCGGCGATTGTGGTCGGCTGCTGCTGCGGCGCCGTGCCGACTTTAAGCTGCGGCGCGGGCTCCGGCATAGGCACGCTGGCGAGCACCGCCGGCTGGGCCGCGACCTGCGTTTCCGGCTGTGTCTGCGGCAGCACCACGGTCGTGGCCGGTATGCCGCCTGTGCGCGGCAGGGCGCCCGGCGCGCTAGCGACTTCGACCAGGCGGCCTTTGCTGTCGTATCCCGGCTGAGGGTTAAGCTTCTCGGCGAACACGGGGTTCATGCCGCCATCGCCGACATGCGGCGCGGCCGTGGGGACCCCTTGGGCGATGTACTCGGCCATTTTCAACTGTTCGCTGCGGCGGCGGTCGAGCACCGCATCGGCTATGGTCTTGTCGATCTGGTAGGCCGGGCACTTGCCGGCCGGGCTGAAGGAGGGATCTCGGGCCGCGCCATCGGGCGCCGCCGGATCGAACACATAGCGCTTCTCGCACACCGCCACCTTCGGCTCCTGCCGGGTCGCCTCGAAGTGGTCGTAGCCTTCCTTGAGCATTTTCCAGAACGCGAAGTTCGGATTGTTGCGATGCCGGGCCATGTTCAGCGCGGTCATGCGGAACGGGAAGGCTTCAAACTGAAAAGCCTTCTGGCCGCCGAAGAACGATTCGCGCGCCAGCGCGTAAATCTCCTGGATCTGCTCGTCGGTCATGGCGTAGCAGCCGCGCGAGGAGCAATCGCCATGCACCATCAGATCGGACCCGGTATAGCCGTGCGAGCGATCGTAGGCGTTCGGAAAGCCGGTATTGAAGGCAAGATAATAGCTGGAGTTCGGGTTCATCAGCCCGGGGGTGATCGTATAGAAGCCCTCGGGCGCCTGCCGGTCGCCTTCCTTCTTCTTGGGGCCGAGATCGCCCGACCAGCGGCAGACCGGATAGGTCTTCAACAGTGCGAATTCGCCGTCGCGATTCTTCTTCCAGACTTCGAGCTCGGACTCTTCCTTGAACAGGCGGACCAGGATCGGCGAATCCTTGTCCATGTTCTTCTCGCCGATGAGCGAGACCATCCTGTCGGACAAGGGGGCCTGTGCGCGGCCGGTCGGGGTGATGTCGTCTGCATTGCAGCCGGCGAGCATGACCGCGGCGGCAAGAGCCGCCGACGCCAACAGCGCGCGTACCAGGGGTCGTTTCAAACGCGATACTCCCCGAAGGGCAGGGCCCTCATTGATATATCGTTAGCTATAAGATGTGGCATCGGCAAGGCAAACAAGGCCGCGGTCGGCTACCGCTAAGTCTATGGTAAATCGGCTGTAAACTCAAATTTTGCAATGCTTTGGCCCCGCGCCGGGGGTGGTGCCGCGAAGGGGCCTCTCTAGCCGCGGGCCCGGCCCATGGCGAGAAACTTCTCCCGCCGCTGACGGCGGGCAGCGTCTCCGGCGAGCCCGCGCAGCTCGCTGAGGGCATTGGCGATGGCTTCCCCCGCGGTCGCGATGGCGGCAGCCGGGTCGCGATGGGCGCCTCCCACCGGCTCCGGAATCACGCTGTCGATGATCCCGAAACGGACCATGTCCTGGGCGGTGATCTTCATGTTGGTGGCTGCGTCCTGCGCCTTCGTGGTGTCGCGCCACAAAATTGAGGCGGCGCCTTCCGGCGAGATCACGCTGTAGATGGCATGCTCGAGCATCAGCACGCGGTTGGCGGTGGCGAGCGCAATGGCGCCGCCCGAGCCGCCTTCGCCCAGGACCACCGCGACATTGGGTACGCACAGGCCGAGGCAGGCATCGGTCGAACGGGCGATGGCCTCGGCCTGGCCGCGTTCTTCCGCGCCGATGCCGGGATAGGCGCCGGCGGTGTCGACCAGGCAGATCACCGGCAGGCCGAAGCGATCGGCCATTTCCATCAGCCGGACCGCCTTGCGGTAACCCTCCGGCCGCGCCATGCCGAAATTGTGCCTGAGGCGGCTTTCGGTGTCGGCGCCCTTTTCGTGCCCGATCACACAGACGCTCTCGCCGCGGAAGCGGCCGAAGCCGCCGACAATGGCCTCGTCCTCGCCGAACTTGCGGTCGCCGGCGAGCGGCACGAAGTCGGCGATCAGCCCGCCGATATAGTCGAGGCAGTGCGGCCGCTGCGGATGACGCGCGACCTGGGTTTTCTGCCAGGGCGAGAGACTGTCATAGAGTTCCTTGAGCGCGGCGGCGGCCCTGGCCTCGAGCCGGCCGATCTCCTCGCCGACCGGGACCGCGCCGCCGCTCTCGCCCATGGCGCGCAGTTCCTCGACCTTGGCCTCGAGTTCGGCCACCGGTTTTTCGAAGTCGAGATAGCTGCGCATGGTTCCTGAGAGCATGGGTTGGGAAATGGCGGGCAGAGGCGCGAGAGTCAAGCGAGTAGGCGTGAAATGCGTTTCGGCGAAGTTAACCGGTTGTGCCGCCGCACATTTCAGGCTCGATCCGTCATCCTGAGGCGCCCGCGCGGCAGCGCGGGCCTCGAAGGATGAGCGGCCGCTGAACCGCTAGCCGTGCCTAGAAGGCCTCGATTGCATCAGGCAAAGCGTTGTCTCGCACGCGCGGCTTCATGGCTTGGCGATCCACGACATCGACGGGAACAGAAAACAATTCTTCAATCGCCATCTTTATTCCGGCATATTGGAAAATATCGATCGGCAAATTCGGATCGAGCTCGATCATGATATCGATATCGCTGTCGGGCCGCGCCTCGCCGCGCGCGAGCGAACCGAACAGCGCGGCATGAGTCACGCCGCGGGCGCGCAGCGCGTCCGCATTCTGCTGCAAAACGGCGATGACGTCCTGGCGGTTCATGACGACAGAATATCCGATTTCAAAGGGTTTTGCATCTTCGTCAGTCCTCGCCCAACGGATGCAGGTCGCGCACCAGGCTCTTCAGCCGGTCTTCCAGCACATGCGTATAGATCTGCGTCGTCGAAATATCCGCGTGGCCGAGCAGCGTCTGCACCACGCGTAGATCGGCGCCGTTGTGCAGGAGATGACTGGCGAAGGCGTGCCGCAGCACATGCGGGCTCAGCCGCACAGGCATGATGCCGCAGCGCGCCCCGAGCGCCTTCAAGTCGCGCGCGAAGTGCTGGCGCGTCAGGTGGCCCTGCTCGCCGAACGACGGAAACAGCCATTTCGACGCGGCGTCACGCTTGACGGCCTCGCGCAGGCCCAAATATTCGCGCATGGCGCGTTTGGCGGCGCCGTTGAGCGGCACCAGCCGCTCCTTGCCGCCCTTGCCGCGCACCACCAGCATGGCCTGGTCGCGCCGCGCGGCGGCGGCCGGCAGCGCCATCAGTTCCGACACGCGCAGGCCGGTGGCATAGACCACTTCGAGCAGACACAGGAGCCGCGCCGCCCGCAGCCGCGTGCCCGGTGGCTGCTCGGCATTGTCGGCGTCGGTGCGCGCCTGCGCGAGCAGCGCATCCACTTCGGCGATCGAGAGCACCTTCGGCAGCGCGCGCGCGCGCTTCGGCCCCTCCAGCACCGCGGCCGGATCGTCGCCGCGTTTGTCCTCGGCATAGAGGAAGCGATAGAGCTGCCGCAGCGCCGACAGCCGCCGCGCCAGCGACGAGGCCTTGAAGCCGCGCGCCTCGAGCCCGGCGAGATAGGTGCGCAGATCGTCGGTCGCCGCCTTGGCGATGCCGGTGCCGGCGGCGCGCAAATGGGCCGACAGGTCCGTGAGGTCGTTGCGATAGGCCGAAAGCGTATTCGCGCCGGCGCCGCGTTCGGCCGCCTGCATGTCGAGGAACAAGTCGATCAGCGTCTCGTCGGAGGCGTTGGGCCTGCCCGCCATCGCGATCAGTGCTGTTTGAGGAACTTGTCGGGCGGGATCGTCACGACGATCTCGCGCGGCTGATATTTGACGAAAGTGGCGAGCGAGAACACCGCGCCGTAGGCCAGCCCCGCAATGAGCCCGACAAAGACCAGAAATCTGAACAGGCTCGGCATGGTAGAAATCCGGCAACCGGGCGTCACCCGGAAAGGCTATTCTATACTGGTTACGACACTGGTTACGATCACGTTCGCCGGCCGCTGACAAGGCTGCCCCTCGCGATCGCGCGGATTGCTGGTATATGGAACCAGGCCGGCCGATTGGAAAGGGAGTCATGGTTAACGCAGCCGCGCATAAATCGACAGGAGACGGCCCGGATCAGGCCCAAATTGCCATGGCGCGCGCGCTCGGTTCCCGCTCCCTCGTGCTGATCGGCATGATGGGCGCCGGCAAATCCTCGATCGGGCGGCGGCTGGCGGTCCGGCTCGGGCTGTCCTTCGTCGACGCCGACAGCGCCATCGAGGAAGCCGCCGGCATGACCATTCCGGAGATTTTCGAAAAGCATGGCGAGCCCTATTTCCGCGCCGGCGAGGCGCGAGTGATCGCGCGGCTGCTCGAGCAGGGCCCACAGGTGCTCGCCACCGGGGGCGGCGCGGTGATGGATGCGCAGACCCGCGTGCTGATCCGGCAAAAAGGTATTTCGATCTGGCTGAAGGCCGATCTGGACGTGCTGCTCAAGCGCACCAAGCGCCGCGGCGACCGCCCGCTGGCGGAGCGCATCAAGGAGCTTTTGCCGCTGCGCGAACCGTTCTATGCCGAGGCCGACATCACGGTGCAATCGCGCGACGAACCGCACGAGACCATCGTCGACGAGATCATGGCCGCGCTGCCGAAGCATCTCGGCCTTGCCGGCGAGGAGAAGACGACATGACGGCGCCCTTGCGCGGCAGCGAACCCATTCTGGTGCCGGTCGCCCTCGGCGACCGCGCTTACGAGATCGTCATCGGACGGGGCGTGCTCGCCTCGCTCGGCAAGGGGATCAAGGCGCTGCGTCCCGGCGCGCGCACGGCGATCGTCACCGACGAGACGGTCGCCCGCCATCATCTCGCGGCGACCGAGGCCGCGCTCGCCGAGGCCGGCATCGCGACCTCGCGCATCGTGATGCCGCCGGGCGAGGGCTCCAAAAGCTATGCCGGCTTCGAACGCGTCTGCGAGGCGATCATCGCGGCGCGCATCGAGCGCGGCGATCTCGCCATCGCGCTCGGCGGCGGTGTGATCGGCGATCTCGCCGGCTTTGCCGCGGCGAGCGTGCGGCGCGGTCTCGATTTCGTGCAGGTCCCCACCACGCTGCTGGCGCAGGTCGATTCCTCGGTCGGCGGCAAGACCGGCATCAATTCGCCGCAAGGCAAGAATCTCGTCGGCGCCTTCCACCAACCCGTATTGGTGATCGCCGATACGGCGCTGCTCGACACGCTGCCCCAGCGCGACTTCCGCGCCGGTTACGCCGAGGTCGCCAAATACGGGCTCTTGGGCGATGCGGGCTTCTTCGCCTGGCTGGAGGCGAACTGGCAGGACGTCTTTGCCGGCGGCGGTTCTTCGGGAAGCTTTGCGCGCGAGCATGCCATCGCCGTCTGCTGCCGCGCCAAGGCCGGCATCGTCGCCCGCGACGAGCGCGAGACCGGCGAGCGCGCGCTGCTCAATCTCGGCCACACTTTCGGCCATGCGCTGGAAGCCGGCTGCGGCTTCTCCGACCGGCTGTTGCACGGCGAAGGCGTGGCGCTCGGCATGGCGCTGGCATTCGAATTTTCCGCCCGCAAGGGCCTGATCGGCGAGGCCGATGCCGCCCGCGTCACGGCTCACCTTGCCGCCGTCGGCCTGCCGACCCGTATCGATCAGATCCCCGGCGGCGTGCCGGGCGCCGACACCCTGCTGGACCTCATTGCCCAGGACAAGAAAGTCAAGCGCGGCAAGCTCACCTTTATTCTGGTGCGCGGCATCGGCGCGGCCTTCGTCGAAAACAATGTCGATCCGGCCGAGGTGCGCGCGTTTCTCGAAACACGGCTGAAGGATTGAGCGCGACGCAGGCCGGCCCGGCCGAGGTGCCATGACCACAGCAGTCGCGGGACGACGATGACCGCTACGATTGTCAATCTACTGCTCGCCGTATTCCTGCTCGCCGCCAACGCGTTCTTCGTGGCCGCGGAATTCGCGCTCGTGAAGAGCAAGGGATTCCGTATCGACGCCATGGCCGAGGAGGACCGTTTCGGCGCGCGTCTCGTCCAGCACATCCTGCACAATCTCGAAGCCTATCTGGCCTGCTGCCAGCTCGGCATCACCATGGCCTCGCTCGGCCTCGGTTGGGTCGGCGAGCCGACGGTTTCGACGCTGCTTCAGCCCATCCTGGCGCCGCTCGGAATGCCGGCATCGGCCCAGCACCTCATCGCGTTCGTCGTCGGCTTCCTCGTCTTTTCGTCGCTGCACATCGTCGTCGGCGAGCAGGTGCCGAAGACGCTGGCGATCCGCGAGCCGGAACCGGTATCCTTGTGGATCGCCTATCCGCTCTACGCCGCCTTCGTTCTGTTCTACCCGTTGAACGTGCTGCTCAACAATGCATCGCGCTCGATACTGCGCATGCTCGGCGTCAAGGAGCATCGCACGCAGGACATCCTGACCGATGTCGAGATCGAGGGGCTGGTGGAGACGTCGGCCGAATACGGCAAGATCGAGGTGGGTCAGGCCGAATATATCCAGAACGTCTTCCGCTTCGGCGAGCTCGAAATATCCGACGTGATGGTCCACCGCACCAATATGATCACCATCGACGCCGACGAAAAGCCCGAGGACATCGTCAACACGGTGATCGCCTCGCCGGTGACGCGCCTGCCGCTCTGGCGCGGCAATCCGGAGAACATCATCGGCGTGCTGCATGTGAAGGATCTGTTGCGCGCGCTCCATGCGCTCGACGGCGACGCCGCCAAGGTCGACATTGGCGCATTGCTGACGCCGCCCTGGTTCGTGCCGGAAACGCGTCCGCTCTCCGAGCAGCTCAAAGCCTTTCGCCGCCGCAAGACTCCGTTCGCGCTGGTGGTCGACGAATATGGTGAGGTCGAGGGTCTGGTCACGCTCGAGGACATCCTGGAGGAAATCGTCGGTGACATCACCGACGAGCACGACGTCGCGGTGCCGGGCGTGCGCCGGCAGCCGGACGGTTCGGTCAATGTGGACGGCGCGGTGCCGATCCGCGATCTGAACCGCGTCATGGACTGGAATCTGCCGGACGAGGAGGCGACTACCGTCGCGGGCCTCGTCATTCACGAGGCGCGCTCGATCCCGGAAGTGGGGCAGAGCTTCACCTTCCACGGCTTCCGTTTTCGCGTATTGCGCCGCGCGCGTAACCGCATCACTGCGCTACGCATCCAGCCGCTGCCGCGCACGCAACGCCAAGCAAGGGCCTGAGAGGCGCTCGGTCCCGCAAGCTCTTTAGTAGGCGACAATCTGTAGCTCCTCGCGATTGAGGACGCTCTTTTTGTTCTCGAAGCCGGCAATCATACGTTCCACCGCATTGGTAAAATCGCTACCTCGGTGTGCAGTTGTGCTGCGGCCAACCACGTTAGATTACCGTTTCTTAACGGAACTTCTAGGCAATGATTGAGTTTCGGTTGCATCGCAAATGTATGAGAAAAACCGGAACGTTGTGTGGTAGTTCGCGGTGTCGCGGGAGGACCTCGAGGACGAGCATGAAAAACGACATAGCGCAATTGAAGCCGGGTGGATGGAGCTGGTGGTATCTGCTCTTTGCAATCCAGTTCGTCATCGTTCTCTGGCCGCCCTTTTACAATAAGGTCGAGCCCTATTGGATGGGCATTCCATTTTTCTATTGGTATCAGCTCCTTTGCGTTTTGATCGGTGCCGTGCTTACCGCGATCGTATATTTCGTAACCGAGGATTAGCGCGATGGCGTTTCGCTTGATCCCGACCGTAAAAACAAAGCGACCCGACGGGAGTGAGTCGTGCAGAACGTGAATTGGGTGGCGCTGGTCATTTTCGTGATGATGTTCGGGTTAATCACCTGGCTGGGGTTTGCTGCAGCCAATTGGCGCCGGGGCAATCTCGATCAGTTGCACGAATGGGGCCTCGGCGGCCGGCGCTTCGGCACGATCGTCACTTGGTTCCTGGTTGGCGGTGATCTTTATACTGCCTACACCTTCATCGCGGTTCCAGCGCTAGCATTCGGTGCCGGCGCTATCGCATTCTTCGCGGTACCGTACACAATCGTGATCTATCCGATCTTATTCCTGGTCTTCCCGCGGCTCTGGTACGTCTGCAATAAGCACGGCTACATCACGGCGGCGGATTTCGTGCGCGGCCGTTTTGGCAACCGTTGGCTGGCGTTGGCAGTTGCTATGACCGGCATCGTCGCGACCATGCCTTACATCGCTCTCCAGCTAGTCGGCATCCAGGTCGTGCTCGGCGCGCTCGGCGTCTCAGGCACGGGAATTGCCGCCGATCTGCCCCTAATCATTGCCTTTGTGATCCTGGCCGCCTTTACCTATTCGAGCGGCCTGCGTGCACCGGCCTCGATCGCGATCGTCAAGGACATCCTGATCTATATCACGGCTTTCGCCGCTGTGATCGTTATCCCGATCGAGCTTGGCGGCTTCGGCAAGATTTTCGCGGCCGTGCCGGTACAAAAACTGTTGCTAGCGGTTCCTGGGCCCAATACCACCGGCGCCTATGGCGCCTATGCAACTTTGGCCTTGGGCTCGGCGTTAGCGCTTTTCCTCTATCCTCATTCTCTTACTGGAATTTTGAGCGCAAGCAGTGGCCACGCGATCCGACGCAATGCCGCGATGCTCCCGAGCTATTCCTTTATGCTGGGACTGCTTGCCCTCATCGGCTTCTTCGCCATTGCCGCCGGGGTCCCCAACCTTCCCGAGTACGCCGCTGGCTTTAAACAATTCGGCAATAATTTCGCCGTGCCGGCCCTCTTCCTCCATAGCTTCCCTTCCTGGTTCGTCGGCATCGCCTTTGCTGCTATCGGTATCGGCGCCCTGGTGCCAGCGGCAATCATGTCGATCGCCGCATCCAATCTCTATACTCGCAATATCCACCGTGAATTCATCAATAAGAACCCAACTGACAAGCAGGAAGCACAGATGGCGAAGTGGGTTTCACTGATCGTCAAGCTGGGCGCGCTCATGTTCATCCTGTTTGTACCAACGCAATATGCCATTCAGTTGCAGCTGCTAGGCGGGATCTGGATCATCCAGACGCTGCCCGCGGTGATGCTTGGGGTCTATACTCGTTGGTTTAATGATTGGGCGTTACTTGTCGGCTGGGCCGCGGGAACAATTGCGGGCACGGCGATGGCCATTGCGATGAATCTCACGCCGACCTTTCCGCTCGCGTTTGGCGGCTATACATTTCCAGGATACACTGCCCTCTATACCGTGATCCTCAACCTCCTCGTCGCAGTCGTTTTGACGCCAGTGTTCAACGCGATGAACGCACGGCGGGCGCAGATCGACACGACCATCGCGGCCGATTATCACGCCTGAGTTTCGACCCGCACAAAACCCGAAATTGAGTGCAATGCAACAGCGTTTGGTCGTTTCGGAAACACAGCGTCCTGAGGTGGAGATCAATGTGCTGTGTTGGGCGAATTTCTGAACCAAACGACACTATGCGGCGGATTTGACGTTCCGATCAGCGTGCTGCGATTTCTTCATAGGAACGTCAAATCCAAAGCCGCACTAGAATCGTAGACTTGCTAGCGTTCCTTTGGTTCCGACGCTTGTAAACGAACGTGCTGCAAAGGGATACAAGCGTCGGAACCGTGACGCTAGGCGGTGCCGCCTTCGCCCGGCGCCGCGGCATGAATGGCCAGCGCGTGAACGCCGGCCGCGAGTTCGCCGGCGAGGATTTCATTAATCATACGGTGGCGCTGGATGCGGGTCTTTCCTTTGAACGCGTCCGACACGATATAGACCCTGAAATGGGTTTGCCCGCCCGGCCGGTGCCCGGCATGGCCTTCGTGGCGGTGGGATTCGTCTTCCACCGTCAGGCTTTGCGGCGCGAAGGCTTCGGTCAATTTCCGTGTGATAATGTCAGTGGTTCGCATGCCGTCCCCTTAGGAAACGGCGGCGTGCGCGTCAATGCCGTTGTCATGGTGGCGGAATCGCGTTGCGCCGCCGCTGTCAAGACTTGAAGGTGACATGCGCGCGAGCGCATAGTGTTGGGTCATGAAATTCGACTCGCCCCTGTTCGACCGAATTCGCGTCAAGCCGACGCAGGACCGCCGCTTGAAAACCGGCGGGCCGGGCTGCGAATGGCATGGCTGCAAGGAAAAGGGCACGCATCGCGCGCCCAAGGGGCGCAACCGCGAGAACGAATACTGGCGCTTCTGCCTCGATCACGTGCGCGAATACAATCAGTCGTATAATTTCTTCGCCGGCATGAACGACGCCGCGGTGATGGCCTACCAGAAGGACGCGCTGACCGGCCATCGCCCGACCTGGAAAATGGGCACCGGCAAGGGAGCGCCGCGGCCCGATTTCCAGAATTTCGGTATCAAGGGCGACCCTTTCGACCTGTTCTCGGAGGGTCTGCGCGCCGAGCAGCGCCAGCGCGCCGAGGCCGCCCGTCCGGTGCGCAATGCCGAGCGCAAGGCGCTCGATACGCTCGGACTCGAGGCCGGCGCCACGACGGCCGAGGTGAAGGCGCGCTTCAAGGAACTGGTGAAGCGCCACCATCCCGACGCCAATGGTGGCGACCGCTCGACCGAGGACCGGCTGGTGGAGATCATCCAGTCCTATAACTATTTGAAATCCGTCGGCTTTGCGTAAGGGCCGCTTTATCCCTCCCCCGCTTGCGGGGGAGGGTGGCGAGCGATTGCGAGTCGGGTGGGGGTATCGCCTTCGAAAAATGACCCCACCCCGCCCGCCTCCGCTTATGCTTCGGCAGGCGACCTTCCCCTTTCAGGGGAGGGATCAAGAGGGGTCCAAAATTCACCCCAGCCCTGCCTTCCGCGCGGGGGTGCAGCGCCCTATCTAATTGAAATAATTGATGGTGCTATTCGCTGCGCCGGGTTTTTCGGCCGCGGGGGGTCTGCTAAGTTGCCGCCGCCATCAGCCGGACCGTCCATAAGGTTCGCATCAGGGGCTTCGGGGTCCCGGAGCCCACGGAGGATCAATGACTGCCGCAGTTCAAGAAGTCGCCGGCAAATCTGTTCAAAGCCTGCCCGACATGAAAGTGTCGGTCCGGCAGGTTTTCGGCAT
>JAKAHJ010000113.1 GCA_021815055.1 Pseudomonadota bacterium | reverse complement strand
TTCTTCCAGCATCGTCTCAGGTGGGCGGGGGGCTTGGCAAGGGCGCAGTTTGTCAATGTTTCGTCAGCCGAGCGCCGCCGCAATTGCAACGCAATTTCAAACGCGATGCCTGGTTCCGGCCGCGGCGGCATCGGATCGCCGCGCGAAAAACCAGTCACTTCGCGAAGTTCGCATCCATGATAGTGGCAGCCTCGACATTTTTCTCGATCAAGCCCTGCGCCTTGTACCATTCGACTTGGCGTTCGATATCCGCCGTATCGAGCCGCGCCTGCGGGTCCATGTAGAATGCGCCGGCCTCGACCGTGGCAGCGGCCTCGCCCAGCGGCCGGCCGGGATAGACATAACGCGCAATGACGGTCGCAAGCTCGCGCGTGCGCATATTGGCCACGCGTTTGCCGCCGCGTTCGTAGCGCACCATCTGCGCATAGTCGGCGGCGCCACGCCGATAGGCGCGCACGAATTTTTCCACCGTCGCGCGCTTTCCGTCGATCGTCTTTTTGTTGACGAACAACGCGCCGAGCTGATGGTCGTCGACTTCCGAACACCATCCTACCAGTTTGGCCTGGCCCGCCAGCATCAATTCGCGGGCATAGGGCGCCGGCAGGATCGTCGCCTCGACTTTGTTGGTCCCGACCGCCTGCGCCATGGCATCGAGCGTCTGCAGCGGCATCAGGGTGATGCTGCTGAAGTCGAATTTCTTCGCCTGCGCGATCCGGCCAAGCTGATAATGAAAAGCCGAACCGAGCTGGCTGATCGCCACCGATTTTCCGGCGAGGTCGTCCAGCTTCCGCAGGCCCTTGGCATAGGCCAGGTTGGAGGCGACCACCTCGTTGCCGTCATAGTCGCGCTTCTCGCGCACTTGCGCCGCCACGGCCTTGATCAAGCCGCGGCCGGCATAGCTGAAGGCGGCCGGCGTGAAGGCCACCACGGCGAAATCGGTGGCGCCGAGGGCGAGTGCATCCACGACGTCCTTGTCCGACCGGTAGGCGGTCATGTCGACATCGAGCCCTTCGGCTTTGAAATAGCCTTTCGCGGCGGCCAGGAACAAAGCACCGTTTTCCATGAGCGGACGCGTGCCGACGCTCACGCGCTCCTGCGCGGCGGCGGGAACAAGCATCACGGCGACAAGGAAGAGAAGCGCACGGCAGGAACGAATCATATGCGCAGCTTATCGAACCGCCGGGCGATTCGCTCTCGCCTCACCTCCCCCACAACGGAGAGGAACGATCGCGATATATTCGGAATCCGCTCAGCCTTCGGCTGCGAACGCCTCGATTTCATCGACCAGCCGGCCCCAGGCCGGATCGTCCGGCACCGGAATATGGTTCTCCGATTCCAGCGTTACGAGCCGCGCGCCGGGTATCCGGCTGGCCAGCAAACGGCCCTGATCGTAAGGAGCGACATGATCGTGCCGCGCATGGATGACCAAGGTGGGCACCGTAATGTGCGGCAGCAGGTCCATCACGTCGATCTCATCGCAGGCCACACGCAATCGGGCGGCCATCTCGCCCGACGTTGAAAGACGCTGCATCTCGGCAAACCATTTGATGTGCGCGCGCGAGGCGTCCGACAGATAGAGCGAACTGAAGGCGCGCATGAAGGCCGAGTCGGACTGTCCCCAGCCCTGCTGCATCATCGCCAGCATTGTTTGCGCGGTGGCAAAATCCTCCTGCGAGCCGCGGCGGCTCCGCCCTTGCGCATAGGCACCGTATAGGATCAGCCGCGTCACCCGCTCCGGATAGCGTGCGGCGAAGGCGACAGCCGCCGCCACACCCTGCGACAGCGCAAGCAGCGCGAAGCGTTCGATCCCGGCGGCCGCAACCACCGCTTCCAGATCGCGTTCGAACCCCGCCTGTGAAATATCGGCGACGTCGCGGTCGCTCAGTCCATTGCCCCGCCCGTCGTAACGCACGACCTTGAAGCGTGCCACCAGCCGCTGCAGGAACGGTGACCAGATCGGACTTTCCAAATCGTGTTCGAGGTGGTTCAGCCAATTCGACGTCTTCACCAGCGGCGGCCCATTGCCGACGGTCGCCATGGCAATCGCCACGTTATCGCTGGTGCGGCAAAAAGAAATCGACTGGCTGAGGCCGCCGCCGATCGGCACGGCGCATTGGGGGCTGTCGGGCAGTTCGCGTACGCCGCCGACGAAGCGGATACCTTTGCGGGTGATCGTCTTGATCAGGCGCTGCGCTGCGCCATCGTCGCCGATCGCTTTACGCGCCGCATTTATACGGGTCGCCAGCGTCGACTCGGAAACAATCCGCCCGCCCCAGACGCTGGCGATGAGATCGTCGCGGCTGACGACCCGGTCGCGATGGCGGATCAGGAATTCGATGAGGTCGAAAACCTGCGGCTCGACGGCGACCAGCCGCTCGCCCTGGCGCAGTTCGCGCCTTTCCGCATCCAGCGTGCCCCCCTCGAACTGGAATCGCACCGGCCACCTCGCTCGATCCGCGCAAAATGAAGCGCTTCTCAATGGGAAATCAAGACGGCCTCACAGCGGACGGTCGGATGGCGGCGCACAGTGGTCCCATCGCGCCCCCGCCGGGGGCCAAACCGGAGACCCGCCATGAACCGGCTGGACCAAGAATACCGCGACGCCAAAAACGGCATGATCGATTATGACCACTACCGCCGCTTGGCGGTCGAGCTGCGACGCCAGACCCGGTCGAGGGTCCTGAGGGCCGCCTGGGGTGCGTTCGCGGCCTACTTCAAGTTCCCGCAGAAGCGCTGGATGCGCCGGCAAGCGTCTTCCAAATCTTCTGTCTTGGTCGCGTAGGAAATGCGGAAGGCAGGCCCCAGGCCGAAGGCCGAGCCATGCACCACCGCGACGCCTTCGGATTCCAGCAACTCCGTGACGAAATCCTCGTCGCTGGCGAGCACCTTGCCGCCCGGCGTCGTCTTGCCCATGGTCCCCGCGCAGGACGGATAGACATAGAAGGCCCCTTCCGGCATCGGACACTTGATGCCGCTCGCCTGGTTGAGCATCGAGACCACGAGATCGCGCCGTTCCTTGAATATTTTGTTGTGCCTGGCGATGAAGTCCTGCGGCCCGTTGAGCGCTTCCACCGCTGCCCATTGCGAGGCCGCCGCCGGGTTGGTGGTCGACTGCGACTGGATCATGGCCATGGCCTTGATCAAGGGCTCCGGCCCGCCGGCATAGCCGATGCGCCAGCCGGTCATGCAATAGGCCTTGGAGGTGCCGTTGATCGTCAGCGTGCGCGGATAGAGCGAGGGCTCGATCTGCGCCGGCGTGAAGAACTGGAAATCGTCATAGACCAGGTGCTCGTACATGTCGTCGGTCATGACATGCACGTGCGGATGGCGGACCAGCACGTCGGTGAGCGCTTTCAGCTCGGCGCGCGTATAGGCGGCGCCGGTCGGGTTCGACGGCGAGTTCAAGAGGAACCACTTGGTCTTCTCGTTGATGGCGCGCTCGAGCTGCTCGGGCGCGATCTTGAAGCCCTTGTCCATGCCGCAAACCACCTCGACCGGCTTGCCGCCGGCGAGCAGCACCATGTCGGGATAGCTCACCCAATAGGGCGCCGGGATGATCACTTCGTCGCCCGGGTTCAGCGTCGCCATGAAGGCGTTGTAGAGGACCTGTTTCCCGCCGGCCGAGACGGTGATCTGGGACGGCTTGTAATCGAGCCCGTTCTCGCGCTTGAACTTCTTGCAGACGGCGTCCTTGAGCTCGGCGATGCCGTCGACATTGGTATATTTCGACGCCCGCCCCTCGCGGATCGCTCGGATCGCGGCTTCCTTGATGTTGTCGGGCGTGTCGAAGTCGGGCTCGCCGGCGCCCAGCCCGATGACGTTGCGCCCCGCAGCCTTGAGCGCCCGCGCTTTGTCCGTCACCGCGATGGTCGGCGACGGCTTGATGCGCTTGAGATGGTCGGCGAGGAAGGCCATTGAAAGCTCCAAATCCTTGGCGTTCGGGCGTACGATTTCACTCTCGTACCGGCCCAATGGGGCAACAGCAAGTCGCAAAGAATGATGGTTTGATCAAGCGCATTGATAAGCCCCGCCTCATCCTGAGGAGGCCGCGGAACGCGGCCGTCTCGAAGGATGAGAGCCACAGGCAACGTCCCCTTAAACCTGGCCTGCTAGACCGGCGGGCATGGCCGCCCTGATTGAAAACCTCCGCGCCGGCGCCTGGGTGACCCGCGAGCGTATGCGGCTGGTAGCGGGGCTGATCCTGGCCTTCGCCTTGATCGGCGTCGTGTTCCTCGTCGTGACCTCGGACGGACGCAACGACCGTTTCGGCCGGCCGCTCGGCACCGATTTCTCCAACGTCTATGCGGCGGGAGCCTATGTGCTGGACGGCGAGGCGTCGGCGCCCTTCGACCCGCACCGACAATACGTGCGCGAGCAGGCGATATTCGGCAAGGACACGCCGTTCTACGGCTGGCACTACCCACCCTTCTTCCTGGGACTGGCAGCGCTCCTGGCGCTGATGCCCTACGCGCTGGCGCTCGCGGTCTGGCAGGGCGTGACGCTGGTGCTGTATCTCATTTCCATTCGCGCGATCCTTCTGATCCCTCCCACGCTTGCGGGGGAGGGTGGCCAGCGAAACTGGCCGGGTGGGGGCGCTTTGCAAGGCACTGAATTGACCCCACCCGACTCCGCCTTTCAGGCGGAGCCACCCTCCCCTTTCAGGGGAGGGATAAAAAACGAGTGGCTCCTGCTCGCCCTCGCCTACCCCGCCGTGTTCATCAATCTCGGGCACGGCCACAACGGCTTCCTCACCGCCGCGCTGTTCGCGGGCGGTCTCGTGCTGATCGACCGCAGGCCCTGGGTCGCCGGCATCCTGTTCGGCTGTCTCGCCTACAAGCCGCAATTCGGCCTGCTCATTCCTTTGGTGCTTGCCGCCAGCGGACGCTGGCGCGTCTTCGCATCCGCCGCTTTCACGGTCGCCGCGCTGGCGCTCCTCGTGACGCTCGCCTTCGGCGCCGACGTGTGGAGCGCGTTCCTCGCCTCCACCAAATTCACCCGCACCATCGTGCTCGAACAAGGCGCCACCGGCTGGCACAAGATCCAGAGCGTGTTCTCGGTCGTGCGCATGTGGGGCGGCGGCATTCCATTCGCTTACGCGGCGCAGATCGCAACCATGCTCGCGGTTGCCGTGGCGCTCGTCTGGTTGTGGCGAAGCCGCGCCGAATTCGCGCTCAAGGCGGCCGCACTTTTGATTGGCACCGTGCTCGCCACGCCCTACAGTCTCGACTACGACCTGATGCTGCTGGCGCCCGCCATCGCCTTCGCCGCCGTAGACGGAATCGCGCGTGGTTTCGCGCCGTGGCAGAAAACTATTCTCGCTTTGCTATGGCTGGTGCCGTTGGTCGCGCGCACATTGGCGCTAGCCACATTGATACCGCTCGCGGTTCCGCTGATGCTGGTTACGTTTGCATTCATATTGCACCGCGCCATCGTGGATAACGCGGCCTCCGCCCCGTGGCGTTTCGCCGGCCGGCCTCTAATATAACGGCCAAGAGCCGGAGCAACGGCCGCAACCCGCCGACAGGGAGCGCGCCATGAAGCTGAATCAGGATCAACTCGCGGCGTTCGACGAACAGGGCTACGCCTTCTTCCCCGACTGCTTTTCCGCGGACGAGATCGCGCTGCTGCGCGAGGAAGCCGGTCGCGTGCTCAAGCTCGATCGCCCGGAAATCTGGCGCGAAAAGAACGGCGCGCCGCGCACCGCCTTCGCCGCCCACAGTTTCAACGACGTGTTCGCCCTGCTGGCGCGCCATCCGCGCCTGGTCGAGCCTTTGCGACAATTATTCGCCGAGGACGTCTATCTCCACCAGTTCAAGCTTAACGCCAAGTCCGCCTTCGAAGGGGACGTCTGGCAATGGCATCAGGACTACGGCACCTGGGCCCGCGACGACGGCATGCCGGACGCGCGCGCCGCGAACATTGCAGTGTTCCTCGACGAGGTGATGCCGGTCAACGGCCCGCTGCTGCTGATCCCGAAAAGCCATAAACAGGGGGTCTTCGCCGCAGGCCGCGACACGCTCACGACGTCCTATCCGCTCTGGACGCTCGACAACGACACGGTGACGCGCCTTGCGCGCGAGGCGGAAGGGGACGGCGGCGTCGGCATCGTGGCGCCCACCGGAAAGCCCGGCGCGGTACTGATGTTCCATGGCAATCTCGTGCACGCCTCACCGCCGAATATCACACCCTATCCGCGCAAGATCGTTTATCTGACGCTGTGCGCCGTTTCCAACCACATCACCAAGTTCACCCGGCCGGAATGGATCGCGCACCGCGATTTCACGCCGATTATTCCGGCGGCGGACGATGCGCTGCTCGACTATGCGCGCGGGCGCCGCGTCGCCGCGGAATAAATTTCTCGTATTCGTCGATTGCGTAGCTGGAATAGTTGCCGGAGCGCCGCGGCGAGGAAACTCGGAGTCTGCCCGGTCATCGATTTGCCGGACTTGCTTTGCATTGTGCCTGCGTCGCGCGCACGATCTCGAGGATCGCGAATGTACACGCTCTATTCGATGCAACGTTCGGGAAACAGCTACAAGGTCCGCCTTGCGCTGGCGCGCCTCGGCATTCCCTATAAGCTCGTCGAGGTCGACATCCTCAAGGGCGAAAGCCGCACGCCGGAATTCCTCGCCAAGAATCCGAGCGGACAGGTGCCGCTGCTGGAGGTCGCGCCCGAGCGTTATCTGGCCGAATCCAACGCGATCCTCTGGTACGTCGCGGGCGGCTCGGTCTTGGCACCGGAGGACCGCATCGTGCGCGCCGAAGCGCTGCAATGGATGTTTTTCGAGCAGCACAGCCTGGAGCCCAATATCGGCGCCGCCTATTTCTGGATCGCCTTGATCAAGGGCGGGCGCGAATTGCAGAGCCACGCGATCGAGGACTGGATGGAAAACGGCTACCGCGCGCTCGGCGTGATGGAAAAACATCTCGCCCGCCACCCCTATTTCGTCGGTCCGCATTTCACCATCGCCGACATCGCACTTTACGCCTATACCCATGTCGCGGAGCAGTGCGATTTCGACCTGACCCGTTTCCCGGCGATCCGCGCCTGGCTCGACCGCATCCAATCCGAGCCGGGCTATGTGACGATGGATTGGCAGCCCCAGCCGCTCGCGCTGGCGCAGTAGCGTGTTAACGTTTCCTTAACCGGAATCACAAAAACGCCGTGCTCCGCTACCGGGCGCGCCGCAATCGCGCCGGACCGCCGCCGGTTTCGGCAACCAGCATGGCGGTCATCTGATTCGCCTCGACTCGCGGAATCGCGCCATGCGCCAGAATACCGACAAAACCGGTTTCACGCCGCCCACAACCCGTCCGCTCGGCCGCGAGCGGCGGACCGCCACCATCGCCGAACTCGTCGCCACGGTGGCGCTCGCGCTCTCCACCCTCGTCGCCGCCACCGCGGTGACCATGGGCATCGCGCGCGCCAATGCGATCGGCATGATCCCGGGGCATGACTCCGGCCTGTTCGGCACGGCTGTGCTGCTGGGCCTCGTCTTTATTGTCATGGGCGGCATCATGGTCTTTCGTCCGCCCCGCGGGTAGTGAAGGAAGAGCGGCTGTTCCACGCCCTCGGCGAGCGCCGGCGGAGCGATCCGCCAGTCCGCTCACATCATCCACAGCAGGCCGGCGCCGACGGTGATCACGGTGAGCGGCGCGCCAATCAGAAAATAGGAACGGAAGTCGAGCTCGACGCCGCGCGCCTGCGCGCGCTGCGCCACGATGAGGTTGGCGACCGAGCCGACCAGCGTGAAATTTCCGGCGAGTGTCGACGTCATCGCGACCACCAGCCAGGCGCGCTGCGGATCGTGTAACTCCCCGATGAAAGGTTTGAGCACGAGCACGGCCGGGACGTTGCTGACGATGTTCGACAGCACCGCCGTGATGAGGCCGAGCCATGCTGCATTGTCGAGGTGGAGGCTTCCCAGCAGCGCAGGCAGGTGCGGGGCGATGGCAACTTTTTCAAAACCCGCGACCACGATGAAGAGGCCGACGAACATGACGAGCAGCGGCCAGTCGATTTCGCGATAGATTTTTTGCGGACTGACGCGCCGCGTCAACAGCAGAAACGCGCCGCCGATGATCGCCACTTTGGCGGCCGGTTGGCCGAGAAAGAACAGGACAATCATCGCCGTCACGACGAGGACCGATTTCGTCACCAGGGGCCCGTGAAAATGCGCGGGCGGCAGCGCCGCCGGCAGCGCTGCGCGCGTGAAGAATTCCGCGCGGTAGACCGCGGCGATCAGCACGAAGGTCGCGACGAGCCCGAAAGCGGCCACCGGCGCGAGCGCCGCGGTGAACGCCGTATAGGAAATTCCGGACAGGCTGCCGATGATGATGTTCTGCGGATTGCCGGTGATCGTGGCCACGCTGCCGATATTGGACGCCATGGCGATCGCCAGCAGATAGGGAACGGGATTGCGCTCGAGGCGCTCGACGTGGTCGATCACCAGCGGCGTCATCACCAGACAGATCGCGTCGTTGACCAGGAAGGCCGATAACAGGCCGGACGCCAGCACCACGGCGGCCAGCAGCCCGAGCGGATGGCGCACATGCTCGGCGATCGAGCCGTTGACCAGCCGGAAAAAACCCGACACGCGCAGATTGGCGACGACGATCATCATGCCGAGCAGCAGCGTGATGGTGCCGAGATCGACCGCCCGGTAGGCCTCGTCGAGCGATAACACGCCGGCGCCCACCATCAGGCTGCCGCCGAGCAGCGCCGCGCCGGCCCGATCGATGCGATAGACGGGGACTTTTCCGAGGGCGAGGATGATGTAAGTGGCCGCAAAAATGGCGATCGCGACCAGAGTCGTGACAGTGGGCATGGGGCGTCCAAAAGGGCCGGTTCCAGGCGTAATTTATCGCATGGTAATGGCGGTCCCCGGCACCCCCCCGCCCTCGGGTCCGCATATTTTTTCGCCCGGCGGCCCGCCGGAATGTCCGATCGGCAACACAATTTGATTGGTGTAGATCGCCATCGCGCTGAAAGGCGGCGTCCCGCCCTGTGCTAACCTCGCGCCCGGGCGCACGCGACGGTTCGAGCGCGCCGAATGACGTTTCCTGGGGAGCGACACGATGCACGCCATTCGCCTGATCTTTCTTTTGACCCTGCTGCTGACGGCCGCCGCTTGGCCGGCCGCCGCGCAAAACCAGCCGGGCGGGACGCAACAA
Organism: Pseudomonadota bacterium; assembly: GCA_021815055.1. Lineage (GTDB taxonomy): Bacteria > Pseudomonadota > Alphaproteobacteria > Rhizobiales > Xanthobacteraceae > Pseudolabrys. The sequence continues at coordinate 337 of JAKAHJ010000113.1, read as the reverse complement.
CCGCCGCCGATTGCGCCCGCCAAGCCCTACAAGCCGGTCGCGGTGACCGCTCCGGCGCCGTTCGACGACCCCGGTTTCGCGGCCATGCGCAAGCAGCTTGCCGCGGCGGCGCAGAAGAAGGACCGCGCCGCGCTCGCGAAGCTCGTGGTGGGCCATGGCTTCTTCTGGGAAAACGACAGCGGCAGTGCCGCCGACACGAAGAAATCCGGCATCGACATCCTGTCCACCGCGCTCGGGCTCGCCGCCAAGGACGGCGCGGGCTGGAACATTCTGGCGGGTTTTGCCGACGAGCCAACCGCCTCGCCATCGGCAGCGCCCGAGCACAAAGGCGTGATCT
>JAKAHJ010000112.1 GCA_021815055.1 Pseudomonadota bacterium | reverse complement strand
ATCGCCGCCGTCTCGCGCTCGACTTGACCGCGCGCGGACGTCAGGCGACCGAGGACGCGATGAAGGTCGCCGCCGAGATCACTGCCGCGACGCTCGCACCGCTCACCGCGGAAGAGCAGCGCACGGTGCTCCGGCTACTGCGCAAGCTGGGCTGAACCGACCCGCGCGCCGGGGGCGCGATTCCTGCGGAATGGGGCGCAGGAAATCGAACGGCGTGGTTTCGATCTGCTTTCTCATGTTGTCGAAGACTGCCGGCGTCCTGCCAGCAGCCGCTTCAGCCGCTGCGGCGTCACCGGCAGTTGCGTCACCGCGCCGGGACGCTGAAGCGCGTCGTCGATGGCCGAAGCGATCGCCGCGCCGACCGGATTGACACCGCCTTCGCCGGCGCCTTTGAGGCCGAGCGGGTTGAGCGGGCTCGGCGCGTCTTCGGAGAGAATGATCGACGTCTCCGGAATCTCACGCGCAGTCGGCATCAGATAGTCGGCGAAGGTCACCGAAAGCGGCTCGCCGCTGTCGTCGTAGAGGAATTCCTCGTAGAGCGCGCCGCCGACGCCTTGCGCAAAGCCGCCGGCGATCTGGCCTTCCACCAGCTTGGGATTGACCGCCTTGCCGATGTCGTAGGCCATCATGTAGCGCTCGATCGCGATGCCGCTGGTCTCGGCGTCGACGCGCACGACGGCAATGTGCACGCCGTAAGGATAGACCATGTGCGAGGACTCGAACGTGTCCTCCGCGCTGAGCGCATGCGGCAGCGCGCGGGCGAGTTCGGCGAGCGGCATCGAGGGCCCCGGCCCGCCCGTGCGCACGATCTCGCCATCGACGATGTCGAGCGCCTCGACGCCGGTCTGCATCAGTTCGGCGGCGGCACGCAGCACCTCTTTGCGCAGCTTGGTGGCCGCAAGCCGTGTGGCTTCGCCGCACATCACGGTGACGCGCGAGGCGAACGCGCCCATGCCGCGCGCGATGCGGTCGGTCTGGCCGTGCGTGACGGCAATGGTCTTGTAGTCGACGCCGAGCGTATCGGCGCAAATCTGCGCGATCGCCGTCTCGACGCCCTGGCCGATGGAGGCGACGCCGGTGACGACCTCAATCGCGCCGTCCGGCTTGATCTCGACGCGCACGGTGTCGAACGGGCCGAGGCCGCTCTTCTCCACGAACATGGCGATGCCCGCACCGACCAGTTCGCCGGCCGCGCGTCGCTTCTTCAGGTCGCTTTGCAGCTCGTCCCAACTTGCGGCGCTGAGTGCCTTGTCGAGCAGCAAGGTATAATCGCCGGAATCGTAGACGATATGTGTGCCAAGCGTGTCGAGGCCGAGCGCATAGGGCAGCGCGTTCTTCGGCAATAGGTTGCGTCTGCGGATTTCCACCTTGTCTACGCCGACCTTATCCGCGATGGCGTCGATGAGCCGCTCGCGCACGAAAGTGGATTCATAGCGCCCCGGCGCGCGATAGGTGCCGCACGGCGTCTTGTTGGTGAGGCGGATGTGGCCCTTGGCGCGATAGGCCGGCACGCGATAGGGCCCGGGCAACATGGCGGCGGCGAGATCGGGCACGGTGGCGGCATGCGTGCGCATATAGGCGCCATTGTCGTGAAAGAATTCGTTGTCGATGGCGAGGATATGACCTTGCGCATCGATGGCGGCACGAATGCGGTGGTGCTGCTGGCGCGAGTGATTGGCGGCGATCAGGTGTTCGCGCCGGTCCTCGATCCATTTGATCGGGCGCTTGAAGGCAAGCGCCGCGGCGCAGACCAGCACGTCTTCGGGGTAAAGCTCGCCGCGGATGCCGAAGCCGCCGCCGACATGACCCTCGTAGAGCTGCACGGATTCCGTCGCGCGGTCGAGCATTTGCGCCAGTGTATCGCGATTCCAGTGCGGTACCTTGGCGGCGCCGTGCATTTCCAAAACGTCGCGCTCCGCGTCGTAGCGCGCGATGGCGCCGCGCGTTTCCAGCGGCACGCCGGTGTGACGGCCGATGGAGAGATCGAGCGCGACGACCGCATGCGCGGCGGCGAAAGCCGCGTCCACGTCGCCATAGGCTTTTTCGACCACCCCCGCTTCGCTGGTCAATTCATGGTCGAAGACGCCCAGATCCGCGCTGGCGTGCAGCGTTGGTTCGCGCGGCTCGATACTCACCTCGACGAGGTCGGCGGCATCTTCCGCGACATATTGATTGTCGGCAAAGACGACGGCCACCGGTTCGCCGACGTAACGTACGTAGCGCTGCGCCAGCACCGGCTGGCGGTAGGCTTCGAGCTGTTTCAGGCCGGTCAGGCGGAATCCGATGGGCGGGATGTGGGCGATATCGGCCGCCGTCCATGCCGTATGCACGCCCGGCAGCTTCAATGCTTCACGCGTGTCGATCGATTTGATCTCGCCATGCGCGACGGGCGAGCGCACCACGCGCATGATCCACTGGCCGGGGAAATCGATGTCGGCGGCGAATCGGCCTTGGCCGGTGAGCAGCGGGCGATCCTCCAGGCGCGGGACGGAACGGCCGATGAATTTGGCCGGGGAAGTCATTGGCCGCGCATCTCTTTCGCTGCCGCGCGCACGGCTTTGACGATGTTCTGGTAGCCGGTGCAGCGGCACAGGTTCGACGAGAGAACGTCGAGCAGATCTTCATCGGAAATGTCCGGCTCGCGCTCCAGCACGCCGACCGCCAGCATGAGGAATCCCGGCGTGCAGAAGCCGCATTGCAGGCCGTGGTGATCCATGAAGGCCTGCTGCATCACGTGCAGTTCGCCGTCCTTCGCCAGGCCTTCCACCGTGCGGATTTGTTTGCCGTCCGCCTGCGCGGCGAACATCAGGCAGGAGCGCACCGGCTCGCCGTCGACGAGCACGGTGCAGGCGCCGCAGACGCCGTGCTCGCAGCCGATATGCGTGCCGGTGAGCCCGCAATCCTCGCGGATGGCATCGGCGAGGGTGCGGCGCGGCTCGACCGCGATGGTGTAGTTGCGGCCGTTGACGGTGAGGGTGATAGGGGTTTTTTCGGTCATGCAGTTATCTCAGTTCCGCTCGTTCCCGCGAAAGCGGGGAGCCAGCGCAAGACTCTTGAGCCTCACGGCCCCGCTGGATTACCGCTTGCGCGGGAATGAGCGGAGTGTAGCGCAGAGCGCAGTGCGGCGCGCACGCGCTGCGGCGTCGCCGGGATTTCGTCGATCTCGACGCCGAAGGGCGCAAGCGCGTCGTTGATGGCGTTGACGACCGCCGCCGGCGCGCCGATGGTCCCGCCTTCGCCCAGACCCTTCGCCTTGGTGATCGATTCGGTGCTCGGCGTTTCCCTGTGATGCAGTTCGATCGGCGGAATCTCGTGCGCGGTCGGCGGCAGGTAGTCGGCAAGCGTGGCGGTGAGAATGCCGCCGCTCTCGTCGTAGACAATTTCTTCCAATAGCGCGTTGCCGATGCCTTGCGCGATGCCGCCATGCACCTGGCCCTCGGCGATCATGGGATTGATGATGCGCCCCGCGTCCTCCGCGACGAGATAGCGCTCGACCATCGTTCTGCCGGTCTCGACATCGACCTCGACTACCGCGATATGGCAAGCATTGGAGAAGGTGCCGGGCGGATCGTAAGTGCCGGTTTCGCTGATACCGGGATCGATCTCGCCCTTAAAGCGGTGCGTCTGCGTATAGGCCTCGCGCGCCATTTTCGCGATCGACACGCTGCGATCGGTACCGGCGACTTTGGCGGCGCCGTCTTCCAGCACGATGTCGCCGGGCGAAGCTTCCAGCATATGGCTGGCGATCTTGATCAGCTTGGCGCGCACTTTCTGCGCCGCGATCGAGGTGGCGCCGCCCGAAATCACCAGCGAGCGGCTGGCGAAAGTGCCCCAGCCATAGGGCGCACGGTCGGTGTCGCCATGCACCACGCGGATCATTTGCGGCGCTACGCCGATCTCATCGGCGATGATCTGCGCCAGCGCGGTGCGCAGGCCTTGCCCGTGCGGCGAGGCGCCGATGCGCGCCTCGGCGAAGCCGGAGGGATCGATCGAGAGAATTACGGTCTCCCAGCCGGGCGTGATCTCCATGCCGCGTGCCGCGAAGGCCGGGCTGCCGTAACCCGTGCGCTCGGAAAATGTCGCGAAGCCGATGCCGAGATAGCGGCTCTGTTTGCGCGCATCGCGCTGGCGCGCGCGGAACGCGGGCAGGTCGATGGCCTTAACGGCCATCTCGAGCGTCTCTTTGTAAGAAGCCTCGTCGAAAGTGAGGCCGGCGACGGACACGTAAGGAAACTTGCCGATCAGATTGCGGCGGCGGATATCGACGGGATCGAGACCGAATGCGCGCGCCGCCTTGTCCATCAGCCGTTCCAGCGTGAAGGTGATGGTCGGGCGCGACACGCCGCGATAGGGCGCCATGGTGCAGGTATTGGTGAGGACGCCGCGCGCGCGTGCATCGTAATGGCGGAAGTCGTAAGGCCCCGGCATCTCCGCCATGGCCATCAGCGGCTCGACGCCGCAGGTGGTGGGAAAGCACGAGTACGCGCCGACATTGGCGATGATGTCGGTTTTGAGCGCGATGAGCTTGGCATCCTCGTCGAAGGCGCCTTGCAAGGTGAGATACTGGTCGCGCGCGTGGAATCCGGCGATCAGGTTCTCGCGCCGGTCCTCAGTCCAGGCCACCGAGCTTTTGAGCTTGCGCGCCAGCCACACCAGCACGACGTATTCGGCTGCGAGCGACATCTTCTGCCCGAAGCCGCCGCCAACATCGGGCGCGATCACGCGCAGGTCGGATTCCGGCATGCCGAGGACATCGGCGATGGCGGTACGCATGACATGCGGCATCTGGGTGGTGCAGGTGAGCGTGACGCGACCGGTGGGCGCATCATAAGCCGCATGGCCGGCGCGCGGCTCCATCGGCGTGGCGTTCTGCCGGCGCGAACGCGCTTCCATGGTGACGATTCTGTGCGCGCCCGCCCAGACCGTGTCGAAGTCGGGCGTCTTGATGCGGCCATCGAGGATGACGTTGCCCGGCGCTTCTTTGTGGATTTGCGGGGCGCCGTCTTGCAGCGCCGCGCGCGCGTCGATCACCGATTTTGTATCGCCGACGACCAATTCGATGTCGTCGAGAATGTCCTCGGCTTCTGCCTCGCTTGATGCGACGACGGCCGCCACCGGTTCGCCGACGAAGCGAACCTCGCCGGCGGCCAGGATCGGCTGGGCGACCGGCCTGTAGGCGAATTTGTGCAGTACGGCCAAAATCGGCTTCACGCCCGTGAGGTCTTTGGCAGTGACGACCAGCGCACCTTGCGGCGCTTTGATACTTTCGATGCGCCCCGCCGCAACCGGGCTGCGCAGGAAGCGCACCCAATATTGCGCCGGCAGATCGGCGGTGAAACGGCCTTGTCCGGTGACCAGCGCGGGGTCTTCGAGACGGCGGATCGCGCGCCCGACCCAGGTCATGCCGCTGCCTTTGGTGTGAGCGGTCATGCTTTGAATCCGTTCGTCTCCGCGCAAGCGGGGACCCAGCGCTGGATTCCCGCTTGCGCGGGAATGAGCGGAGTGTGGGGCACGCTCATAACGCGCTCATCTCCAAGGCCCGCTGCACCACCGCGCGCACCAGATCGCGGCGATAGTCGGCGGAAGTCTGGTGATCCTCCATCGCGTCGACTGCGCTCGCGGCGATTTCGGCGGCGGCGCGGAAAGCCGTATCGCCCGGTGGCTGGCCTTCGAGCGCGGCTTCGGCCGCCGCGATCCGGCGCGGGAACGGCTCGGCGCCGCCGACGCCGACGCGCACCTCGCGCATCTTTCCGTCCTGCATTCGCCAGGTCACCAGCGCCGCGCTCATGGCGAAATCGCCGGCGCGGCGGGAGAATTCGTTGAAGCCGAATTTGGCGCCGGGCGCGAGCAGCGGCAGCCGCACCTGCGCGAGCAGTTCGTCTTCGGCCAGCGCGGTCGACATGATGCCTTGGAAGAAATCCTTTGCGTCGATCAACCGTTCGCCGCGTGCGCTTTTCGCCACCATCACCGCATCGAGCGTCGCGGCGGTAAGGCACCATTCCGACGACGGGTCGGCATGCGCGAGGCTGCCGCAGAAGGTGCCACGCATGCGGATCGGATAATGTGCGATGTGGCGCGCGACAACGCTGAGCAGGCGTCCGAGCGGGTTGTCGACGGCCGGCTTGTGAAAAGCCGCGTGGCGCACGCATGCGCCGATCGCGAGCATCTTGCCGTCATTGTCGATCCGGTCGAGCCCTGCGACCTCGTTGATGTCGACGAGATGCGCGGGCTTGGCCAGCCGGAATGCCATGATCGGCACCAGGCTCTGCCCGCCCGCCAGCACGCGGCCGTCCTGGGGCGCTACTTCGCCGAGAATCCGCACCGCCTCGTCCAGCGTTTTCGGCACATGGCGCACAAACGGTGCGGGTTTCATCGATCTGTCCTCGCCGGCAATCGCCGCAATTCCGGGGCGCAAGCGCGTGCCCGAACAGGCGACCGCCGGCTTCATTTGCGTGCAAACGATAGCGTGCGAGCTTCGATTGTCAAACCGTCGCGAACGCGGACGCTCACAGCTTTCCGAGGCAGACCGACTTGAAGCGCGCCGTCGCTTAATCCGCGTTTCCCGACGCGGGACGATCAGGCCCCGCGCTGGGCGCTAATGAAGATCGTCGATATCTGGCTTCGGTGCGAGGCGATGTAGTTATAGACCGGCGTGCCGACCGCCCGGCTGAGCACCGGGATATAGAAGAACGGCACCATCCACCATAGGCCCGGCACGCGCAGCACGGCATAACGATAGGCTTCGAAACCAGGCAGCGCACGTCCGTCCGGCAGCACCAGATAGAGTGCCTTCTCCATCTTCTCGTCGCTCACGACCGGCGAAGGATCGATACGGAAATTGCGGATGCCGATCTGCTGCAGGCCGTCGAAGGCCAGGAACCAGACCATCGAGCGGACGCAGAAGCCGCAGCGCCCGTCATAGATCATTTCCATGGCGCCGATCTTCGTCTTCCAGGCGAGACCGAGATTGGTCAGCCATTCCGGCCGCACGAAGCCCATGTGGCCCATCATCATCGTGAAGGAGAAATAATAGAGGCCCATCAGCAGCGCGAACTGCGCGTGCAGGAACAGCGCGAGTGCGAGCAGATAGAGTCGCGTCGCGCGCTGCCAGATCAGGAACACGTAACCGAGCTCGATCAGTATGGTGCCGTAGGTGGCGAGATTCACCAGCCAGTACTGCGATGCGAAAATGCGCAGCAGGATCGGGCTGTAATGCTCGTCGGTCGTGAATACGTACCAGACCGCGTCGCCATACCACCAGTCATTGCCGCCCAGCTTGCTGACGGCGCTGTAGAAGAACAGCGTCGCCATCTGAATCTGCATCAGCCGGGTGCAGGCGCCGGTCCATTGGCTCGTGAATTGGGGCAGGGTCGCGCCGAGATTCTTGCGCTTGGCCGCACGCACGGCGCGCACGCGGTCGAGACTGATGGCGCGGCCGACCGGCGCCAGGCACATGATGAAGAGCAGCGCGGCGAGGATCTTGTCCACGCCGTAGAACAGCAGCGGGTCGCGATGGTCGTAGGAGATCTGGCCGATCAGCAGAAACCATTTCACCCAAGAGGTGCGCCAGCCGAGGATGAACGCCACGCAGGAGGCGAGAAACACGTAATGAAAGGCGGCGAGCTGCCAGGGGCTGGTCACGCCGAACAGCAGCGACAAGGACCACGGGTCGTTGGTGATCGCGACGTCGCGCGGCACCCAGCCGTTGTCGCCCCAGAGGTCGGAAAGGTACGGCGTCGCAAGTGCGTAGTGGATCAGTAGCGCGATACCAACGCCGATCCGGGTGATTTCCAGGGGCGTCGTCGGCCGGTCCTGAAACCAGATGCGCGACCAAAGGTCGCTGAGGGCCGCCAGGCGCGCGCGCAGGAAGCTCGCGAAGGTCATTCCGGACATTGGGCGTGCTTTATCGTTCTTGCATTGAAGAAATGCGGGTCGTTGCGGTCCTTGCCGGCCAGGAAATCCTCGCGCGTGAACCGCTCCTCCTGCATTTCGAGTAGTGTGACGGCGACCGGGTGCAGTGCAGCATGCTCCTTGCAGAAGCGCTCAATGGCGGCATCGGCATAAATCTCGGGATCGTCCATAATCGCGTAATACCAACCCCTTACCCAGAAATAGTTCGGGTGAAACCAACTCAGTTGCTTTGCGGGATTGAAGGTGTGCTGGCGGCCGTCTTTATCTTCGACGATGTAACGCAACCGTGAGCCTTCGCCGACATTGGGCGCGAAAAAGTCCCATTGGCTGTCGAGCCGAAGCAAGGTCAGGTAGGGCTGCATTACCGTGCGCAGCGCATCCGACAGATAGCTGCCAGGGGCCGGCGCGACGACGATCGCCAGCGTCTGCCAGGTGACGAACAGCGACATTGCGATATGGGTCAGCCGCTGCCGTAACATTATTTTATTCTTCACTATAGCCCGCGAGTCTCTTGCTACTGTTCGAATGTTAATCTCTAATATAACGGCGGTAAATCGGCTTTGACGTATGTCAAGGGGAAGCGGCCGGCGGCATCGTAGTCGTTACGGCCTTTCTCCGAAACCGGTGAGGGGCCTCATGCAAATGTGTAAACCCGTAAGGCGTTTGGGACTCGTCGTTTCGTCGGCGTTCGTCGCTGCGTTCTTGGCCTTGCCGGGCACAAAAGCAGCAGCCGAAAGCAACGCCGTTGCAATCGCGCAAGAACAGGGATCGCGACTTGGCTCGGCGAATGCCGATCCGAAGCTCGGTTCCGATCTGTCGGCGCAGCACCGTCGCAACACGAGCAGCTCGGGGCGGACCGGCCGCGCGGGTCGCACCGGTGCCAGTTCGGGACGCACCGGGCGCGCGGGTCGCACTGGCCACACCACTTCGGGTCGCACCGGGCGCGCGGGCCGCACCGGCCGTACCGGGCGCGCGGGTCGCACTGGCCACACCACTTCGGGTCGCACTGGGCGCGCGGGTCGCACCGGCCGTACCGGGCGCGCGGGTCGCACCGGCCATACCACTTCGGGCCGCACGGGCCGCACGGGCCGGACCGGCCACACCGGTCGCGTCGGCACAAGCACTGGCCGCACGGGCCGTACGGGTCGCACCGGTCGGACTGGTCACGTCGGGCGTACCGGCGCCACACCGGGTCGGGTTGGCCGTGTCGGCCGCGTGGGTCGTGTCGGCCGCGTGGGGCGTGTCGGCCGCGTGGGGCGTGTTGGCCGCGTGGGGCGTGTCGGCCGCGTCGGACGCGTCGGGCGTGTTGGCCGCATCGGACGCGTCGGCGGCTGGTGGTTCAGGCGGCGCTTCTGGTGGGGCAATCGCTGGGTGACGCTGGTCCCGCTCGGCGTGGCCGCCGGCTGGTGGTTCGGCACGACCTACTATTGGCCCGACAGCTATGTCGAAGTCACCGAACCATACTGCACCGGTCCCACCGAGGACGGCTGCGTGCTGCGCTGGCAGGACGTGCAGACCGAGGAAGGCGACACCATCACGCAATGCGTGAAGCTCTGCCCGCGGGCGGATGCGACGCCGCCGATTCCTCAACCGGCCGTGACCGAGCCGATCC
>JAKAHJ010000111.1 GCA_021815055.1 Pseudomonadota bacterium | reverse complement strand
ATCGACCGAGGCGTCGGACTTCAATAGATTGCGCCAGGTGCGCTCGCCGGCATGCGGCTCGCCGGAGACCAGCAGCACGCGCAGCTTTTCGCGCACGCCGTCGATCGAGACGACCGCGCGATTGTTGACGTGCGTGAGTTCGTTGGGAAGCGGCGCCGCTTCGACTTCGACGATATTGGCGCCGGCATGCGGGATCGGGACGTTCACCTTGACGTCGCTGCCGACCGGGACGGCGCGCTGCTCCAGTACCTCGCCGTCGCGCCGCACGGTGACCTCGGCCGTGCCGGTCCGGCTGCCATGGTCCTCGACCCGAAAGCCGATGGTCTGCGACTGGCCGACAAGACCGAAGCGCGGCGTCAGCGTGAGCACGACGCGGCGGTCGATCTCGTCCTTGTGGCCGGTGATCAGCGCATGGATCGGCGCGGCAAAGCCGAGCGCCGAAGCGTCCGGCGGCACGTCATGCACGCGGCCGTCGGTGATCAGCACGGCGCCGGCGACGCGATCCGGCGGCACGTCGGCAAGCGTCGAGGACAGCGCGGAGAACAACTTGGTACCCTCGTTCTCGCCGTCCGCCTGGGCTGCATCCGCGACCCGCACTTCGAGGCCGGGAATGCGCTTGAGCCGTTCGACCAGCGCGGCGCGCGCGGCTTCGGTCTGCGCCTTGCGGTCGCCGAAGTCCTGGCTCGGGCTCTGGTCGACGATGACGGCGGCGACCGACGGGATCGGATCGCGGTCTTCGCGCGTGAACGAGGGATTGGCGAGCGCCAGCACCATCAGCGCCATGGCGACGGCGCGCAGCAATGCGCCGCGGCTGCGCGCGATGAGCAGCAGCACCGACAGCACGGCAGCCGCGCCGAAGGCCGCCCACATCACATATTCGGGCACGAGCGGAGCGAATGAGACACCGAGGTTCATCATTCAGCCTCGTGTCCCGGACGCGGTGCAGCGCGTAAGCGGTGCACCGCAGATCCGGGGACCGTTGCGCAATCCGCCTTGGCGATCCCGGGTCTGCAGCGCACCACTTCGTGCTGCGCTGCGCCCGGGAAACGAACTGCGAAGCCGCGACATCGAAACTCCTACTGCCCCAGCCGTTCCAGCAGCGCCGGGATGTGCACCTGGTCGGCCTTGTAGTTGCCGGTGAGCGCGTACATCACGATGTTGACGCCGGAGCGGAAGGCGAATTCGCGCTGGCGCGCTTCTCCCGGCACCAGCGGCAGCATCGGCTGGCCGTCGGGGCGCATGGCCCAGGCGCCAGCCAGGTCGTTCGAGGTGATCAGGATCGAGGACACGCCGTCGCCCGCGCGCGCCGGGCGCTTGCTCTCTTCCTCGCCGTTCTCCGCCGGCAGCGCTTCGACCCAAAGCTGGCCGTCGATGAAGCGGCCGGGGAAGTCGTTCAGCAGGTAGAACGTCTTGGTCAGCACGTGATCGCGCGGCACCGGTTCGAGCTCGGGGATGTCGAGCGAGGACAGGATCCTGCGCAGTGCGATCATGCCGGGTCCCTGCGCCGCGCCGCCGGGGCCGGGCGGCGCGTCGATGGCGTCGCGGGTGTCGAACAGCACGGTGCCGCCATTCTTCATATAGGCGTCGATCTTGTCGAGCGCGGCCTGCGAGGGTTTCGCCGCCGACGGCGAGATCGCCCAGTAGATCAGCGGAAAGAAGGCAAGCTCGTCGCGCGCCGGATCGAGGCCGATCGGCTCGCCCGCTTCGAGCGCCGTACGCTGCGCCAAAAACAGCGTGAGACCCTGCAGGCCCGCTTTGGTCACATCGTCGACGGCCGGGTCGCCGGTGACGATGTAGGCAAGATGCGTCCGCTGCGTCGCCTTCATGGCGAAATCCTGCTGCGCCTGCGTGAGCGGCGGCGGCGCCGCGGCCGGCTGCGCCGTGGCCGGCTGATGCCATGCGAAGCTCGCGAGCAGGCCGCCGATGAGCACGGCAGCGCTCGCGCGGCGGCGCATGCGCAGCGCGCCGAACCCGCCCGACAGCACGATCACGACCAGCCCGTCGAGCAGCAGCAGCGCCAGCGCGGCCAGGAAGATCATGCCCCTGAGATCGACCGGCTCGCCGTGCCGGTAGACGTCCATGCGCGCGTTGAGCGGTGAAAAATCGAGCACCTGCGGCCGGTCGGCGGGCGCCAGCGTATTGACCGCGACCAGGCCTTCCGGCGGCCCGTAGAAACCAGGCGGGTGGTCGGCGCTGGCGCGCGCGGTGTAATTGCCGGGGACGGGCTTGGCCGTCGGCGGCGGCGGCGAAAAGGCGCCGAAGCCGTCGAGGATGCGCGACGGCGGCACCACCGACACCGCCCGGCCGGCCGTGCCGTTGCCCGCGGTCTCAGCTGTCGCGGCCGAGCCCGCCAGCGTGACGATGTGCCGGAGCATGTCAACGAAAGAGCCGGACAGCGGCAGGTTCGACCAGCGCGGATCGGCGGTGACATGGAACAATACGATCAGCCCTTTGCCGCGCCGCTGGGCGGTGACCAGCGGCGTGCCGTCGGCGAGCGTCGCCCAGGTGCGCTCGGGCAGCGTCGCATCCGGCTCGGCCAGAACCTGCCGCGTGACGGTGACGTCGTTCGGCACCGGCATGGTCGCAAACGGGCTTTCGCGCGCGAACGCGGCGAGCGGCTGCGGCTTGTCCCAGCTCAAGGTGCCGCCCAGGATGCGGCCGCCGCGGCGCAGCCTCACCGGCACCAGATTGTCGTCGGTGGCGGCGAGCCGCGGACCGGCAAAGCGCACCAGCACCCCGCCGTTCTCGACCCATTTGCTGAGCGGCTCGAGCGCTTCGGCGACATTGCCGACATCGGCGAGGATCAGCATCGGCAGGTGCTGGCCGAGGAAGCGCGTCACCGCCTCGGCCGGCGCGACGTTTTCGGCCAGCCGCACATCGGCGAACGGATTGAGTGCGCGCGAGAGATAATAGGTCGCGCCGAGCAGCGGCTGCGAACGGTCGGCAGCCGAGCCGGAAACGATGCCGACCGTGCGCCGCCGCCAGCGCTTGTCGAGCAGTTGCACCGCGCCGGCCGAGCGCTCGCCGACGATTTCCAGCCGCGCCACATCGTTACGGATCTCGACCGGCAGATTGATCGAGGCCTCGGTCTCGCGGTCGCCCGCCTTGAAGGCGAACGGCGCTTCGCCGAGCGCCAGGCCCTTGAGATCGATGGCGTTGACCATGCCGTTCTCAGGCACGCCGGTCGCGGCGCGCAAGACTTTCACGGTGAGCGCGCCGGCGGCGTTGTCGGCGGCAGCCAGCGCATGCGGAACGCCGATGCCGCCGGAAACGATCGTCAGCGCATGATTGCCGATGACGCGCTTCAAGCCGGCGATGAAGTCGGCGCCTTTGCCGTTGTCGGTGCCGTCCGACAGCCAGACCAGTTCGACATTCGGCGCATTGCCGAGGAAGCGCTCGATCAGCGGCAGCGCCTCGCTGCGGTCGACCGCATAAGGCCGCGGCTTCAACTGCTTGACCTGGACGCGCGCCGCACCGGCGGTCTGCAAGGAGATGTCGCGCGCGGTTTCCGACAGCGGCAGCACGGCGACGCCGCGATTGTCGGCTTCGGCGCGTGCGATCAATTCATCGAGCGTGCGGATCCGCTCGTCCCAGGTACTTGCGGCGGGCCAGCCGTCGTCGAGCAGCACCAGCATCGGCGCGCCGCGGTTTGAAGCCGCGAGCGGCGGATTCCACAAGGGGCCGGCCGCCGCGATGATTACGAGCGCAGCCAGCGTCAGGCGGAGGAGCGTGAGCCACCAGGGCGTGCGCGCCGGCGTTTCCTCCTTCGGCGCGATCTCGAACAGGAGGCGCGTCGGCGGGAAATCGATGCGGCGCGGCCGCGGCGGCACCAGCCGCAACAGCCACCACAGCACGGGCAAAGCGACGAGGCCGAGCAGCACCAGCGGCTGGGCGAAGGCGAGCGGCAGCGAGCCGATCATGCCGTCCTCCCGGCCTGGGCGGGCGCGTGACGGCTGTGCACCGCCGACATGCTGTTGGCGCCCATGCGCGCGTGCAGGGCAAACAAGAGTTCGGTCGGTCCGCGATCGGTGCGGTGGATGGTGAAGGTCCAGCCGAATTGCTCGGTCTCAGCGCGCAGCGCCGCGCGATGGCGGGCGAGCAGCGCCTGGTAGTCGTTGCGCCAGGTTTCGGCGCGGCCGGCCATCACGCTGCCGAGCCCTTCGGACTCGATGAATTCGATGCGGCCCGCATAGGGGAAGGTCTCTTCCGCCGGATCGACCACCTGCACCACGTGGCCGCGCGCACCATTGGCGGCGAGCTGGCCGATGGTGCGCCGGAAATCGGCGATCGGGCTCCAGAAATCGGAAAACAACAGCACTTCCGAGAACGGCGCCGGCGCAAAATTGGGCGGCAGGCTCGGGTGCTCGCGTGTATCGTGCACGAGCCGCTGCGCCATGCTTTCGATTACGTTGCGGCTGGCGCTCGGGCGCATCAATTCCGGGATGCCGATCCGCTCGCCGCCCTGCACCAGCACCTCTGCCAGCGCGAAGGACACGACCAGCGCGCGGTCGAGCTTGCTCCATTCGGCCAGTGCCGACGCGAAGTCCATCGAGGGCGAGCGGTCGGGCCAGAGCCAGATGGTATGAGAGGCTTCCCATTCGCGCTCGCGCACATAGAGATGGTTGTCGCGCGCCGAGCGTCGCCAGTCGATCGTGTGTGCCGGCTCGCCCGAAAAAAAATGGCGGTATTGCCAGAAATTCTCGCCGGATCCGGCGCGGCGGCGGCCGTGCAGTCCATGAATGATGGTGGCGGCGACGCGGCGTGCCTCCAGCATGAGACGCGGCATACGCGCGGCCAGCTTGCGGCTCGTGCCGACGGCGTCCTTGACCGGCTGGTTATCGACGTCTTTGCGGCTCGGCTCGGCCATGCATTTATCCGATGCGCGCCTTCAGGCGCCGGATCAGGTCCGGGATCGTCTCGCCTTCCGCGCGGGCCGCGAAGGTGAGCGCCATGCGGTGCTTGAGCACGGGTTCGGCCAGTTCGAGCACGTCATCGACCGACGGCGCGAAGCGACCGTCGAGCAGCGCACGGGCGCGCACCGCCAGCATCAGCGATTGGCTCGCGCGCGGACCCGGGCCCCAGGCAATCAGCTTGCCGAGGTCGCCGGCTTCCGGACCCGGCCGGGCCGAGCGTACCAGTTTGAGGATCGCCTCGACGACCGATTCGCCGACGGGCAGACGGCGGACCAGCCGTTGCGCGGACAGAAGATCCTCCGCCGTCATCGCCGGCTTGGCGCGGCTTTCGTCGGCGCCGGTCGTGTCGAACAGGATTTTGCGCTCGGCCGCGAGGTCCGGATAATCGACGTTGATTTCCATCAAAAACCGGTCGAGCTGGGCCTCGGGCAGAGGGTAGGTGCCCTCCTGCTCGAGCGGGTTTTGCGTTGCCAGCACATGGAAGGGTTTTGGCAGATCGTAGCGGGCGCCGGCCACCGTCACATGCTGCTCCTGCATCGCCTGCAGCAGCGCGGACTGCGTGCGCGGCGAGGCGCGGTTGATCTCGTCCGCCATCAGCAATTGGGCGAAAACCGGCCCGGCGATGAAGCGGAAGCTGCGCTTGCCGCCCGCGCTCTCCTCGAGCACCTCGGTGCCCAGAATGTCGGACGGCATCAGGTCGGGGGTGAACTGGATGCGGCGGGCGTCGAGCCCGAGCGCGATGCCCATGGTCTCGACCAGCTTGGTCTTGGCGAGGCCCGGGACGCCGACGAGCAGGGCGTGGCCGCCCGACAGGACGGTGACCAGGGCCCGCTCGACCACCACGTCCTGGCCGAAAATGACCGTGCCGATGGCCTCTTTCGCCGCCCGCACATGAGCGGCGGTCGATTCCGCCGCGCGTACGATCATATCTTCCAATTTTTCCAGGCTTTCGCCGCTTGCCGCCGCCATAACCTCGGATCCTTTCATCGGCGCGCCAGCCACCCGTTCGGCCGCACGCGGGGCGTTTGTTCCGCCCTTGCAACAAACACACCAGAGGCGATTTGGATGCGCATCTTGGAGCGAATCTGCCTCATTCTCCGGGCAAGCTTACGCTATCTTCCGCCGTCCGGTGGGCCGATCACGAAGATGCGAACAGCCCTGAGTGATTGATATCGTAGGTAAACAATGGCGAAGACAGGGCAAGGCGGACTGGAAGCGATGGCTGCGTCGTTGTCCGGCGGGAAAAGCGGGCCGGCGCCGGTCGAGCGATGGAATCCGCCGTTTTGCGGCGACATCGACATGAAAATCGCGTCGGACGGTACGTGGTTCTACCAAAAGACCCCGATCGGGCGGCCGGCGCTGGTCAAGCTGTTCGCGTCGGTGCTCAAGCGCGAAGGCGACCGCTACTTCCTGGTTACCCCGGTCGAAAAGGTCGGGTTGACGGTCGAAGACGTGCCGTTTCTCTCGGTCGAGATGACGATCGAGCGCGAGGCCGGTGTGCGAACTCTTGCCTTCCGGACCAATGTCGACGATTGGGTCAGGGCCGGCGCGGACCACCGCCTTCGCTTCGAGCCGGAAGCCTCGGGCGGCCTGCGGCCTTACTTGCATGTCCGCCGCGGCCTCTGGGCGAAGGTGACGCGGGCGCTGTTCTATGACCTTGTCGCGCTCGGCGAAACGCGCGACATCGACGGCAAGGCGATGTTCGGCGTCGCCTCCGATGGCGCGTTCTTCCCGATGGCGGAAGCGGACGTCTTACGGGAGTTCGCGTGATGCGACTGTCGCTCATCCGCGCGATGGTGTATCATTCGGAACTTCAATACACACAACCACGCGGGAACGGCGTTCATGCGCACCAATATCGACATCGATGACACGCTGATGGCCGAAGCTCAGAAGGCGTCCGGGCAAGAGACGAAGCGGGCGACCGTCGAAGAAGCCCTCCGCCTCATGATCAAGCTCCGAAAGCAAAAGACGGTAGACGCCGCTTTTGGCCGCTATCCCTGGCGCGGCGATCTCGCGCGCAGCCGGAAAGGACGTGGCGCGCGGTGATAGTAGTCGACTCGACGGTCTGGATCGACTTTCTAAATGGCCGGAACGCGCCTCATGTGCGGCGCTTGCGGAGCCTGTTCGGCGAAACCGAAATCATCGTCGGCGACCTGATGCTGTGTGAGGTCTTGCAGGGCCTTGACAGCGAGCGCGCCGCCCGTGCGGTGGAGGCTCTGCTTCGGCGGTTCGAAATCGTGCCGATGGCCGGCACGGCCATAGCGGTCGCGACGGCCCGCAATTATCGCGCGCTGCGTGCGCGCGGCGTCACCGTGCGCAAAACGATCGATCTGCTGATCGGCACTTGGTGCATCGAAAACCGTCGGCCCTTGCTGCACAACGACCGCGATTTTCATGCGCTGGCGCGGCATCTGGGCCTTGCGGAAGTGCCGGTCGGCCTCTAGCCGGGGCGCGGCCTATGCCAAATCAGGGTGTCATCCGGGAGCGAACCATGCGATTGGGCGGACGATGAAGGCCGAGGCCAAGCAACGACCGGCGATCCTGCCGGCGGCGGAATTCTTCGCGCGGTCGCGTGCGCGGCTGACGCTCGACGTGCCGCCCGGGCTCACCGATGCGAGCGTCACGCCCAAGCGTGGCGACCACGACGCCGATCCGGTGATGCGCAAGATCGCCGAGGTTCGGCCGATCCGCCCGGCGGCGGTGCTGGTGGCGGTGGTCGATCGTCCGGAGCCGACCGTGCTGCTCACGCAGCGCGCGCAGCATTTGCCCGATCATCCGGGCCAGGTGTCGTTTCCCGGCGGCAAGATCGACAAGAGCGACGCCGATCCGCGCGCTTCGGCGCTGCGCGAGGCGGAGGAGGAGATCGGGCTCGACCGCTCCTTTGTCGAACCGCTCGGCTATCTCGATCTCTACATGACCACGCTCGGCTATCGCATCGTGCCTTTGATCGCGCGCGTGAAACCTGGCTTCGACCTCACGCTCAATGAAAACGAGGTGGACGCCGCGTTCGAAGTGCCGCTCGGCTTTCTGATGGACCAGAATAACGTTGAGCGCCATGCGCGCGAGTGGCAGGGCATGACGCGGCACTACTACGCCATCACCTTCGGCGAGCGTTACATCTGGGGCGTGACGGCGGGTATTCTGCGCAATCTCCACGACCGGATTTATCGGGATTGATGGGGATGTTGCACGCGCGCGCTCACTTTCTTCATCCCTCCCCTGCAAGGGGAGGGTGGACGCGAGCGCAGCGAGCGGCCGGGTGGGGCTTTCGTGGTGGGTTGATCCCCACCCAGTTCGCTATGCGGACCACCCTCCCCTTGCAGGGGAGGGATGGAGCAAGACCATGATCCGCCCGGTCCTCATCGAATTTCTGCTGTTCGTTACGCCGTTTGTACTTTACGCCGTCTTCCTGTTGGCGACGCGGGCGGGCGTGCTCGACATCAAATCGTGGCCGGTTTCGCGGGTCGTCGCGCTCGCGATCGTTGCGCTGGTCCTGGTGCTCGGCAGCTTCCTTTATTTCGCCAATTATTCCGGCGCCCCGCCGGGCTCGACCTACATCCCGGCGCACATGGAAAACGGCAAGCTCGTGCCGGGGCAGACCAAATGATGCCCGATGCCGGCCGTACCGACCGCAAGCTCGACGTTGCGTGGCTGAAGCAAGGTGCGCTGCCGCGGCTGCTCGATGTGCTCGACCGCGACGGCGAAGAGGCGCGCGTGGTCGGCGGCGCGGTGCGCAATGCGCTGCTCGGCCTTGCCGTCGCCGAGATCGATGTCGCCACCACGGCGCTGCCGGAAGCGGTCGCGCGCCGCGTCGAAGCAGCCGGCTTCAAGGCGGTGCCGACCGGCATCGCGCACGGCACCATCACGGTGGTGATCGAAAAGCACCCGTTCGAGGTGACGACGCTGCGCCAGGACGTGGAGACTTATGGCCGCCACGCCAAGGTCGAATTCGGACGCGACTGGGCGGGCGATGCGCGCCGGCGCGATTTCACCATCAATGCCTTCTCGGTCACGCGCGATGGCGCGGTCTACGACTATGTCGGCGGGCTCGCCGATCTCGAAGCGCGCCGCGTGCGTTTCATCGGCGAGGCGCGCGCGCGCATCGAAGAAGACTACTTGCGCATATTGCGCTTTTTCCGCTTCCACGCGGCTTACGGTCACGACCATCCGGATGCGGAGGGGCTGCATGCCTGCATCGCGGCACGCGACGGGCTGGCCAGACTGTCGCGCGAGCGCGTGCGCATGGAAGTGATGAAGCTGCTGGTCGCCCCGCGCGCCGCGCCGACGCTGGCGGCCATGGCGGAAGCCGGCCTGCTGCTGCGCGTTCTCGGCGGCGTGCCCTATCTCGCCGGCTTCGAGAACGTGGTGAAGGCGGAAGCGGCGGCCGGCGTCGCGGCCGACCCGGCTCGGCGGCTCGGCGGGCTCGCGGTCGTCGTCGCGGAAGACGCCGAGCGGCTGTGGCAACGGTTGCGGCTCACCAATGCCGAGCACGCGCGGCTTGCGGCCATGGCCGCGAACTGGCGGCGACTCTCGTCGGAGATGGGCGAGGCGGCGGCGCGCGCGGCGCTCTACCGGCTCGGCCCCGACCATTTCATCGACAGCGCGCTTGTCGCCTGGGCGCGCTCGCCGGCGAGCGCACACGATGCCGCTTGGCGCGAGTTCGTGGCGCTGCCGCGGCGCTGGACGGCGCCCGCGTTTCCGCTCAAGGCCAAGGATATCATGAAGCGCGGCATCGCGCGCGGGCCGGCGCTCGGAGATGCCCTGCGCGCCGCGGAGGCGGCGTGGATCGCG